>JAKAZZ010000107.1 GCA_021826315.1 Actinomycetes bacterium
CGGACAAAGTGCACCAAGAGAGTACGGGGCTCAACGTCTTTGGAAACCTTGGCTCCGTTGACGGTCATGGTAACTTCCATGGCTATCCTTCCAATTTTGTAATGTCAACGTGACAAAAGCTATCACTGCGTGACTCCTTTCACAATTCATTGTTACAAAATTGATATTTTTCGTTAAAGTTTTAGAATTCCGTTCACATTTCCATCAAATCCATTTTGACCCACATCGGTGTAGTTTTCAATTAGCATCGATAGCTATAAACCGAGCAATAGAGGACCTCGAAGGCTTAAATGTCCATGATCATCAAGGGCAGGCGTGTCCTGCTGAGACCACTGCGCGAAACCGACTTCGATGCTTGGAATGAAGTACGCGATCGTTGCGGAGATTGGTTAACAAGGTGGGAGCCGCTCCCACCTGCAGGCTGGGGAGATCCAAATGGTCGTCGACTGTTTGTGTCGCGGTGCATGGCACGTGAATCTGAAGCTCGAACAGGCGCATCGCACTCTTTCGGCATATTTGTAGATGGACGATTCATCGGCGAGGCAAATCTATCCGGGATTGCACGAGGCGCCCTCCAAAGTGGGAATATCGGCTACTGGATCGATATGAAAGAGGCGGGCCATGGTTATGTCCCCGAGGCAGTTGCGACTATTTTTCGCTTCGCATTCGAAGATCTAGGCCTTCATCGCATCCAGATATCGATCGTTCCCAGGAATCAACCATCCCATCGTGTGGTCGAAAAACTTGAACTTCGACACGAAGGCATGGCACGACGATATATCGAAATTGCCGGAGTCTGGGAGGATCACGACCTCTTCGCTATCACGGTAGAAGAGTGGATCGCGAGAAGACGCTTCTTCATGGATAACTTTATTCTGCCTCGTCTTTAGTCCATTTGTCTGCGTTTTTGCCCGCTTACGTGTGACCAAAGAGACGCAATTTCTCATCAGTCTTTGGGCATTCTTTAGGATTCAGTGGTAAAGTCAGCTTTATGGGCGACGAACTTTTTCTAAGAGCTAGCGATAACGACAGAAACAAGGTAACGACTTTCCTCTCGGATGCAATGACCCACGGATTCATAACGACCGAAGAGATGAGCAACCGCCTCGAGCAAGCTGTTTCGGCTAAAACATTTTCAGATTTAATGCCACTGGTGCGCGACATCCCTGGTGGAGTTGAACTCGTTAGGTCATCGGCTCGAAGCTATATACGCAGCAACTACGCCGGCCCTCCTTCGTTCGTACCAACTCAAACTAACGCAGTCAACCAACGTCACAATTACCCACGGCGCCCCCGAGGTCGAAGTGCGCTGATTTGGGTTGCGGTGGCGCTATTTTTCCTCCCCGCACTTCAAGCAGGTGCATTCGGAGCATTCTTCTTCATTCGCTCTATGGCAATGCTCGCGATAACGGTAGGGATTCCGATCCTTGCAATTCGATTCTTTGCACGCAGAGGACGACGTCGCTTCTTCTAATTGATCTCTTCTTCTTATTGATCACTACCCTAAGCTGGCTAAATACCGCGCCGCAATTTCCGAAGAACCTAGCGCCGCACTAACTCACCCGGAACGCATCCGAGGATGAAGGCCTCAGTGCCACATAGAATCATTGCACTAAAACGCGATTACCAAGACGTTTGGCAATCCTTATCTAAGATACCTTCACAATTGACAGCGACCAATCGCAGTTTGACTCGACCCTAAGCTGCCCACTTGAAGCATTAACGCCATCAAAAGTTCCCGATATGAATCCGCCTGAATCAACCTTCTTCTCAACGACGACCGCCGACTTAGAACCAGATGGCAATATCGAGATGAAATCAACTTTGAAGATACTCGGCGATGCCGTATCCTGGCAGTCAGCACTCCAAACTCCAGTCCAACCAAAATTGAAGTCATCGACGTGAGATACGCGCGCTTTCTGTCCTGACATGGACAGTACCGTCACTCCCTTGACCAACTTCTCAGACCCAGAGTCAACCTTAGTAAAAGATTGGCTCTCGGATATTTGAGCATCAGTCGTGGCGGTAGCTTGGCTTTGAATTCTTACTTGGTTTAAAGTCGCACTTCGATCGTTGGAAACCAATTGATCGATCAAGAGACTACTGACGGCAAGTGTGACTACTAGGGCGATCGCCATCAGAACGTTGACTCTTCGCTTCACTGCTAGCTTTGAAATCGCCACTGTCACCATCTCCGGTCTGTATCACAATCCTACCCCACCTATATTGCTTTCCCAATTGACAGTGGCTCCAGCACCTCTTTGGCGGTCAACTAGTAGTGACCGCAATGACATAGGTCACACAAAATTAATTATCTGTAAAGGAATCATATCCCCGAGTCGATGTTGTAAATATTGCAACTTCCCCCAAGTATGTAGACCTGCTCCTTCCCCCAAGGAGCAGGTCAAACCCTTTAATGAGCTAATTTCAATCAGGAAGAGTACGTCGGGGAGGCCGGTAAAACAAAAAGGACCCTAAGAAGGGTCCTGAAGTTGCTACGTTTCTTAGTCAACGTAGGTCGTTATGGCGTTACTGACTTCGCACCAATTGGAACCATATCTAACTTCGTCTTAGCGAGATAGGCGATCTCATTGGGGTTGTTTAGACGTCCAATCTCGTTTGATATCTGACGGTTTTGCCCCTGCAGTGCCGATACTTGGGCCCTCGTCGAATTCAGGAGTGCACGCTCGCTCAAGTAGCCATTAATAGGTTTCCACAAAAGGGACGCTGCCACAGCAGTAGTCGCGATAAGGACAAGTAACCCCTTAACCGTCGCCGACTTTGCTTTATGGTTCACCTTCGAGTGCTGCATCTTTTTCAAGGTTACCATCAAATCACATCGATGCAACACTCGAACCTATTTTGTTATTGTGCCTACTTTGAAAGGCGGGAAGCACCCGCGAAACGCGCTGTAGAACCCAACTCACTCTCAATGCGGAGAAGTTGGTTATATTTCGCAACACGATCGCTTCTTGCTGGAGCACCGGTCTTGATCTGACCAGCGTTCATAGCTACTGCTAGATCCGCAATAAAGGCATCCTCTGACTCTCCCGAACGGTGTGAGATGATTGCGGAGTACTTGGATCGCTTAGCTAACTCAACGGTCTCAATAGTCTCAGTCAAAGTCCCGATCTGGTTCAACTTCACTAAGACAGAGTTGGCGATACCATCGTTGATTCCGCGCGCTAGGATCTCGGGATTTGTAACAAATAGATCGTCACCGACCAATTGAACCCGAGTGCCTAACTTCGAAGTTAGTAGCTTCCAACCATCGAAGTCATCTTCTGCCATTCCATCTTCAATTGAGACGACTGGGTATTTATCCACAACCTCGACCCAATAGTCGACCATCTCTTCAGAGGTAAGCGAACGACCTTCCCCCGCAAGGACGTACTTGCCCCCTTTATAGATCTCGCTAGTAGCCGGGTCGAGACAGATTGCGAGGTCGCTACCAGGGGTATACCCTGCGTTACCGATCGCCTCAACCAGAATATCAAGGGCATCCATATTGGCACTTAGATTAGGAGCGAAGCCACCTTCGTCACCGACTCCAGTCGAATATCCCTTTGACTTGAGTAGAGCGGCGAGAGTATGGTAAGTCTCCGCCCCCATTGCCAAAGCTTCTGAGAAGCTACCTGCTCCGATTGGCATAACCATGAACTCTTGGAGGTCGATTGAGTTATCAGCGTGTGCGCCACCGTTGATTACATTCATCATTGGAGTTGGAAGTAGGTGGGCGTTTACGCCACCTAAATACCGATAGAGCGGCACGCCAAGTGACCGAGCAGAAGCTCTAGCCAACGACAAGGAGACACCCAAAATGGCATTTGCACCAAGTCGCTCCTTGTTCTTGGTTCCATCGAGGTCAATCATCATTTCGTCGAGGCCGCGCTGATCGAAGCTATCCTTGCCGATCAAGGCCGGCGCGATGTCGTCGTTCACGTTTGCTACGGCATTACGTACACCCTTGCCGCGGTAGCGCTTCTCACCATCGCGCAGCTCTAGGGCTTCGTGCTGACCTGTCGATGCACCGGATGGCACGATCGAACTGGCACTCGAACCATCAGAAAGCGTCACCTCTACCTCTACGGTGGGGTTACCCCTAGAGTCGAGGACCTCTCTACCAAGAATATTTTGAATCTTCGTCATCTCGCAAAGAACCTTTCAAAAATAAGGCAAAGTTCGCCAATATTTTCTACACACTAACCGCCATTACAATCACGCAAAGACGGGGCAGGTAAAATGACAAAATGACGTT
>JAKAZZ010000108.1 GCA_021826315.1 Actinomycetes bacterium
GCACACCGCAAGGTGCAGTGCCGCAAGGCCAGAGCCCCGAGTAGTGCCCAGAACCGGGCCTTGTCTGAGGCAACTCAGATTAGCAAGCCGAAGCTAGCAAACTCATCCACCAGTACCGATTCATCGGTACCAGACCAGTTGGTCGTGGTGGCGTGACGGGAGCGATGCTTGGTAACCCCAACCAAACGGCGGAGCCAGAAGCCCCGTCCGTAAGGGCGGGGAGGTTCACGATCGGGTAACCTCAAGAGGTCAAAGCCGTTACTTTGCGAACAGGTGCACTATGTCAACGATGACGAGGTAGCTAACTAGCGCCATCACCATCAGGTAGATCGTGGTCATTTGCCACTTGTAGCGATAACCTATTGCCCAGAATCTACGAATACCCCGGGCATCAAAGGCTAAAGCTATAACGCCGACCGGTATTCCAATCGCAGGGCCAACTCCAGCCGTTGCACCTACTCCTAAAAGAGGAAGGACAAACGGGAGTATGACATAGCTCAATATGCAACGGAAGCCAGATATAACCATCGATACACTGAAGAGCTTTTGAGCCGCCTCTTGCTGGTTCCTTGTCTTATCTACCGCCTTGATGCGCAGGAATTTATTTATCGCTCCATCTACAGTGGTTGATTCTGAACCACGGTCGGAAGAGTTTTCCTTTGTGCTTGCCATACCTTCATTATCCCATCAAATGATAAGTAACGTATAAACGCCTTTTCTATAGTCTCATAACAACTTCAGGCAAATAAAATTCGCCACTTGACACATCTCGAGCTCTGGTGATGAGCGATTGGTCGCCAATCTGGCTCACCAAATTGCCTAGAAGCAAAAGAACTCTCTCGATTCTTTGACGAGGTTATGAGATATCTTCTACAAGTTCACATTAGTTCAATATCCTAAATTTGGCCAAAATTATGGTCTTATCAAGCGCACTGTGCTAACGAAACCGCTAACGCACATCGTATGAGTACCCTGCTGATACCAACCTTGATCAAGTAGCTAGAAGCTTAAAATTGCAACGACCCTACCTGAATAGCAATCGACGGCCGTAACCGCGGTTATGTCATATTTGACAACTTTACTTCTCTCTGCGAGTAGGAACAAAGCACAAAGCCGAGTTACCCTTAGGCACTCCTTCAGCGCGTCTACCGCGTGCGTTGGTTATTGGCAAAAAAAATATCGATTAGAGCCAAATCGAATAATTGTCCGACAAGGAGATCCTCAGTGCATTGGTCGGAGGAATGTGAATACGTCCGCGTGTCGCTGGTTCTTCAGCGTTGTATCTTGCGGCCAAAGCGCTGAAGCTAACAATATCAATGGATTCAATGCCTACTAAGTCGACCTATAAATCTACCCAGGGGCCATATCCACGTGTCATATGCTTTTGACCTTCCGGCCCCCAGCTTCCTTTTTCGTAGATCTCGATGGCGGGGGGATTACTTATTAGTGGTTGAAGAACTCTCCAAGTCTCTTCGACTGTGTCCTCTCGGGTGAACAAAGAAAAGTTCCCGATTATTGCGCTATGAAGCAGTCTCTCGTAAGGCTGTGGGGGCTCTCCGACCTCCTCGCCGAACGGAAGGTCTAGATGGACAAGCCGAGCACCCTCTCCATCAGGAGACTTAGAGATAAGTTGAATCTTTAGGACTTCATTTGGGTCGATCCTCAGTACGAGACGGTTAGGCGGGAAACCTTCATCCTCATCGATGAAGGAGAGACGAGGAGCTTTGTGATAGATAATCGCAATTTCGGTACTTGTTGTCGCCATTGCTTTGCCCGCACGTATGAAGAACGGTACTCCTGACCAGCGCCAATTGTCGATATGTAGCTTCAATGCAACGTAGGTCTCAGTCTGAGAGTCCTTTGCAACACCATTAATTTCTTGGTACCCCTGATATTGCCCTCTGACACAGTGAGCGGGATCGACGTCCTCCATTGACCTAAAGACATCAATCTTTCGGTCCCATAGGGCCCGGTAAGAAGAGTCGGTCGGCGCCTCCATCGCAACTGCTGCAAGTACCTGGAGGAGGTGGTTTTGGACTACGTCTCGTAGCGCGCCAACCGGGTCGTAAAAGTGGCCTCGATCTTCAACCCCGAAACTCTCAGCCAAAGTAATCTGCACAGAGGCTATATAGCTTCGATTCCACATTGGCTCGAAGAGGTAGTTTGCGAATCGGAGATACAAGAGATCTAGTACCGATTGTTTTCCAAGGAAATGATCGATTCGTAGTATCTGGTCTTCGCGAACCACGGCATGAAGACGGTCATTGAGGGCTTTTGCTGATTCAAGATCATGCCCAAAGGGCTTTTCGATCAAAACATGACCATTGTCCATCAAACCTGCAGATGCGAGTTGCCCAACCACCGGCGCGAAGAGGAATGGGGGAATTTCGAGATAGTAAAGTGGTCGACGTACACCCTTAATGTGCTCTTTTAGATCCTGAAACGTCTTTGAGTCTGTGAAGTCGCCGCGAACATAGGTCGTCTTGGCCGAAAGCTTCGAAAATTCCTCCTCTTCAACCTCTATACCTTCGCTATCAAGCGCACTTCGAATCTGCGCAATCAACTGATCTGTCGTGATTTCATCCATTGCGACGCCAACAAGCTTCACGTCGAGGTGACCAGCTTTTTGGAGGTTATAAAGCGACCTATAAGTCATCTTCTTTGCGAGATCACCCGTGATGCCAAAGATTACCAAAGCGTCCGCGTTACCTATTTCATCGTTATTTGTCATATCCTTCAAACCCTTCCCTTCGAAGATTTAAAAATTAGAGATTCAAATGAGTTGGCTGACCACAAATGCGGAATACATTCCTTCGCCTATAGCAGTTGAGGCCCTAGTTGCATACATAACGTTCGATATCGTGGTCGGTCTCTGACACCCTTTTAGCATTTGCCGATCTCTTGAGACAGACAAAGATCGTTGTAACACATATGTAGTTGCGCATTGACACGCCTTCCCCAAATGAGCGAACCATCCACTCTCCTAGACGTAATGTTGCCATAGGGGTCACTTCCTCATCCTAAGCCATTCCGAAGGGACAAAACCCGCTGGGCGGCTGCAATGAAGTCGGTACGGTTTAGTTGGTTGTCCGCCAGCGCTGTAGCAAGTGCGTTCGTTGCATCCTGTCCATCTTGGACGTTGCCAGAGGCGCACAAAATGAGATCCATACCGGCTTGGGCGGCTAGGACGCTGCGGTGGCCGATAGTCCCATATGAGGAGAGGGCGCCCGCATTCAATGCGTCTGTAATCGTAACCCCTTTGAAGCCTAACCTTCCTCGCAGTTCGCTATTTACTACGATTGGGGAGAGACCGGCCGGTGTAGTTGGATCGAGCGCTGGATACGTTGCCCAAGAGACCATCACCAATTGAACGCCAGCGCTAATTGCTGACTGGAATGGGACTTCGTCGACACTTCGTAGGGTTGATAACGGGATGCTCAGCGTAACAGGTGCAAGATCAGTATTTTGACCGGCTGTGGCTGCCCCTAATCCTGGGAAGTGTTTAGCGGTGGCAGCCACACCGGTGGCCTGTTGGGCGACGATGAAATTTCGACCAAGGCTAGAGACAACATTCGGATCCATGCTAAAAGAGCGTTGGTACTGATCCAGGAAGTCGCCCGACTGGCGGTAGACACCTAGAACTGGGGCGAGGTTTACATTCATACCTACGCTGGCCAGATTCTGCCCTGCGCTCATGCCCGCCAAGCTAGCTTGAGCTGGGGGGTTAGATGACTGGGCGACCTGCTTTTCCGACAAGCTCGGGGCGCCGGGGAGTCGCCGTATTTGGCCACCTTCCTGATCGGTCATCAACAGTAGTGGCGCTGGTATTGGACTCTGTGCCTCTGCGGCTTGAAGTTCCCGAACGACATCAGCGATCTGTGATGAACTCGAGATATTGTCGCCAAAGAAGACAACGCCGGCGGCGTCTCCAGAACGAATGCTCTGTAGCAAACTCGCAGGAGGCGTTAGGCCCGAGTAAGAGTAGATTACTCGCTCACCCGCTAACTGTACTGGCGAGAGGCTCGTAATTGATGAAGCTCCGTAAGCGATCCAATAACCGCCACCGCCCGGGTTGGGGACTATCCCTACCGCTATAGCCGAACTTGTATTCCCACCGTTCGAACCGTAGAACTGCGCGTCACCGAATGAGAAGACACCGCCATCTGCGGCGACAAGCCAATACCCTTTGCCATCTGGGGTAGCTGCCATTCCGACGA
>JAKAZZ010000049.1 GCA_021826315.1 Actinomycetes bacterium
TCATTGTGGCTGCGATCGATTCGATAACCATGTCGCCAAGGACACACTCCATCAACTCAGCATCGATGAGCATCTTGCCAAATGCCATCCTTGAGCGAGCGTGATCGATAGCGTCGACGGTTGCTGATCTGATTTCGCCAGCGGAACCAATCAATGAGTCGAGGCGACAATGAGATACCATCTTGATAATCGTCGATATACCGCGCCCCTCTTCTCCGACGAGATACGCCTCTGCGCCGTCAAAGATCACCTCACTCGATGCATTTGATTGATTTCCAATCTTCTTTTTTAGTCGAAGGATTTGGAGAGAATTTAGACCTCCGTCTTCGCGGCGGCGAGGCAGTGCAAAGCAGGTGATGCCTCGATCAGTCTTGGCGGTGATCAAGAAGAGGTCCGATTGCGGGGCGGACATAAACCACTTGTGGCCAAATATCTGGTAACGGTCACCCGAAATCTTGGTCGCTTTTGTGACGTTTGCCCGGACGTCGGATCCTCCTTGTCGCTCGGTCATTCCCATTCCTGAAGTAATCGAATCCTTCTGTGGAATTGGAACTTCGCGCGCGTCGTAGCTGCGGTGGCGTAACTTTTCGATCAAAGTTGCAAGGTACGAAGTTTTATCCATGGTTACCTCTTGAAGCGTTGCGACTGCCGCATAGGTCATTGAGACAGGGCATCCATGACCGGGCTCAACCTCGGAGAGCATGTGAAGTTTGAGGGCACGTTCTAGATGACCGACTCCTTTTACCTCTGGGAAAGAGGCGACCCCAACTTTCGTCGCCATATCCATGAAGTAGTCGTAGCTAGGGTGAAATGAGACCTCATCGATCCGCTCACCGTTGCGATTGAACGATTTTAGGATCGGAGCGTTGTCATTTGCCTCCCTTGCTCGTTCGTCAGCCACATTCGTGCCTAGGAATTCGCCGTAGCGAGTGAGCGAACTCTCTTCCAGGCCTCTGGCCCGTATGAACTCCTTAGCGAAGATGTTTGTTAGGTAGCGGTTCTTTGCTACCGGAAGCCTGCTTTGATTTGAAACTTCGTATCGAGGATCAACTTCCACTTTGAAACCCACCGATCTACTGGCCTGCCAGATGCCTAACCATAGCGCACCACCAAGGGTGGGATGGCGTGATTATCGATTTTGCGGTTCATGGGCCTCGTTGGTGATCGAGACGTTGATTGCGGAGTATTCTCTTGAGTAACTTATGACATTAAAAGCTATTATCTTCGACGTTGATGGAACTTTGGCCGAATCTGAGGTCGTTCATCGCGAAGCCTTCAACCGTGCATTTAGCGAATTCGGCCTCCCGACCAACTGGGATGAGAAGGCCTATATTGCGACGCACCTCAAGACCGCGGGGGGATTTGAACGCCTGGTAGTAGCTTCCAAAAGCGACCTCGGATTGAACGGTGTCGATCTCCTCGCCCTTCACCGGCGCAAGAACGAGATCTACGTTGAGATGGTCGGAGGTGGTGGATTGGTGATGAAGCGAGGAGTCAAGCGATTGATCACCGAAGCTAAAGAAAGTGGCATAAAGGTCGCCGTTGCCACCACTACTTCTTTCGATAACGTATCAGCACTTATCACCTCGAATTTCTCCTTGGATGTTTATGACGTAGTTGACTTCGTTGGCGCAGGGGATGTAGTCGAGGTGAAGAAGCCCTCTCCATTGGTCTACGAGTACGTATTGGATGGACTCGGAATAAACGCTAGCGATGGACTTGCAATCGAGGACTCCGATAATGGAATAATCTCCGCGACGTCGGCAGAGCTTCCGACCTTAGTAGTTCAAAGTCGATTCTCTCCGATTGAAAAGAACCATAAGGTGGCAGGCTACGTAAAAGATCTTGGAGACGACGGTGATCGAAAGCTAGTAAACGTTGGTCCGCATCTCGGTGGAGTTGTCACCCTCGAGTTTTTGAAAGAAGTTCAATCAAAGGGCAATGTATTTAGGATTTGATTAGATTTAGGTGGTGGTCAACCTATCTCTTTTGCCAATGAAATTTCTATCGAATTATAAATAAATTCTTATAATTGGTCGGGTTTATGAACCTGACATAGGCCTTGGAACTTAGACAAATTCCATACTTTACAGCCATGAGATTTTGACATTTTTTCGTAAATTAATTCACCTCTTATCTCGCCAATGACGTGGGGTAATAATAAATACACCCTTATATAGCAACCGTTTTGCCCCTTTGGCGGCCCCAACGACGCTAAGGTATCATATATATTTGGTTGAGTCACTCGTTTTTGGACAGCGCCGCCCACCTAAGTGTGGTTGTCGGAGCCCTAAAGAGGGTGGATCCCGGAAAGATATATGGTAGAAAATCGTCAGAGGCTTGTAGGCCGCGTAGTCGCATCGATTGCTGGGCTTATCGTCTTGGTGTCACCCCCCGCATTTCAAGTCGCAGCTTACGGTGCTACTCAGTCTTCGCTGCAGGCTCAAGTCGCATCGATAACCTCTCAAATTTCAAATCAAAGTGTTCAAATTCATCAACTGGCGGTGAGCCGGTCAGTTGCCCAATCGCAACTTGTAACACTCAATGCCCAATTAGCGGGAGAACAGAAGCAGTTGGCATCGGCTAGCGCAACGGTCGGCGAGAAGAAGGGGCTCTTGGCCAAGATTGCAATCTCGCAGTATATGAATTTGAATAGTGCGTCATCCGTCTTTGCTGAGCTATCGATGAGTCAAGCTGATTTTTTGGCTCGTACTGAGTATGAAAGGGTTATGGGGCTAGACGTTTCGTCCGCGATCGCTAGCTACAACGCCTCTCTCAAGAGTCTCGATCAAAGCGTTTCAGCTACCAAGCGACTGCAGCAGGCCGTGGTTGCTGAGGAGGCACAGATTGATAATGAAAGTACTTCGCTCAGCCAAACAATCACCAGCGAACAAAAGACGCTATCGTCAGTAAATGGGCAGATCCAACAGCTGGTTCAACAGCAACTTGCACAGCAATTAGCGGCAGCAGCCAAGGCTAGTAAGGCCAAAATTCAAGCCAACATTCAATCCCAAGGAGTGCCATCTGCTAATGGCATCTCCCAGGCTCCCACCAACGGAGGCCAAGTCGGTAATTGGGGTGGACATCCTGCACCAGTAACATCGGCTGCGCTATCGGCGCTTCGAAATTGCGAATCGGGTGGGAACTACCAGGATGATACGGGCAACGGCTACTACGGCGCCTATCAATTCTCCGTTTCAACTTGGCAGGGGATGGGATACCCAGGAATTCCATCAGATGCTCCACCGTCACTGCAAGATCAAGCGGCCTCGCGTTTGGCCGCTAACGGCTGGTACTCTTGGCCGGAATGTGCCCTATTGATTGGTCTGAACTAACAAATCAATCGACACCTCCCGATAACTTTCGTATAGTAAAGCTATTACCTGCGAAAATTGACCACGGAAAGGGGGATGTGCCAGATGGCTACTCGCAACATTACGATCGTACAGCACATCGAGAGAAGTCGTCCACGGCGCTTTACGGGTGAAGTGGTTGGTACCTTCGCTCTGGTCGTCGTAGCCGTCGCGGCATCCTTGAGCGATTCCATGACAGGCATCGGTGGTCAGCCCGCCAGCCTTCTCGGTCCCGGACTGACGGTGATGGCAATTATTTTGGCGACCGGAAACATCTCTGGTGCACACTTGAACCCAGTTGTGACAATTGCCTTTTATCTCAGAGGAGAATTTCCTGCGAAGCGAATCGGCGACTATCTCGTTGGTCAGTTACTTGGGGGTCTAGCTGGGGCGCTATTGGTGCGCTTCGTTTTAGCCTCTGGGAAGGTCGTTGGACTAACTCAGGTCGGCCACGTGACTATTTGGCAAGCTATTGTGGCTGAGGTTGTTGCGACTTTCCTTCTAGTGAGCGTCATACTTGGTACCGCATCTGGGTCGCAGAACATCGGTCCACTTTCAGCTCTCGCGGTCGGTGGAACTATCATCTTGGATACCGTCGTATTTGGTCCTCTAAGCGGAGCCTCGATGAACCCCGTTCGCTCTTTAGTTGCTGAGATAGTCGACAACAATTACCACAACTTCTACGTTTACATCATTGGACCAGTAATTGGTGCCCTAATAGCAGTCGCAGTTGCGTACGCATTGAGAGGAAGTGGCCACGACCCCGTAGCATCCCAAGCAGCCCAGGGACATCTCTAACGGGTTGAGCTGTTAGGTAACTCGGACTTAGTTATTGTGTTGCCTTCAGAACTCCGATTGGCATCCTCTTCAAAGCCTCGGTGATGACGAGCGAAGTGACAATGGACACCCTTTGACTCTTGGATATCGTAAGGGTATTTAAAAATGCAAAGGTCGCCGGGGAAGTTTTTGGCGACCTTTGCAAGGCTTGCGACTATTGGCCTTTTTCTCTGGGCCGGCAATTGCTAGCGGACAAAGCTTGTCCGACTACGGCTACTAAGACCTCGTTAGTACGAGCGGGGTAGTCCTAGGTCGTGTTCGGCCACGAAATTAAGAACCATCTCGTTGTTGATAGGAGCCGTCTTTGACAGACGGGCACCGGCTAGGAATTGAATGAGAAGGTTCTCTTCGACAAATCCGCTTCCACCGAAGGTTTGTATTGCTCTGTCAGCGGCGTCGAAGCAGGTCTCAGAGGCCAGATACTTGGCCATGTTTGCGAGAGTCCCAACCCGCTGCGGGGGAGCTCCTTTGTCATAGAGGGCGGCCGCCTCGTAGAAGAGGAGGCGTGCCGCCTCTTGCGTTGTGCGAAGCTTGGCTAGAGGGTGAGATACCCCTTGATATGATCCAATCGGTCGGTCGCCGAAGACTATGCGTTCTTTGGAGTAGTCGACTGCCTTTGAGATGAAGTAGTCGCACATGCCCACCGAAAATGAAGCGCCCAAGATCCTCTCTGGGTTTAGCGCCATAAAGAGGATGCGCGCGCCTTGATCGACTTCACCCACGACGTCACTTTCGGCGACGAAGAGATCGTCGAAGTAGAGTTGAAATTGCGAAAAGCCTTCAATTCCAGCGGTGTTCATCTTATTTTTGTTGAGATTCTCGTCCTTTGGATCAACGAGAAAGAGTGTGAGACCGAAGGATTTGGGGAGATTCTTCTCCTTTATCTCTTCCCTAGATGTAGTCCTTGCTACCACTAGAATGCAGTCGGCGCGGTCGACTCCGGTGATCCAAGCCTTTTCTCCCCTGAGGCGGTAACCACCATCGGTCTTGTGGGCGCGAAGGCTCATGTTGAATGAATTCGTTCCCGCCCCCGGTTCAGTAATCGCGAATGCCATGTGGTAGTTCCCAGCAGCAACCTTGGGAAGTATCTCCTGTTTTTGCTCTTTGGTGCCACCTGAAATAATGGCCAGTGTGTCCATCGTGGTTAGGAGCGCCAACGTATTTTCGAGGCCGTATGCCGCAAAGCGCTCCATTGCGAGTGCCATAGAAAGTAGGCCAACGTTTGATCCGCCATACTCTTCGGGAATCAATGCACCGTAGAGCCCGAGCTCGCCCATCGCCTCGAGCAGTTCGTCGGGGTAGTAGTGGTTCGAGGCTATCTCCCCCAGCATCTTCTCTTTTCGGTCGCCTAGGTGATCTAGATAACCATCTACAGCCTCACAGATAGCTACGTGTTCTTCTGTAAAGAACGTCGCCGATGTTGTAGCGCTACTTCGCCCCTTCATTTACATCCCCCAGATTCCTGACCCGGTCGAAGTAACTAGGTCCTTTCTTGAAGATATCGCACTTGTCCCTTTGAAATGTCTCATTTGGTACTTCCATGGAATTTCGAACGATACGACACGTCCGACCATAAGCACTTCAATCGATCTGATTGTGTCTCGAAGTGTTGCTTGAACTCTCTCGGCTACCTGAAATACTGCGCGCAGATCTCCCTGAGACCAACTCGCGATATACGGAAATGAATATTCACCACTGTCGATGCCAAAGTGAGCTAGTAGAAGGTGGCATAGGGTCTCTGCCTCTATCTCAGCGATGTTCCTATCTACCCTGACACTATTTGAGTGCATGATTGTGTGTGCTAATTCGTGCGCAAGTGTCTTTAATCTTTGTGGGAGCGCTAATTCAGAGTTGATGATGACCTTGTGCAATGAGAAGTCGGTGAGGCCATTGGCGCCGTCAATGTGTTCTATTGATAGGCGAAATCCACTATCTGCGATGTGGCGAACGATCGCATCATAGAGGTCGCCGCGGTACGCACTAAGTGCGGTAATGGTAGACGGTTTGGGAACTTCGAATTCTTCTCCGTCAGTTTGATCTAAGTCAAAGACGTAGACCCATTTGAAGTAAGAGACCTCACGCCTATCGCCATCGTTCTTTGCCTCTTTGAAGATAGGCGCCAAAATTGCATAGCCCTCCTCCCCCTTCTTGACGTAGCGTCCTATCTTTTTCCAATTGTGATACCCAGCGAGCGAAGTTACGGTCTTTCCTCGCCGTGAAGCTTGCATCGAGATAAGGAGTGCATTGCGCGGTGAAAAATTGTTCAACAGCGATGCAGCCACTGAAATTCGAACCCAATCAACTCCAGAGACGATCTCGGAGACCTCTGTCTTTAGGCGTTCGATTATTTTGTCGTAGGTATTTTCCATATCCTTACCCCACTTTGAAGTGAAATTGGTCGTCTTAGGCGAGGGCGAAGTGGGTCTTTAATAGAAATTTTGAGGTACTTGATGGAACAATGCTTCGAGCTTCTCGGGTACCGATTTAAAGAAGCGGACAATGGGGGTCTTGATTGATCGAAGTCGCAAAGACAGGGGATCGATACCCGTGGAACTTTTAGCGCTACTCAATGACCTATACGAAGGCGGGTACTTTGCTGCGTACTCGACATTGGATACCAGTGCCAAAGACCTTGTTCCAAGTGCAAGGCCAACTGTAATGGTAGCGATAAATGGAGGCTAAATAAGTGCGAATCAGGTGGAATCGAATACGTTTCATATCTAAAACGAAGCTAGTAAAGCTCCCGCGGGAGAAATCGAGGTAGATATAGCGTTGGCATTGATACTACTCAGTGTGGATGCGTAAAGACTTCGTTTGGGGTAGATGCTCCAAGTTTTCCGGCCTTAAAATGTACTCTTTTATCCTAGATCGACCTGTAGTTAAGGCTTGGATATGAGACCTAAAAGTATGTGGATTTCTATCGTCATCGCATGGTGCGCTCGTGGCGTTATTGGGAACAAAGCTCTTTGTTGAACTGGTGGAGTTGGTTCGGCGAGTGCTGCATATCGGATCTAGTAACTATTGAGTTCATAGAAAATGCCCCGCGTACATCTTGAAGTAATACGTGGGGCATCTTTTTGATAGCAGTTTTCGGCGCGTAAGTACGCAGCCTTCGTTGAGTGTTCCTACGCGCCGGTGCGTGACGTTGGTGTGATACGCACCATCACGCGCTCTTCACCCTCTTGGCGGTATGGGTATTCGTCGACGCCAAGGTACTTCTTAGCAAGCCTATTGATGTGGTCGTCGGCGCCGTCTTCGATGAGCTCAGCTGTGCCTGTGACGTTTACCCAACGGAATGGATTTTTGTTGTCAACCACGCAGATAGAGACGTTTGGATCGGCAGCGATTAGCTTTTCTTTAATGCGACCTTTGGATGTGTTGAATATCACCGCAGTACCGTCTGTGTCTACCCAAACTGGCGTTAGCTGAGGCCCTTTGCCACTTCGATTTGCAGCTATGATCCCAATCTGTGGCTCATTAATAAGTTCAATATCGCCTTCGGTTAGCAACTGATCTCCCCTGTCTTCGATTAACTCGACTTCGTCTATAAGTAATAGCACGCAAAGATTAACTATTCCGTAGTAGCGCAAAGTAATTCAATTTATGCATTTGGGATTTTATCTCTTTTAAAATCGACAATGGCCTAGAAGGTAATATCTAGGCCATTGCTGCGTAACTAACATCGAGAGGGGGTGGCTCCGCGTTAGTAAACCGATGAGACTATTGGCGTCGATGTTGGGGCCGGACTTCCGCCCATTGGCTCTTGCGTGACTGCTATTTGCGCGAAGCCGGCATTGGCTGGAAGCGAGAATGCGACGCCCTTCATATGGGATCCAAATACCATGATCGAAACCATTCCATTTGCTCGGATACCCCATACCTGGTAGCTCTTTTGCCCATTGAGAGGTGGTAGGTCTCCACTCGTGATGTACGCCTTTCCATCCTTTGTGATCACGATATTGAGGCTGTACTTACTCGATGCACTCGTAAGGTGGAGCATCTTTGAACCAGGACTTGCTATTGCGTTGGCGACGATCTGGGACTCCATGGCGGTATTGCTCTTGGTAAATGATGCCTTTGATGAGTTTGTACCTATGGCAGTTGCCGTCGACACGAATGCCACTATTAGTGCAATCGCTGCCACGGCACTCGATGGCCGTAACCAAATCGAACCTCGCCTGCGTTGGCTGATGTCCACAATATTTGTACCTGAGCCACTATTTTCCTTTGGCGTGATCTGACTTTCAATCTTGGCCCAGAGTGCGTCGTCCTTTGCCAATGTGGCGGTCGGTGCAACTTCAGCTAAGGCTTCATGGAAGCTTGCTACGTCACTAGCGCATTGATCACAACTTGTTAGATGCTCCTCCATCAAAGATGTCTCTTCAATGTCAAGGGCGTCAATTGCGTATGCGGCAACTAGTTCTTCGTAAACGGAATGGTCAGTGGCTGTCATCCTGAACCCCATCTCGACTCTTTTCTCTCTCCAACGTCTCTCTTATCTTTCGGAGCCCAGTGCGTATTCGGCTTTTGATTGTTCCATCTGGTTCGCGAAGTATCTTCGCCACCTCGGTATAGGTGTATCCATGGAAGTAAGCTAACTCGATTGCCATCCGCTCGGCCTCGGTCAAATTTGCCAGCGCAATCAAGATAGATTGCATTTGGACTTGGTCGACCACCATATCTTCGAATCTGGTCGATTCGTTCTCTTTGAAGGACGCAACCTTCTCTTGACGCTTGGTGCGTGCCACTTCGCTTCGAACTAGGTCGATGGCTCTTCGGTGGGTTTGAACGAGAAGAAATGCCTTCAGTGTGCCTCGGGTGGAGTCGAACTTTTCGGGTTCGTTCCAGAGCTTTACGATTACCTCCTGGACTACTTCTTCCGCAAGCGGTTGAGATTTGGTCACCTTTGCGGCGGTGGCAACCAAAATCGCACCAGTTCTCCGGTACACCTCAGCTAATGCATCTTGGTTCTTATTGGATACCTCTCTCACTAAATCCTTGTCCTCAAGGGTTGCTAAGTTGGCAATCTCCTTGTTGACATTGGGTAGCGGCGTAATTCGAGCCATTCAAATCCTTCCAGATGACTCCTATGTGGCACGCGTAACAACATGACCCAATCGTCACATTATGCCCACCAATTTATTTTCCCTTGTAAAAAGGTACTTTTGAAGTCAATTACATAAATCTTAATCCGAATTACGTCCGCGTAATCGAATAAGGGCCATTGATGGTACGAAATCAAATACGTGAAAGGAGAAGTAGATGAACAAGCGACTCGCTCTAGGAGTAATCGTCGGAGCCCTTACCCTAGGTGCCTGCGGAACAACATCTACCTCGTCGTCTGTAACGACGACTTCGAGCGCCCCTAAGGCCTCAACGAAGGCTGCACCCCAAGTCGTCGATGTAGCGATTCGCAACTTTGCATTTGTCCCATCGACGATCACCGTTGCCGCTGGCGGTGAAATTAAGGTTACAAATGACGATTCAGTCATTCACACCTTTACAGCAACAAACAAATCGTTTGACACCGGCAATATCCTTCCAGGCCAAACCGTGATGGTGAAGGTTGGGAGCAGCTCAAGCGGTATCACCGAGAATGCCTTGTGCACGATCCATCAATACATGAATGCGACGGTTCACGTCGTAGCAGCTTGAGTAAGTAAGAGTAATCAAAGGAGATAATTGTGCACATAGACGACTATGAGTTGAATGCACTCACCGAGGAGTCGGCCGACCTCCATTCAGACTCAATGAAGTCAATGAATGAGGCGGTCGCCGAGACGGTTGAGTTGGGCCACGAGGTTAGTGGTTTTGAAAAGATGGAGCGAGAGGCCTTCGCTAGCGAACAAATCTCGACAATACGAAAGAGCGCTTTCAGTATTGGAGCGCTTGGTGCCTTGGGAGTGGGAGCAGCTTTGGTAGGAGTTCTTTCGACTCCAGCATTTGCCGCAACTAACCCTGACGTTCAGATACTTCAGACTGCGGCTTCGATCGAGGCACTAGCGATTGCGACCTATAATGTCGCTCTCGGCCTAGACTTCATCGGTGGAGCATCCGCTAACGCTACGGTGACAGCTTTCGTCAAGATGACGGTTGCACAGCACCAGCAGCACTTAGCAGCCTTCAATGCGGCAGTTACGGGCCTCGGCGGACAAGCACAGACAAGTCCAGACCCAGTTCTGCTACAGGTAGTCAATAATGCAAAGCCGACGCTTACAACCCCGTTGGCAGTTGTGAATTTGGCACTCGAGTTGGAACAAGGGGCGGCCGAGACGTACGTCAAGGATGTTGCAATGTTCAGTTCGTCTGCTAAGTCAGCTCGTGCAACGACTGCTTCGATTATGGGTGTCGAAGCACAACACGCGTCTGTCCTCCGTGCGGTAGCAGCTCTCCTGCAAGCGAATGCTCCGCAATTGATTACCCTCTCGCCAACTATCGCATCACAACTTCCGGCCGCTGCCGGATCCATTGGGTTCCCTGCAAGTTTCTTCCCAACGGATCAGGCTCGACCGGCTACAGAAGGAGCTATGTAAATGATAAAGCATAATCGACTAGAAATCTCAAATTCCGAGCTTCAAAGTGCAGTAAATGATCTTAATGATCGCCACCTCGACGAAGCATTGCCAAACATGAAGGCTGCAATTGCAAGTTGGGTTGAGGAGAATCACGACGAGGAGGCGCTCACCAAGCGTTTTGCTAAGTCGATGGATCGACGAAAGTTCCTCTTTGGTATCGGTGGGACGGTCCTAGGAGGCGCTGCCCTTGCTGCTTGCGGTTCTGGTTCGTCATCTGCTTCAACTGCCACGACGGCAGCGGCGGCGGTTACCACGACCACATCGGCGGCTCAGATGCAGCTCGCCTCTGACCTGAAGATCGCTGGCGTTGCAGCCTCGCTTGAAAACCTCGGTATCTACGCTTACAACGCCGGCATTACAGCTGCTCAAGCTGGAAAGCTTGGTACCGTTCCTCCAGCAGTTGTCACCTTTGCTCAAACCGCTATGGCTCAACACAAGGATCACGCAGCCGCATGGAACGCGGTTCTTACGGGTGCTGGTAAGCCAGCAGTCACTGCGACTGACGCTACTCTAACTCCAACTGTAAATTCGCTGTTTGCGAAAGTTACTGATGTGACGGGCCTTGCGAACCTGGCTCTCCAGGTTGAAGAGATTGCAGCGGCTACTTACTTAGCAGCCATAAGCGAACTCTTTAGCGATAAGGCGGTTGCAGCTGCAGCTACCATTCAGCCGGTAGAGATGCAGCACGCGGCAATCTTGAACTATGTTCTTGGGCAATACCCAGTTCCGCTTGCGTTTGCCACGACGACAAATGCTGCGAAGGGATAGTGTATAGCTAAATCGGCGTAGCCAAATTGTTTAAAAGTTACTTCTAAGTGGGCTTAGAGCCAGCAACTAGATGGTTGCTGGCTCTTTTCTTTGCGCTTAGTGGCGAATTTGCCTGTCCTTAATTTGCGTGGTCGCAGTAGCTCTATCTACTGGTAATAGGTTGTTGAAGGAGGACGTTAGGCGAGGTGAATGGGATGATCTCTTCCGAATTATTGAAGCTTTACTTCGCGACGGCGATCGATCTTCGTAGATCTGCGAAGTTTCCATGGCGACGCATCTACGAAGGGTATCGCTTGAACGGTGAGATAATCAATGAGTTTGCGGGCGGATTAGTAGTGTCGAGCCTTAATGGTTGCGATGGGTTAGACGTTGGTTCGCACTCTGGCAATAACGATTTTAGGTCCATTGCTATTTTGACGGCTTGGAATCCTCACGGCGTAGAAGTATCTGGCCTAGAGAACGATCTCGCGAACCGCCGACTTCTAGAGGAGCTACAAAGGCTCGGATTTGGCTACGGTGTCACCCTCTTTGACGCCCGCGGTCTAGATACAACTCCAGAAAGTAGCTACCACGAGGTGGGCTATGCGATTATCGAAGGCGACTGTAGTACTTCGATTGAGGTTGCTAGGAGATATGACCAACTTGCGATCTATAGGGTCAGTGGTGATCGCCTATCGGTGGTTGATTGTCAAGATGGTCTGATCCACACCTGCTAGCGCTGCTGGACTTATGCAACGTTATTGATATTTTGAGTCTTATAAAAATAAAAAGCCTTTCGCAACTGACTCAATAAAATTTCGGATTTTGTCGATCATGTAGATGTGGTTGGCCCCCTTAAGTACTCTCCTCAACGCTTGGATGTTGTTGTTCGCAAGATCGCGGACGATAACTACTTGGCCTACCTCTGCGTTGATGAGGAGATAGTTGCTTTCGGGGGGAGCAGTCAGCAGGCACTACTGGCACTCAGCGAAGTCGTAGAGGTTGAATTGGGTGTCTCGGCAGGGCAGTACATGTTGCATGTCGTGGCCGCAAGGGTCAACGCCATACCGGTCATAAATGTTGATGATGATCCCGAGAAGGCGGCTATTCGAAGGGCTAGTGATGAGACTCTTAGGATTGCTCGGCGGGCCCTTCGAAAACTTGTAGTTGACGATAATTTGACTCTCGCACAGGCAGCTACTCGCCTAGGAATTTCCCCTATTCAGGCCCAAGCCCTGGTGGACCGGGAATAGTTGCAAATTGTGAGATCTTTGCTGGGAGAAATGTTAATTCTCAAATCATGAATTTAGGGATTTGCGAAAAAGTACCGATAGCTATAGGAGTTACCGAAAGCGTTCGGATCTTCGGAGAATAAGATGCGCGTTAAATTCAAGAGCGATCCTTTGGTCCAGAGTGCTGGATCGAGTAACGGACGACAAAGTGGAGCTGACCCCGATGCCGTGCTTGCAGCGATGGTCGAAGCAGCATCGAAGTTGGGCATAGATCTAGTGGACATGTGGGGAACGCTAGAGGCGCTGTCGCTCCGATTTGCATCTCAGGTGAACTATGTCCATGGGATAGACCAGATCTCGAAGGCGAATAGCGAATCAAATGAGCGTGTCGCAGAACTGGCGTTCCTAGCTCGAACCAACGCTAACGAAGCGGATCGTGTTCTAAGCGAATCCAAGGACGATCTTTCGGATAGTCTTATCAAAATTGGTAGTCTCGCTTCGTGGGTGGCGAAGACCTCAAGTGATTTAGTCGCCCTTAAAGAAGAGCTGAGTATGGTGACGCGGGCAGTGGCATCCATCGATCAAATTGCTCAACAAACTCATATTCTTGCACTAAATGCCCGTATTGAGGCCGTCAGAGCTGGAAACTTTGGATCATCATTTGCCGTAATCGCGAATTCAATTCGAGACTTAGCAGATGAAACGATTCAGATGGCAGCTTCGATGGGGGTTAAAATAAAAGGCGCTAATGCGACAATTGCAGAGATTGAGAATTCAGCCACGGCGGCGCGGAGTGACGCAGTAAGAACTCAAGAGTCAACCCATCAAATTCGTGACGTAATTGAATCTGTTGCCTCGGCAATATCTATTGTGGACGCTAGCGTGACCGAAATTAGTGAAGCCGCTGAGACCTCGCGTAATGGAGCGGTAGAGCTCGCTGGAGCACTCGAGTCGGTGGTTACAGAGATCGATAGCTCCTCTGCAGACCTTGGAGCCATAAAGAAGGTGTCTTCAAACCTCCTAGACCAGGTTGAGGGACTGTTGCAGCTTGGAAATACCTCTAAGACCACAACGGCCGACAGTAATGTCATTGCGCTAGCCATCGCAACGGCTCAGCAGATGCAGCAGGTGATGGAGGCGGCAATACGCGCTGGAACCATTAGCGAATCGGACTTTTTCGATGAAAATTATCTGTTAATTGAAGGAACTAACCCACAGCAGCACTTGACTCGCTTTGTCCGCTTTACAGATGAGAATTTTACACCGATCCAAGAAAAAGTCCTTGAACTAGATAAGCGCATCGTCTTTTGCGCTGGAGTGGATCGAAATGGATACCTCCCAACTCACAATCTAAAGTTTTCGAAACCACAGGGTAATGATCCTGTATGGAATGCTGCCAATTCTAGAAATCGTCGTATTTTCAATGACCGTACAGGTCTTTCTGCCGGTCGTAACCGCGATCGATACCTACTGCAGACCTATCGCCGAGATATGGGCGGTGGCCGCTACGCGCTAATGAAAGACGTTTCTGCGCCGATATTTATTAACGGACGCCATTTTGGTGGCGTAAGGATCGGCTATAGCGCCTAGAGCGAGTCACCATATTTATTTGATGCGACCGTAGATTGGTGCGTCACGAACATAATCAATAAGCGTCTTCCTTGGAGAGGAAAATATGAAGAATTATCGTGGAAAGAGGCTTGCCGCGGCCTTAGCCGCCATTGCGAGCGTTGTATTACCGATTGGGTTAACTACAGTCGGCGCCGATGCAACAGTCGCTCCGTATACCAGTAGTGCGAGCCTCTCGGGAAGTTCTAATCAGGTTAGCTCTGTTGGGAAGTTTTCCTTGGCTCATAGCTCAATGAGCTCTTCGCAGCTCCCTGACGGCTACTGGCTTGTTGCCTCTGATGGTGGCGTATTTTCATTTGGAGGCGCCCAGTTCTACGGGTCTACGGGAAATATAGCCCTCAATAAGCCCGTCGTAGGTATGGCATCTACCCCCGATGGCCGTGGCTACTGGTTGGTTGCTTCTGACGGTGGAATCTTCGCCTTTGGCGATGCCCAGTTCTACGGGTCTACGGGAAATATTGCCCTCAATAAGCCCGTCGTAGGTATGGCATCCACCCCAGATGGCCGTGGCTACTGGCTGGTTGCCTCTGACGGAGGAATCTTCACCTTTGGCGATGCGGGATACTATGGATCGCTGGGGTCCATGCCCATTGGCCAATCAGTAGTTGGAATTGCTCCCACCCCAGACGGTGGTGGCTACTGGATTGCAACGTCAAGCGGTGCGGTCTTCAACTTTGGCGATGCAAAGTTTGGTGGATCGATGGGGGGAAAGACTCTCGTCTCGCCTGTTGTAGGAATCCATTCATCTGCTGACGGGCGCGGATACTATCTGGTCGCCGCAGACGGCGGAATCTTCTCCTTTGGAGACTCGCAATTTTTCGGTTCCATAGGCGGCCACGCGCTAAACAAGCCAGTCGTTGGATTCGGTATCGATAGAGGCGCGGATGGCTATTGGGAGTTCGCCTCTGATGGTGGCGTATTTTCATTTGGGGGTGCACAGTTCCATGGTTCAACCGGCAATATCACGCTAAACAAGCCGATGGTTGGTGGGTCTATAGTGGGGCAAGATCCGAATATCTCGCTACCTGGAGCTGGACTTACCGCGCCTGCTTCGCGTCCAGTTTCAATCTTCTACTACCCCTGGTGGGGCACTAATCCTCCTGATCTCACATTCGAGCACTGGAACCAAAATGGCCATAATCCCCCAGCTAACGACGTAGCCTCGGACTTCTTCCCATTGGGGGGTATCTACTCTGAGTCGGATCAAGGGACTTTGGATCGACAGATGCAACAGATCTCTTCGGCCGGCATAACACAGATCAACTCTTCGTGGTGGGGCCAGGGTTCCATAGAGGATGGAAGGTTGACGATGGTTGTACCAACCGCGAGGAGTTATGGCCTCAACGTTGCTATTCACCTCGAAGACTACAGCGGTCGTACTCCAGCGAGCGTTGAAAATGACATCAACTACCTCAAGAGCACCTATAACATCACTACTTTTTATATCTGGGACTCGCAGCAGTTCAGTGCTTCACAGTGGGCGCCCTATCTGAAGGCACTTAGTGGTGTGACCATCTACGCTACGGGCGATCCCGGACAGATGGAGACGGGTCAGTTTGAGCAATTCGCTGTCGCGAGTGGCTTCAACGGTATTTACACCTATGAGGTCTACGACGAGCAAGGTAGTAATTTTGCACCCACCTGTAATCAAGCCCATAACTATGGACTTCTTTGTTCCGCGAGCGTTGGACCAGGATTTGTCGATGACAGAGCAAACAACGACGGAAGAGTCCGTTCACGTCAAAATGGTCAAGTTTACGATTCAATGTGGCAGGGCGCGGTGAATTCTTCCGCCGATGAGGTGAGCATTACAAGCTACAACGAATGGCACGAAGGCACTCAAATTGAGCCAGCACAGGATATGTGTATTCCTGGATATTGCTACCAGAACTACGACGGGGCTTGGGGGCTCAGCGGAACTGCGGCGTCGTACTCATACCTCAATCGTACGGCTCAATGGACGGCTTTGTGGAAGAACGGTCTCTGATTTGACGAGATTTACTCCGCTTACTACCTTTGAACGCAAAACCCCCACCGATAAAAAATCGTATCGAACCTAGGTTCTTGCAGCTGGACTGAATTTACGGATTGGTCCTATTGTGCCTTTAAATCGATTGCAGACGCATTGAAGTAGCCACGTGTTATCACCACATCGGACAGGTAGGGTGCGCCGAATAGCAATTACGTAGACATTCAGATATGGTCGATTCGAAGTAGTCACGGTAAAGTTCGCAAGAGGTTGATCCTGAGGGTCGAGCGCTTTGTTTTTAGTGTTTCAAACCTAGAACGCTTGATGATGCAAAAGGCGATAGGGCAGTGACTTATTTTCGCGTGCGACCAGTGGTCGACTGGAGCTGGCAATTATTTGTGTGATTGTTAGTAATTTGCCGCTTCGGCCGGAGGCCGCCAGAATCACCGGTGCCCGCCGCGTCTTCTTCTTATGGTCGTGGTTCCGGTAGGCCGGTGTGAGGCGGTAGCACTGATGGGGTTATCACCTAAAGTTAGCGACATTTCTTCTAGGAAGGCCGCGTGCTTCTGATCGCAATATCCTGTTGAGGTCCTTTGCTCACACCATAGGTTGTCTTTGTTTTCTTTGTCTGGAAACAAAGGTTTAGTGTCGCTTTTGCTGGACGGATTAGGTTTTAGAGTCCCTGCCATCGGGGAAGGAAAGTGGGTTCAGCAAGGGAAATGGGCCGAAGGTTTCTTCGGCCCATTTCTCAAGCTAACGTTGCTCTATTTTCGATCGAGATCTAGCTAGTTAGGCGACCGATGTGATCGGTGCGTTCAGATGAAGATTTCCAAGGGATCCGTTGAAAGAGGATCCAAAGGTGAAGACCCCACCATCTGAAGCGACTAGGTCATAGCCCCCGCTCTGCAGACTGTGTACGATGCCGACCACCGGAGCGTTCAACTTAGTTCCACCAAGGGATCCCTGGAAGGTGGCATCGCCAAAGGTAAAGACTCCACCATCTGAAGCGACCAGCCAGTAGCCATTTCCTGTTCCGTCGGGTGTCATGCCGACCACCGGAGCGTTCAACTTAGTTCCGCCAAGGGATCCCTGGAAGGTGGCATCGCCAAAGGTAAAGATTCCACCATCTGAAGCGACCAGCCAGTAGCCATTTCCTGTTCCGTCGAGTGCCATGCCGACCACCGGAGCGTTCAACTTAGTTCCGCCAAGGGATCCCTGGAAGGTGGCATCGCCAAAGGTAAAGATTCCACCATCTGAAGCGACCAGCCAGTAACCCTTTCCATCGGGTGTGGCTGTAATTCCGACAATGGGTTTGTTCAACTTAGTTCCACCAAGCGACCCGTAATAAGTAGCATCTCCGTAGGTAAAGACACCACCGTCGGCGCCTACCAGCCAGTAACCGTTTCCATCGGGCGTTCTAGCAATTCCCACGACTTTGCCATTCAAATTAAGCGACGCTGCGGAACCTCTGAAGGTGTTGTTGAAGGTAAAGACCCCACCATCTGCTGCTGCCATTACATATCCACTCGCAAAGTGCGAGATCGGCGAACCAGGATCGAATGAATTCGTATCAAATGATGGAGCAGATGAATAAAGGCTGCCTGTTCCCGAACGAGACGACGTGTCGGCTGTGATTTGGAAGACACTACCGCCGTAGTTTGTGTTCGCATACGCATTCAATGCAGTTGGCGTGGAGGCACTCCAACTACCGGTGGTCACTCGTGTCATCAATCCATGAATTGCGGAAAGATATTCAGCGGACGTAAATGCGCAGTGGCCAGGATGGCTTACAAATACCTGCTTGAGTAACGAACTATTTCCAGCTGCATCAACGGCATTTGCATATGTTGCTTCATTTGCTGGAGCGACAAGGCCGTCGTATTCGGTGTGCATCGAAAGAACCGGAATCGATATGTTGCCGTTGAAGGTGTAGTACTTCTCGAGGTACTTGGTGGCAGCTGGATTCGACGTAATTGGAGTGGTCTGTTGGATCTTGCTGAGATCACTCGAAAGATTCAATCCTGCTGCCGCATAGAGAGATTTGACCTCGGAGTAGTCAGGTGAGCTGGCAAGTAATTGAGCGTAGTTCGCGCCATTGGTCCAGCTTGGATTTCCTCCCGCTACTGCCTCTAGATCGGCTCGCCCTGGTCCAAACGCAAATGGGAAATCGACGTAAAATAGCCAATCCGCTTGAGCCAATACAGCCTGGCCAAGTCCTGCACTGGTCGTAAGGTCAGGAGGAGTAGCCGAGGATTGAAATGGAATTTGTCCTGTTGTTGGAGTTCCAGCTGGAGCCTCAGAGAACCAGGTTGGGATGTCTCCAAGCGCAGAGACTAGAGCAAGCCTTGCAGAACTAGCAGGAGATGAGCTAGCTAGAACTCCGCCAAGAATCGTGTCAGCAGCCACATAATTTGACTGTGATGAAGCTAGCGGTATCCCTGTTACCGAGAGAGTATTCGAAGTGTCGAAGAGCGTTTTGAAGGCTACTTCGCTGTAAAGTGCTCGGTTCCACGCTGGCACTCCATTGCCAACAACGCCACAAGCAGGAAGCGCGCCATTGAAAGTGTTCGGGTTCTGTTGTACCAGCGCCGCCGTGATCATGCCGCCTAACGAGACTCCGGTTGCGTAGACATCCGAAATCGAATTCGACGCCAAAGTTTGGCCTAAAACAGAAGTGCTATTATTCGCGATAAGCGACTTTGCATCGTTCAGTGTGTTGATCTGATCAGTCAAAGCGGCTTGAACCGCTCCCCAACCATTGACGGCGTAGCTGGAACCTGCCAACGCATCGCCTTCAGCGAGAAGTGTCGATACCACTGTACTGTTGAACCCATCGACGGCAGTGAGTGGTTGTCCGTCGAAAACGTATCCGTGGCTGTAAAGAATCACGTTACCGTTGAAGTTCGATGGAATTTGTATCAGTTCATTCGAACCGTCACTCGCGGTTAGCGTACAAGTCGAAACCGTAATCGCCCCTTGAACGGCAGCTGCGCAACTCGGAGTGCCAGAAGATGGCAACGCCGAACTAGAACCCATCGAAATTAGCTGCAACGTCCCAGTGGTTAGAGCTGTTGCTAAAGCTAGTTTTGGAAATTTTTTAATCATTTTCCCCCTAATAAAAGTTCCCCGTCTGAACTTATCAACTTGAATTTGGTTATGGGTGGCAATTTGATATCTTCAAATACTTTTTTGAACCTTAGATGGAACAAATCGAGCAATACTTGGCAAGTTTGCAATTGAATGTGATTTATTACCTAAAAAATAGATGGTTACGGAAATTGTAGCTAGGTAGAAATGATGCTTCAGCCTTCGCTATCCTCTTCAGTTCCTAATTGCGGTTTTAAAGGCGGAGCTCCGCGGCGCAGATATTTTGATTGCTGTGACTTACTTATACGCAATTAGGGATTGATTTGCGCCGGAAAATTGAATCAAGGGAGGCCCTTTCTCCATGGCAAGTTGAGGGAGATTAGTTATGCTCGTATTATCACATCAGATGGAACTCTTAGCGAAATTCATCAGCCCCTCGAACGAATACACATACTGCCTAGGCTGCTTTAATTACTTTGTAGGGACCTAGTGTCCCTAGTCATAAATTCATTTAAATAAGGAATTAATCCCTATTTGTAGTGCCCTCTCTGCCAAGATTGTTGTCACCTAGCTTGATTTTTGTTTATAAGAGGGCGAAGATGGAATTGACATGAAAAGGTACCCCAAAGAACTAAAGCAAAAAGTA
>JAKAZZ010000050.1 GCA_021826315.1 Actinomycetes bacterium
ATCCAACGGTCATTGAGAGCCAAGGATCTGTTCCTTTACCTCCATATATCAAAGCCGAGCTGAACGACCCGACCCGCTATCAGACGGTCTATGCCAAGCGGCCATCATCGGCCGCGGCTCCAACGGCGGGCCTTCACTTCGATGAGGCGCTTCTAGCGGCCATAGCTGATAAGGGCATAGAATTTGCTCAAGTTGAGCTCTCGGTGGGGCTCGATACATTTCTACCTATCAAGACCAATCGGATCGAGGACCATCAGATCCACACCGAGCACTATGAGGTAGCTGAAGAGACTTGGAAGAAGATAAAGGACGCTGAAAGGGTGGTGGCCGTTGGCACCACTGTAGTTAGAACCCTCGAGACTGTCGCTGAGACCGGGAATCTGGAGGGGAGAAGTTCTCTCTTTATTCATCGGCCATATGAATACCAAGTGGTGGATCTGCTGATGACCAACTTTCACATCCCACGTTCATCACTTCTTCTGTTAGTCGATGCCTTTTTGGGAGAGAACAGATGGAGGACGATCTACGAGCACGCCCTTGAAAATGACTATCGCTTTTTGTCATTTGGAGATGCGATGCTCCTGAAGCGAGGTAACTAAGGTCTAACTGGGTTCGTGTGAGAGGGTCTTTTTTAGGATCTCTCTTAGACGGACGGTACCATAGATCGGTGAGTGGTAGCTATGCAAAACCACTCCGTTAACATTGCGTTCACATTTTAGAAAAAAGACCGCAACAAAGACCGACAAAAATAGTCAAGACAGGAAAACATAGGAGTTCTCCTGGGTTTTCATTATTCGCGGGGGTAGACCCCATTGAAAGCGGAAGGCAAGTTTCGAATATGAGCTATCAGGCCGAATACATCTGGATCGACGGCACCAAGCCAACCCCACTTATGCGAAACAAGACTCGTATCATCAAGGATGGTGTCGAGCCAGGTATCTGGGGATTTGACGGATCGAGCACCAACCAAGCGCCTGGAAATGCATCCGACTGCGTCCTCCGTCCAGTATTTATCTGCCCTGACCCGATCCGCGGTGGCGATAACAAGCTCGTCCTCTGTGAGGTACTCGACATCGACTTCCAGCCACACGAGTCCAACACCCGCGCTGCTTGTGCAGCAGTTGAGGCAAAGTACGCCGACCAAGAGCCAATGTTCGGTATCGAGCAGGAGTACACCTTCTTCCAATATGGCCGTCCCCTTGGTTGGCCAGAGCAGGGCTTCCCGGCTCCACAAGGTCCTTACTACTGTGGTACTGGTGGCGAGAAGATCGTAGGTCGTGACATCGTTGAAGAGCACACCGCAGCTTGCCTGGATGCTGGCCTTGCAATCGAAGGCACCAACGCCGAAGTTATGATGGCTCAGTGGGAGTTCCAGATTGGTGTGCTCCCCCCAACTGCAATCGGCGATCAAATTTGGATGGCTCGTTGGCTGTTGAACCGTGTTGCAGAGGATCACGACGTCGTCGTCTCCTACGATGCCAAGCCAATGGCCGGTGACTGGAATGGTGCTGGAGCACACACCAACTTCTCCACCAAGGCGATGCGCGAAGACTACGACGCCATCATTGCAGCTGCTGAAGCCCTTGGTAAGAACGCCGACGAGCACGTTGCTAACTACGGTGAGGGAATTGAGCGACGTTTGACGGGCGCGCATGAGACAGCTCCATATACCCAATTCTCTTATGGAGTATCGAACCGTGGCGCCTCTGTTCGCATCCCATGGCACGTTGCTCAAGCCAAGAAGGGTTACCTTGAGGATCGTCGCCCCAACGCCAACTGCGATCCGTATGTCGTAGCTCGCCTCATTACTGAGACCGTGTGTGGAGCCGCTGCTAAGTAATTATCGCTAACTTATGGCTCAGCTTGAATGAGATAAGACAGCCCTGACCGTCTATCGGTTTGGGCTGTCTTTTTGTCTAGAGACGGCCCACTTATCAGTCGGAAGCCTTCACAAATCTAGTGGGCACGCCTATTCGCCTTTGGAAGATCGATTTCTCGGTTGGACAAAAGGTGGAGATTGCTCGTGTGTTTGTGGGCAATGGCTGTTGCATAGAGCGCAACGGATTCCAAGTCGGCTTTGATCGTCCGATGGCATCAGATGAAAGGAGCCCCCGAGTAACTCGGGGGCTCCTTTCTCACATTTGACTTTCTTCTTCTAATTTCAGAGCTTTCTCTACACCTGAGCTCTGTTGTTGACGTCATTGACGATGATCGCGACCGCTTCTTCAACCGGTAGGCCATTTACCTGCCTTCCATCGCGGTACCTGATAGATACTGCGTTAGCCTCGACATCCTGGTCGCCGGCGATGAGCATGTAGGGGACCTTCTCCATCTGCGCATTGCGGATCTTCTTCTGCATCCGGTCGTCGCTGTCGTCCACCTCGATTCGTAGCCCCCTCTTGCGAAGGTCGCTTGCGAGGCTAAAGAGGTAGTCGTTGTGTCGATCGGCGACTGGTATCGCCTTTATTTGTACTGGTGCAAGCCACGGAGGAAATGCCCCAGCATAGTGTTCAACTAGAACCCCCATGAAGCGCTCGATAGATCCAAATTTAGCCGAGTGGATCATCACGGGTTGCTTTCTAGTTCCATCTGCCGCCTGATACTCAAGGCCAAAGCGCGCTGGCTGGTTGAAGTCGTATTGAATGGTTGACATCTGCCAAGTTCTACCAATGGCATCTCTTGCTTGAACAGAGATCTTGGGGCCATAGAAGGCGGCTCCACCAGGGTCGGCTACGAGCTCGAGACCGGTATCGGATGCTATCTGAGCTAGGACGCCTTCGGCGACGCGCCACTCTTCGTCACTTCCGATGAACTTGTCCTTCTTGCTATCGTCTCTAGTGGAAAGCTCCAAGTAGTAGTCGTTTAGACCAAAGTCAGAGAGGAGACTCAAGACGAATTTGAGGAGGTGTGCTACCTCATCACCCGCCTGTTCGGCGGTTACATATGAGTGGCTATCGTCTTGGGTCATACCTCGAACTCGAGTTAGACCATGGATAACACCGGACTTTTCATTTCGGTAGATCGATCCAAATTCGAAGAATCGAAGTGGAAGCTCGCGATACGACCTTGCCCTTGACTGATAGATCAAGTTGTGCATCGGGCAGTTCATGGGCTTTACCCGATACTTGGCACCTTCAAATTCCATCGCTGGAAACATGGTGTCGGAGTAGTAGGGGAGGTGTCCCGAGGTGTGAAAGAGCTCTTCTTTGGTTACGTGCGGGGTACCTACGTAGAGGAATCCCTCTTCGATGTGGCGTTGGCGGACGTAGTCCTCCATTACGCGCTTGATCACTCCGCCCTTGGGGTGGAAGACTGCGAGGCCCGAGCCAATTTCGTCGGGGAATGAAAATAGATCGAGCTCCCTACCGAGGCGACGGTGGTCGCGTAGCTCTGCTTGTGCAATTCGATCTAGATAGGTTGCTAGGGCCTCTTTGGTAGGCCATGCGGTGCCATAGACCCTCTGTAGCTGCTTATTTGTTTGGTCTCCACGCCAGTAGGCGGCCGCGGTTCTCATCAACTTGAAGGCGGGGATGCGGTTGGTGGTAGGAATATGAGGTCCACGGCATAGGTCGTACCAAGCTACTGTTCCATCGCGCTCGATATTGTCGTAGACGGTTAGCTCTCCACCTCCTACCTCCATATCGGCACCCTCTGCTACCGTCGAACTAGAGCCCTTGAGGCCAATTAACTCCATCTTGTATGGCTCGTCCTTGAATTGTCCATATGCATCGCTGTCGGCTACTACGCGGCGGGAGAAGCGCTGATTGCGCTTGATGATCTGGCGCATCTTGGTCTCGAGCTTCTCGAGGTCTTCAGGTATGAATGGTGTCTCTACGTCAAAGTCGTAGTAGAAGCCATCTTCAATCGGAGGTCCAATGCCAAGCTTTGCTGTGGGAAATAGCTCTTGTACCGCTTGGGCTAGAACGTGAGCGGTGGAGTGTCGAAGGATGCTCAAACCATCGCGGCTATCGATTGTGATGGCTTCGATGGTCTCGCCGCCAGTCAAGGTATGCGATAGGTCCCGTAGTACTCCGTCGATCCTTGCGGCGATTACCTCGGGTTGCTCTTTAAAGAGTTCGAAGGCTCTGGTCCCTACTGCAACCTCTACCGAGCTTGTGGACTCGCCTGAGATTAGATTGACGACGATCGATTCGCTATTCACATGCAACCTTTGTACTCAAATATTTGATCTAGCTAACTGCTCAGACCACACCTAATTTTATCGGCATACCGTCGATGGGTCGCTATCGAATCTGTCCCCAGGTCTATTTAGGAGTTCCTTGGCTAAATGCCTATGTGGGTCTTGGTGTGATTATTGAAACGATATCCCATAAAAAAGCCACGGTGGCGTCCCATTTGAAACGCCACCGTGTTTGCTTGCTTGCGATTTTCTATGGTTCTATGCCTGCTGATGACGCTGTGAATGAACACTTGTCACGCAGGTAACTATCAACGAAATGCTGCGATACCTGTTAGGGCTTCGCCAACTACCAAAGTGTGCATTTCGTTGGTGCCTTCGTAGGTGTATACCGACTCAAGGTTGTTCATGTGGCGAATAACCGGGTACTCAAGCGTTATGCCATTGGCACCTAGGATCCCTCGACACTCTCGGGCTATATTCAGAGCCTCACGAGCGTTGTTGAGTTTTCCGATAGAGACCTGGGTCGGATTCGATATGTGCTTGTCCTTGAGGTTTGCTACGTGGATCGCTAGGAGCATCGCCTTTTGTAACTCGAGGGTCATATCGGCGAACTTCTTTTGGGTTAGTTGGAAGCCCGCAAGTGGCTTATCGAACTGTTCTCTGCTGATCGAGTAGCTAATTGCGGTTTCGAGACAGTCTCTGGCTGCACCAACGGTTCCAAAGAGAATGCCAAAGCGAGCCTCATTGAGACACGTCAGTGGTCCTCTGAGGCTCGATACCTCTGGAAGGCGCTGTGAATCTGCGACTCGAACGTTGTCGAGGATGAGCTCTGAGGTTACAGATGCTCGAAGGGACATCTTGCGGTGAATCTCAGGCGCACTAAAGCCCTCGGAGTTAGTTGGAACAATGAATCCCTTGATGCCTTCGTCCGTCTTCGCCCACACTACAGCGACGTCTGCAACTGAACCATTGGTGATCCACATCTTGGTTCCGTTGAGGATCCAATCATCCCCATCGCGCTTAGCATTGGTTCTCATCCCCGATGGGTTCGATCCAAAGTCTGGCTCGGTGAGGCCAAAGCAACCGATGATCTCGCCACTTGCCATGCCGGGTAGCCAAGTTTGCTTCTGCTCCTCCGATCCAAAGGCGTGTATCGCCTTCATCGCTAGGGAGCCTTGAACACTAACGAGTGAGCGAAGGCCGGAGTCTCCCGCTTCGAGTTCGGTGCAAGCTAGGCCGTAGGCTAGGGCGGAGGTACCGGCGCAACCGTATCCATCGAGGTGCATACCTAGTACACCTAGCTCGCCGAGCTCCAATGCAAGCTCACGTACCGGTAGCTTTCCTTCTTCGAACCACGTAGCTACATCTGGCTTGATCCGCTTTTCGACAAACTTTCGAACTGTGTCTCGAATCGCAATGTCCTCTTCGCTGAGGAGAGAGTCGATGTTTAGTAGATCAAGGGGTGCAATTGGTTCGCGCGTCAATTTGTTTCCTCGCAATAGTTGAAAGGGTAAGAGGCCAAAGTGCCTTGACCCTCGATTTTAGTTCAAAGTCAAACGATTAGCTAGGTGGAAATCGATAATCGTGCGACATGTTTTAGCTAATCGGAGACCAAGTAGTGGTTGGCAAAGCGCGGTGGCAATAGCGAGATTGTCGCATATCCCGCCTCATTCGGATTGTATTTCAACCTAGTACCTCAAAAATCCTTGCGCACTAAAGTCTCTCGTTGTTTGAAGGCTTTGCGCAACCATACTGCGAATCTGATCTGGCGGAGCGTGATATGTGCTAGAGCCTCGACGTACGTAGAACTCGGGTTTATTTGGTTTTATCCCATATGGAGGTGCGGATCCTTTATGAACTGTGACGACCATGACTGCCTTAGGCTCTCCTGCTCGCCCTTGCTCGTTTACATTAATGGGAACTACGTCAACCTCAAATTCCGGCGTGGGGATTGCCAAGTCCCAGATACTGTTGGTCATCGCATCGATTGTGCTTCTAGTTTGTTGTTCAGGCGGTACTCCCTTTACCGTTCCATCATCTCGGACACCAAACAAGATTTTTCCGCCCTGTCCGTTTGCGAAGGCCGCAATTGTTTTTATAGCTTTTTCCCTTGCGTTATTGGTTGTCGGTACGTCTTCTTTGAACTCGACGGTGGGTCCTTCTCCCTGGGAGATCAGAGATTGGATTTCGTTATTTTTTTCGACAACTCTCTCAACGCCTGAGTCAGGTACAAGAGAGTATGGCCAATTAAGAAATTTGTAATCCAACAAGTTGCCGCCGCGATGTAGTTGAAGCCATGAACCTGGAGGCAGTCCGGTATCTGGAATGTTGAATGAGAATTTCTGACACCTTTCACTAGCGAGGTTGCGTTTCTCTCCTGGCTTTTGCGAGGCAAGTTCGATTATCGATTCATCTAGTGCATCGCCCTCAATTACCACATCAATACTTGTTGTCGACCAGATGACTTTGGTAATGCGTCCAGAGGTATCGTGAAAACGCACCGCAATATCACTTGGATTAAATTGCTGACCTGGTGCCAAGTCGATTCCGAGAAATGCAGCGATGCCAGCGGAGTGACTCTGAAACGAAGGGGGGTCACCTCCGATTAAAAAACCGTTGCTAAATGAAACATTTGCCGAGCGCAAGAGAATGTTCTCTACTGTGGGCCACGCAAATTTACCAAACCCCCAGTCGCTCTGACTCGGGCGCCGAGTCCAATTCAATGTGTCGGCGATTTCGGGAACTAAAAAATTCTCTCGATCTATTTCAATCGACCTCTCTTCCAGGAAGTGTCGAATGGTACTTCCTTGAAAGTGCCTTTCGAAAAGGGTTAGGTCGCGATACTTCCAAGTCCTTGGTTCAAGTCGATCTATATCTATCCCGCAATCGCAATAGAAAAAGGCGAGTGTACTTGCTTCGTCAGTTTTGGTTACACCAAAACGGACTAGCACGTTTTCGTATCGTTGAATTTTTTGAAGAAAATCAGCTTTGGATAAAAGACCTTGTTCGATCATACGTCCTCTACTCACTCGGGTTGCTGTGGTTGACCCCAAATCGCAGATCGGGAAGCAATATGGCTTTTCAATCGAGCAGACTTGAAACTTCGGCTAAGGTGGCGCCGTTGTATTCGTCGGGTTTCCAAAAGCTCCATCCGTCGATGGGTGCCATTCTTGCTGCTGCTTCAGCCGCGTCGTTTGGCGATTCGTAACGGATACCGTCAATTAATATGCCGAAATCTTCCCCAACCGTTGCCTCTACGATCCCCGTTTCAATTGTGCCAAGCAACCGTGAGCCTGGAGCTAGAAGCCCCGTCTCAATTAAGCGCGTAAATCGTGGATCGCGACGCAGGTTCCATCCGCCTTGAATTTCGGGAGCAGCAAGATTTTCTCCGTAACGGAGGCTTGGTTCCTCGAATGTACGGAATTTCCAAACCGCGTCATTCATCTTAGAATCATTGAAGACCCTGAGGTCAACGAGCTCGGCAAAGTCTGAAAGTGTTAGACCTGTAACTTTTTCAAAAAGATCAGGCTCAATTTGGCGGATTATGTCGTGAACAGTTCGTTCGCGATCATCAGTGAGGTACATGAAAGCTGGAATTCGTGTAAGAAATCGCTGGAGACGCTTTTTGATGTTGTCCCGCTTCTTGGTTGCATCCTTTTTCGTAGCTTTTTCTTCAGCGCTAAGTTGCTCTTTAGCTAGGGATTTCTGCCGGAGCTCCTTGTTAGTCGCGATCATTGCTTCTAGGTCAGCTTTGAGATTAATTTCTCGAAACAACTCCATTTGCTCAAGTGAAGCGAGGAGTTTTGGATTTTCGAGAAGTGCTTCCATGGTGCGTGCATTGAGCTCGATTAGCTCAGGGGAATTCCAGCGACGAGCGAGCATGCTCGCGCTGATTCCGTGAGTAAGGTAATCAATCACATCCTCAGCATTCAACTGACGCATTGAATGACCGTCATATGCGAGCACTGGAAGAAAAGCCATGAATTCATCGACCGCTTTCTGATCGTCTCTTTCTGATGGATCGTCTGCCCTGAGGCGAGTTGCATAATCCACAACCTGCTGGAGTGCACGATTTGGAGCGAAGTCAAAAACGAAACACTGCTCCTTCAAAACGATCTCATCTTCGCCTCCCGCAGCCGTGTCAACGAATCTTGATACCCACGGAGATTGCACCCTAAAGGCTGCCTGAAAGTAGGATTCGGGACTTTTGAGTTCTCGCAGCATGAAAATGCCAGTCCAGGGAGGCACAGTTACGCCAGTCATCAATTTTCCGCACGTCAGCGTTATAGTTTTGGTATCTTGTGGCACCGGTCCGATTGCCCTTAGAACGGGAGGGAGCGCTTCTTCGCCGAGGCCAGCGCCACTGCCGGCCGCGACAACAGTTTTGTATTGCCGGAAAAAAGTATTATGGGATGCACCTAGAAGGTTCGCCATCGCCGTGCATGCGTCTACCGAAGGTAGATACCAAACAGTGTGTTGTAGCGCTTGCAGTAAGTTCGTATCCTCGTAGGGCAGTGGAGGACGTTGTCTCGTCGATGACGCTGACCAAAAGTCAGTTATGTTTTGCCCAGTAAGAAGCGAAAGCCATTTTTGCACTTCGTTTTCGTGAATGAACTTTGGAACGGCGCCGATATCTTTGGACGTTCTAAAGAATTCAGTGAAAGAAAACATCGATTGGTTATTTAGAGCTATTTCCCGGAGCTTGTCTGGCATCTCGTATGTCAAGAGGGTCATGCGAGGTAGTGATTTGTATGGATTCGAGGGGGGTTGCTTCCACTCATTTTTAGCCCGTTGTTCGTCACTGTAAGTCCAGTTGAAGACTTGGTCCTCAAGGAATTCCCCTTGAGTCAATGCTCTAAATGGAGTCCCAGAAAGGTAGAGGTAGTTATCGACATTGATATCTAATCCCTCCTCGATGTTGATGCTGAAGTCGTCGTCCAAGTCGGGATTGTCCAGGGCTTTCTTCTCCGAAACGTCACCACCGTCATCATCATCCTTTAGGTAAAGCGATCTCGCTGCTTCTCTCCATGCGCCAAAGTGGTATTCGTCGATTACTACGACATCCCAGCGCTCGCGGTACAGGATTTCGTTCTTTACTTTTGTATTACCATCAGCATTTTTACCAAGCACATCTTGAAATGATGCGAACCATACGAGTGGACTTCGATCTGAAAGATCTGGCTGCTCATCAGCCTTACCGTTAAATCGCCAACCCTGGAAGTCTCGATGACCGAGTAAATCTTCTCTCCAGTTTTTCTCTACAGCTGGTTTATAGGTCAAAACAAGTATCCTCGACCAGCCCATATGTTTCGCAAGCTGATAGGTAGTGAACGTTTTTCCAAAGCGCATCTTTGCGTTCCAAAGAAAATGCGGAGGATTTTCGGTGCTACGATGCCTCTTGAAGTAGTCAGCCGTCTGTGACACAGCCGCTTCTTGCTCCGGTCGCATTGGAAACGTCGAAATTACACGTAAATTGGTGAGCGGAGTAGCGGACTTTATGGATTGGACGGCCGCACGAACATCTTCAACAGTGCATTCAAACCACTCGCCAGTTACCCTGTGTACACCCGCGGCAACGAGGGCACGGTGAACATTATGATCGCGAAATGCGACTCCGTTGTCGCTGATTGCGGTTTCGGTAAGCAGAAGTTCGTACTCAACGGCAACTGGCATTTGAACGCCTTGGAGTTGTTGTCGAACTCTCACATTAGCGTCTTGATCCGTATACCCAACTTTCAAGAGACCTTTACCGGGTCGCTCTCCTACCCAAGGGGTTTCTGCAAACTGACAGGTGGTGTAGGCGTATATTTTTGGTTGACGAACGCTTTCGGCGAGAGAAGCAGGCATAACTAGGGCATCTCCTTTACCATGCTCTCGATAAAAGCCTGCTCTTGTTCATTTATCCCATACTTTTTATACAACTCTTCATCGGTCCAGGTCCGGTCCCAAGTTTGTTGGGGAACCCAGGTATACGTTTCCCGCGTTGTGTCTTGAGTGATTTTCCGCAACGATACGAGAAATCGTAGGAATCTGGTTCTGTAATAGCTGACAATGCTTTCGGCTTTCGTATGGTTTTCAACTCCGATGAATATAAAGGATTGCGTACAGATGGATGGAGCTTCGGCAATCCAAGGCTGCCCCAGCACAATGTCAGGCAGTTTTTGCCCGCCATCTGAACCTGCTTTGGGCACCATTGCCTTCCAAGTGTTAATGGCTTCTCTATTGGTAGTCGCTTCGCTCTCTGCAATCCAAGCCTCAACGCGACCCGTAGAACTGGTGGCGTAAAAACGCACATCGCCACTGCGCTTTGTTTTGCTGTAATCGCGGTAGTTGGAAACGATTCCGAAGGCGGTTCTTGCGGACATGATCTCGGCGAGGACTGGTTCTTTCATTGAAAGCACTTTTTCAAGAATTGTTAGAGCGCGTGCATCTCGAACGAAAACATCATATTCATCAAGAACTCGTTTCGTTGGCCCCACCAATTCTCCGCCTCTGATTGTTGTTACCATGCAGTCGCCGGGGTGGTCTCGTTCCCACATGAAGTAGCAGACACCCGCTTTTATTTCTACACCAGGAAATACTTCCGAGGGATTTGGAAAGTCCACGATGCTGCGGATGCGTTTGTCTGAGAGCATTGAAGACCGAAAACTGCTAAGTCCCAAGCCTCCTGCCATCCACCGTGAAGGAATAATCATTGCCATGTACTTGGGGTTGAGCTTTATCGCCTCTTCAACGAACAGATTGTAGATTGGGATGGTTCTGTTGCTTCCTTCGCTTTCCATCTGATACGGAGGATTTCCCACAATTACGTCAAACTTCATTCCTAATTCCTTCCAAACTGCAATGCGTCCTACTTCGTGTATGAAGGCGTAGGCATAGTTGTCGCGATTCTCTCGCTCCATTTGGCTCTTAGCTGCAGAACATTCCTGGCACTTTTCTTCGACATACTTGTGTTCAACTCGATCGAACCAAATGTTTCCGTTGCGAGCCGGCATTTTGACTACGGAGTGGTCGCCGGATGCGTCCTTCGAGCAGTATAAAGTTCGTCGGGACATCATGGAGGTTAGCTCCGTGATGGCAATGCCGAAGACTTGGTTTTGGAGAATATGTTGAAGTCGTCTTTGTTTATAAGGAATCTCACCCGTAAGTCCTGACATCAATCGACTGGTAACTTCGCGGAGGAATACCCCCGTTTTGCAACCTGGGTCGAGCCACCGCAGCGATGAATCGCTCCATACTTCTTTTGGTAGCAGGTCAAGAACTTGAGTAACGACTCGAGGCGGAGTGAATACCTCGTCGCTGGAGAGGTCGGAAATTACCTCCAAGATATCGGGTCCTTTTGACGTTAGGAGGTCGTTATTCATAAATCTCTTTTCCCACCTTTGCGGCCATGCCTTGTGGTTGATTGTTCGGTTGCGACTTCATGCAAATCTTCGATCTTGCCCGTCCAAAGATGTTTTGCGGGTGTTGCTCCGAATAAAGAAACGGCTTCTCCAATCTCTACTTCGGCGCTCTCCATTACGTCGCCGAGTGTTGTCGATGAAATCGATACTTTTGCCGCCTCAATGTTCCAGTCATATTCGATCAGTGGAATATTCGACCTGCCACTTGGTTGCCCGTTTGCTTCGAATGGGAGCATGTTTCCCACAAGAATATTTTGCGTGACTATCCATTTTGCGGACAACATAATAGGGTCGTCATCTTCAAGTTTTTCACATAAAAGATCTGCAAACCAGTCCGTGAATAACGTTAGAAGTCTTTCTCTAGCACCGATCTCGTGTCCAGGAGTCCCGCCGATTATGTTGTCGGGGGAAATATCAACCCCATATATCGACGCAAGGGCTTCGAGTGCGAGCGTATGGTTCGTGTTGATGCTTTGATTGAAGGCGTCCGACGAAGTTCCGATTGAGATAGCGTCGAGTTTTTTGGCGAGAATTGCGACCAGAAAATTTCCATCGCCACATGCCGGTTCTAGAAACGTTTTCGAAGGATGCGGCTGCCAAGCTTCTTCTGGGAGCAAATTCAATATGTCGAGGACAATTGCTGATGGAGTGAAGACTTCTCCTAAGTCGCGTACACGCTCACTTGATTTGACGAGTCTCTCGGTCGCCGTCTCGTTGACTGGTATTGAAGCATGTTTTGACGTTAGCTTTTCGATTTTGGGCAATGCTCCTTCGATCTGGTCCGTAAACTTCTTCTCAGCGCAAATTTGAAGTAATTTTAATTTGCTAATTCGGTTTACGTTACTCCGTCGTAAGGTACCGATAGTACTAACTTAGGGCTTTCTGTTTCGATATGTGCTTTATTTATGGCGTCCTTTTTCGCACAGGATAGAGTCCTTTTGAACGTGGAATCGAGAGCTCCAGAATGGCAAAGTCATCAACTGGGGATTTACCCTTAGTATTGGTTGCGTAAGGGCTTAATGAGTTTGACGTCCGTGCAAAGGTATTTGGAGGATAGGCCTCTAACTTCATCGGGAATGGCTTCTGAGCAGACATCACTCGATTTACGGTGAAAATAATTGATTGGGTTGGGTTAAAAAGAGCCTACAAAAGCTTAAATTGGTATTCAGATTTTTTCAGGACTTTCGTTGACCGAGTCTCATCGTCGATACTTTCATTGGAGGCGTGGTAATTCGATAGTTCTGATCAGAAAGTTGACTCGCGGCGGCCAATTGAGCGGTATGACATGACGATATCATCTCGTAAAGTATGAACTTAGAGAGAAATCGGCGGTTTCTCCTTGATTTTTCGAGTTAGTAAGGCCTTATATTGGAAACCAAAATTTCAACTCCCAATGGAATGTTCTACAGCAATATTCAGTACGAAGTCCCTCTGTTTCAGCGCCCATACGTTTGGAATGAAAGTGATCAATGGGTTCACCTTTGGGAGGACATCATTGCGCGTACCGAAAACGTCATTCACGGAGCCAAAGTGCCGCCCCACTTTCTTGGTGCAGTTGTTCTTCAGTCGACCTCCTCAATGCCTGGCACTATCTCTAAGTATCTCGTAATCGACGGTCAGCAGCGACTAGTAACGCTGCAAGTGTTAATTCATGCTGTAAGGTGTGCGTTCAAAAATCGTGGATACGGTCGCCTCTTTCGACGATTGAGTTCTTTTGTCGAAAACAATAAAGATTTCATCGATCAAAAGGATGATTTTTATGTCGTTTGGCCGACGAACAAAGATAGGGATGCTTTCCGTGCCGTTATGAATTCTGACGTCGATACGGCAATTGATTCGGAGATCTCGAAGAGTAGGGTTGTGGGCGCCTTTAAATTCTTCCTTGCGAGCGTAGATGAATGGCTAGTCGAGGTGGACTCGGAAGAAAAAGCTAGTCGTCTCGCCGATACTCTTTTTGATGGGCTAGAGCTCGTTTCCATCGTGTTACAGGCAAGTGAGAATCCTCAGCAAATATTTGAAACTTTGAACGCCCGTGGCGCACCATTGACTGCGGTGGATTTGATCAAGAATTTCTTGTTTCAAAGGCTCGACGGAGATGCTGCGCTCCTTGAGTCCGTTCATACGAAGTACTGGACGATTTTTGAGGACGATTTTTGGACGTCCGAAGTGAGTGCGGGTCGCCTAAAGCTCCAACGGTCGTCTCTCTTTTTTAGCCATTGGTTGGTGGCTAGATTAAAGCGTGTTTCGGTTGCCTCGGAAGTATTCAATGACTTTAAAGATTACGTATTCAAATCAAATCGATCAGTTGAAACGATACTTTCTGCGATCTCAGTGACGGCGAGTGACTTTAGACGTCTTTCGTTGGATTCTTTTAGCGGACCTAATTCGCTTGACCCCTTACCGACTCTTATTTACAGATTGAATTGTATTGACGCGTCGACAATGACGCCACTAATTTTATGGGTCCTCGATCCTGAAAAGCCACCTATTCCAACTGATCAGCTCAAACTACTGTGTTCTAGCATTGAAAGCTGGCTCGTGAGAAGGCATATTGTTCGTGCGACCACCAAAAACTACAACAGATTCATTGTAGAGTTAGTTGACAGGTTGGAAGGCTTTGACCGAAATGAGGCAGGGAGCCAGATCTTCTCGATCCTTAAGGGCGAAATAAGTGAATCTAATTACTGGCCATCGGACGCTAACGTTAGAGAGGCACTCTCAAACTACCCAACGTACAGATTGTTGTCCAAGACATCTCTTAGGATGATTTTGGAAGCAATCGAAGATTTGCGGAGGGGATATCCCGGATTGAAGCAGTTGCACGAACAGCCTCTCATTCGCAACAAGTGCACTGTGGAGCATTTAATGCCCCAAAAGTGGGAAAAGAATTGGCCGATATCGGGCACGCTCGAGGATGCCGCAAGGAGAAATTTTTTAGTTAACCTTATCGGCAACCTAACTTTGGTAACAAGTTCTTTGAATAGTTCGCTGTCAAATGCTGCCTGGAAGGGCGATCATGGCAAATCAGAAGCTTTGGGTGGCCAAACTTCTATTCTTTTGACTAGAGAAGCCCTGGAACTAGGTAAAGACGATTGGAATCAAGATCTAATACTTCAGAGAACTGAAAAATTGATTACAGATATTATTCATATTTGGCCTTCTCCCACTAACCATGAAAGCTCCAAATATCTAAAGATAAAATCATCAATTATCGAAGGAAAGACCTTATTTAGGCAATCGATTAAAGTTCTTGTTGATGCTGGGATTCTTGCTGTGGGACAGACCCTTTATTCAAGCAGTTCGAAATATTCCGACAAAACTTGCATCGTTGTTGAAGATGGTAATTTGGAGGTAGATGGAGTTATATGCACTTCACCCTCTCGGGCTTGCAAGGTTGCCACGGGTTGGCAGTCTGCAAATGGATGGACCTTTTGGAGAACGTCGGCGGATAACGATGTGACTTTGGATACGCTGTGGGAGCGACACATAGAGAGGTTATTGTAGTCTTAGGAGACCTTGTTTATCTTTTTACTGGATAGTCTGATACAAAGTTGATTTATAAGGGCTGGTCAAGTTTTTTCAACTTTTTTGAATTTCTGGTGTTATTTAGGATCATTTTTTTGTTAATTCTGACCTGATATTTTTAAATGATTCAAGTAACGTCGATACTCAAAAAAATTGTGCGTCAGTGTGATCTGAATTTCTCATTTTATTTGCGTGGCATTTTAGGCGAAGAACGAACCCTTTGATTTTTCGTAAAGTGGTGCCCATCTTGTCGTCGCATCGTCACGGTATGCTCAAGCCTTTCAAATTAGCATTACAAAGTCACGCCTTATTACTGCCAATGCGATTGTGTTTATTTTGTTCCCTGGTGGATTATGCGTAAAGAATGGGGCGACGTGATTGCGTATCACGAGCTTATTACGTTTAGCTTATCCTTCATTTTGTTTTGTAATAATTGTCCGTCGTTAACGGGAGGGTGCAACCAGAAAAATGGTTTTGCCTCAGATAGTATCGCGAATGATAGTATCGCCAAGGAAGGTATCACGAACTGGAGCATTTCGAGTTAATTAAAAGGCTGGTATCCCCCTCTCCACCAAGAACGATGTCATCTAGCTTGATTTGTGATTCTAAGAGTGCTAACAAGGTATGGTTGTGTAAAGGTGCTCCGAGGATCTGAAGCAGAGAGTGGTAGTGGCTCTTAATGAGCTCGATAACCCTAGAGCTAATCGGTAAGATTCCAGTTCGACTCGAACTCGTCGAATCGAGTCGGTCCTATAAATCAGAAAATGGAATCTATGCGCGGTTTGATGAAGGAAGTTAGACATGGCTACATAGTTATGGCAGGTTGCCGCTTTGGTCAGGCTAGCCACTCGAGGCTAAGTCGAGTGGTATTGTTCTTGGCGGTAGCATTCGGGGTTAGCGGCATACTTTCGAGTTGTGCCGCAATGGGAGGGTCAACGGCATCGTTGAAGCGTTCTGAAGTTGTATCTGGATCTGGGCAGTCTTCGCTCAACATCGGGTCTCTCATCGCTGGGTCCAAATACCTCAACATCAAAGGATCGTGCAGCTCAGGCGGCCAGATCAAGATATACACCGTGCCTCAAAATAGAGTGTTGTCATATTTTGCTCTTGGGAACTGCGTCAAAACGGCAAATTTACCGAATAGTGCTACTTGGTCATACTCCATTGCGATAGCGAAACTAGCGTCTGCCAAGGTTGAATGGTTCGCCTCAAAGATCTCGGACTGGCGACTCGACATATCGGGCTCAGATTCACCACTCGGTAAGTCGCGCTTTCTTAGACTTGCGCAGTCAAAAACTGTCACAGATACCACTGTGCTGGTGCCAAGCAGCGCGCCGGCATGTACCGCAGCGCAACTGACAGTCGGTATCGTCAGTACCACCGTGACCGCCGGCGACCAACTCGCCTACCTCGATGTTGCCAACATTTCCCAATCATCATGCTCTTTGGTTGGTGCCCCAATCATTGCTGGGCTTAGCGCCAACGGGGCAACCACAAAGTTCACTTCCACAACTCCACAAATTGATGTTTCGATGCTAATTCGATTTAAGAACCAGAACTCTTTTCCCGACTCAGCCAGCCGGGTGGTTTTGGAAAATGGAATTGAAAGTGCAGACAGCATCATCGATAGTGACGCGAATTGTGCATACAACCAGCCCAACGCCACGGTGACCTATACAAAACTATCGATATCATTACCAGGCGTGTCTGGGAACTTTACGCTACCCACGACAGCGTTCCATGATGGAAACATTAATTTAGGCATACAGTCATGCCCTAATGGCTCGCCGAGCTTCTCCTCCGTACAAGTGCCCCCTCGGTATTCTTTTCTGCTGCCATCGCAAAGTTTGATTCCATAAGGCAAATGTGAGATTTAAAGCTTAGGTGAGACACTTGAGCGCTACGTGAGATTTGAATAGGGTACGTAGTTTCAAATACACAATTCAAGTTGTCAGGTGGGTTTCACCTCTGGTAATTTAAGTCAAGAGAATTACACAAAGGTTGTTGAGGCTTCTTTGGATCCTCCTTAGGCCGTTAATTGAAATACTTTTAGAATTCAGGTCCTTTGGGCAGAAATTGACGCAGAGGCCCGTTAGTGTTCTCGATCGATCTCCGTTGCCGATGCGAATGCGGATCACTGAAGCAGACCGGAATCACAGTTTCCACCTTATAGTTTCGGTGCCTACCAAGTATGAAGTTTTGGTCACAGGTGATGGATTTTGTTATTGCCTTGGCAGGTGCCTGAATCGCGCATCTCATAGTGGCTTGGACCGACATAGCGCCATGGTTGTCGGCAAAATGTAGTAGTAAAAGAAATGCGGGTAGAGTGCTGGATGAGCGCGCCGAGTGCAATGGCACCCCCATTTTTAATGATCCAATCTCCTTCGAAAGTGTCCGGGAGCGGCTCGGTTCGCTATATTGCATGGATGCTCGATGACCATAACCTTAGCTGCCGATTGAACTATTCCTCCTCATCTCACTGCTAGGGCAACGTTGCGTTCTTCCTGACCTCAAATACTGAGTGAGCTCGTGAACTGTAGTTGCTTGAGACCTCTCTAATCGGATGTAAGTGAAATTCTGAAAAGGTGGATTTCCTGAGCTTCTCGGTATTGAGATTGAAACGTTTGTCGGATTTGTAAGGACGTGCCGTTCCTAAATGGAAGGTATCGTGGCCACGATTGAACGCGGCGTCTCAAGGTGTTGAATTGTAGGTTGCGATACCAAAATAAGATTGGTCTCTGCTGGATACTTCGGTCGTAATTGTGGCGAGGGGGACTAGCGCGTCGGTGATACATTCTGGTGGGTCAACTGATCACAGATTTCTCTAAGAGACGAGATATTCTTCGACGCTAACTTCAACTGAACGTTGCATTGTTCCATGGAATAATGTGCAGAAAATGCCACAGTTTCCATGGAACTTTGCAAACCCGTATATAATTGTGCCGTGGAACGGCGCAGTTTGAGATTTTTGGAGAGTTGGAAGAGCGGCAAGCTGAGGAAGCCACTTGTCATGCTGGGGCCACGGCAAGTTGGAAAGACCTGGCTGATACAGGAGTTCGGAAAGTTCAACTACGAAAAGGTGGTCTACCTCAATTGCCAGCGTAATCCAGATCTAGGGCGACTATTTGAAGGTGACCTCGATCCCAACAGATTGTTGCAAGGCTTTCAAATTATTGCCAGGAATTCGATTGACCCGGCAACGACACTTGTCGTGATCGATGAGATCCAGGATGTTCCAAGGGCACTCACCTCTCTCAAGTATTTTCAAGAGCAACGTCCCGATATTCACCTCGCGACTGCGGGTTCATTTCTGGGGGTCGCACTTCATAAAGATAGCTCTTTTCCTGTGGGCAAGGTAAACATCATGGATCTTCACCCCATGGACTTCGATGAGTTTCTTCGCGGAATCGGGGAGAATCAACTAGCTGACCTGTTAGATGCACAGGATTTTGCACTCATTTCAACTTTCCACAGCCGATTGGTTGAACTATTGAGCGAGTATCTCTTCGTTGGCGGAATGCCCGAGGTAGTGGCTACTTATCGAGAGAGGCGATCGGTTTCGGAGACTCGACAAGTTCAACTAGACATAGCCCGCGGTTATGAGAATGCTTTTGCCAAATATGCGACGCCGTCGATAAGTCGACAAATTTCCCAAGTTTGGTTATCCATGCCAACCCAGCTCGCCCGTGAGAACAGACGGTTTGTCTTTGGTCATGTGCGCGAGGGGGCTAGGTCTAGGGATTTCGAGGATGCGATTAGCTGGTTACAAGGAGCTGGTCTGGTCCACAAGGTAACTCGTTTCACAAAACCTGCCCACCCTGCTCGAAGCTACGAGGATCCGAAAATATTCAAGCTCTTTTTACACGATGTTGGAATTCTAGGAGCGCTTTCTGGGCTGGATCCTGAAGTATTGGTTGATCGATCGAGGGCATTTGTCGAGTTCCACGGAGCTCTTACCGAGCAATACGTCCTTCAGCAGATAATTGCGGCTAGGAACGAAGTTCCCATGTACTGGACTCCCGATAAGCCAACTGCTGAAGTTGACTTTGCAATTGAAAGGCCCTCTGGATTAGTTCCTATCGAGGTGAAGGCATCTGAGAATCTAAAGTCAAAGAGCTTGCGAAGCTATATCGATCGCTTTAGTCCATCAGAAGCTGCCCGCTTTTCACTGTCGACCTACCGTCGCCGGGAAGATTTTGTCAACATACCGCTTTACGCAATTGGACCATGGCTGCGTAGATAATGCGATACTTTGACTGATGAGAGGGGATTGCTAGCCGAATAAGAACTAAAAGGCGATGCTATCAAGTGCAACTTGCGTCGATCCTCTACTCGGCGACGGTGGCACTTATCGTAGATCTCCTTCTTTCTACGATCTTCAATTTCATGGAACGTGGTGCAAGAGACACTGATGATATCACGAGACGATGGTTATTCGAAATCCGCTGCGTTATTGATGACACCTTCGACTCCGCAATTCCCAGCATAAATTCAATAAACTTATACAATCAAGCGATACAGTTATACGTGTTCAGATTGTTCCAGTGGGTGGCGCAATCGAGAGCACTTTCAGGCAGATGGGGACTTGTATGGCTACTGCAATCGATGTTGCGAGATTGTTATGTGAACGAATCGGTAAAATCGACGCATATAAGCTTCAAAAGTTAACTTACTATTCGCAGGCTTGGAATTTGGTTATCAACAACGAAAAATTATTTGATAACAAAATCGAAGCATGGGCTGCTGGACCTGTCTGCCCTGACTTGTATAAGGTTCATCGCGGAAGTTACTTTGTCGATTCTGAAATGTTAGCTGCTGGCGATTCTGCAAAAGTTACTGAAAGAGAGTTACGTGCCATTGATTTTGTAATCAAAAATTACGGAGATCTCGATGGGCG
>JAKAZZ010000051.1 GCA_021826315.1 Actinomycetes bacterium
TACTATGACTGTGTTGGTAGCGGTAGGGCCTGCGTGGGCGAGTACCGCGCAGTCCTCTAGCTCTATAGTGCAAAACACCACAGTGTCGAATTCTTCGAGCTTACTTCTACCTGCAAGCTGGGCCGCTGAGGCCCAACCATATGTCACGGAAGTCACCTATCACGCTAGTTTGAATCCTAAATTCCGGAGTATCGCAAGTCCTGTTGGATACGAGACAGCGCCGGGAGGACCTTCGCCTCACCTGATTATTAACCCCGGCGGGTCCTGCAATTCAAGTTTGGGAAATGTTCATCTCTCCACATGTTACCCTGGCAATATCGATTCCAAGGGCTCTGTGACTTGCAACTCCCCGCAGAGCCAAATTTTGATAACGGTGGACATCTACCGGGAATACGCCAATATATTAGATTTTTTAGTAGCCACCCAAACGCGCACTGCCGATAACATCGCCGTAACCGGGAACATAACTGCCTTCTTTTATTGCTCCGGCACTGGAACTTATACCTACTATTCCGTCGCCCATTATTCCATCACTCTTGACGGTCAGCAAACATCATGGACGGCCATTACACCCAACGAGACCATTACTTGCTAGATTGGCGGTAGCTAGGGTATTCGATTGAGGTTATTATGGCGCTGAATCTTGATCTTCTTGAAGTATCGCTTCGGGTCGATTACCCACCAAAGGGTGATTACCGATGGGATCTGCTAAAGCAGGTTTACTTCGAAGCGTCTCCCTACCGAGTTTCTGGAAATGCCTACGATGATCACTGGGTGGTGAACTGCGACGCCGCCTTGCAGCTCGATGGGGTCACTAACGATCTTGTTCTCTCCGTGGAGCGATACGAGGATCCGGTCGGTATTATGCCCGTGTGCGAACGAGATCGTTGGATGCAATGGCTCGTTCATAATGAGACACGAAGGGCTTCGTTGTCCATCTTCCGAGCCCTCACTGATACTGGTGAGATCTGGAAAGTCATGACGACGGCAAGTCGGCCTCGTCGATGGTTACCCAAACATTTCACCCAAGAGCAGGCAGCATCAGGGGACAGGGAGAGAACACTAGCGATGATACGGACTCGGCTGACGAGCGCAGTTGCCTCGCTTGACTCACTTGAAGTGCCGAGGCTACTTCAGCCGAACTTAGATTTACTTCGCCAGTTAGTTCTAGGAATTGCCGATGCTCTTGTAGAGATCTTCGCTGGACTTGATTTGTTTCCGGCCCTCATCGATCTTCATAACACCTGCGTATTAGCACTAGACATTTGCGAGGTACTCGCTCATCCGTGCGATGAAATTGAGGTAGAGGATTACGCCGCTATCCTTAGCGACGAGCTTCTCGGGATGAGGGAAGACCTTCACTACTACTTTTAGGGGCATTTGACAGTCTAAGTTTGCGATGGGCCACATCATCATTAGACGCTGGTTGATGTGAACGTCTAATACTACCGCAAAAATATCGATTGATGTGGCGTGTTTTCCTAGTCGATCCTACATCCTGTGCCATCCGAGGTAACTCGGCAGGTATTTACTAGCAAATCCGTGAAATCTCATTGGACAGGTCTTTAGCCGGAAATTGTATGCGTTGACGTTTTGTACGTGATAGACACCTTCGAGAGCCCGGATGTTCCTACTCGGGTTGACCTGCTTGTGGACTACCCCGAGCTCTCGAATTGCATTAGCCAGAGCTTTGCCCCTGTCGGTGCGCAAAACACTGTCGGGATCCACAATCGGCGCCAGTACTCTACCGATTGCTAGTGCTCCTCCATCTTCTAGAACAAAGTCTGCCGGATTACCATTTCGATCACGACAAACGAGAACTGGTACCTGTTCTTTTGAAAGGCCCCTCTTCGTGGCTTTGCCACCACGCATCGGGCTTTTCTCAGCATGAGGCCCGTGGATCCTTTCTGGGACTCAAGAAAATACATTTCGTCGGCTTCGACGATTCCAGCAAGCGATGCTGCTCTTTCGTCCTTTGGCATGTCCAGAAAGCGATGTCGCCACCGAAATGCTGTGTTGCGATTCACACCGAGTACTTGAAATGCCTCTTGGAGAGTTATCTAACTTTCAAGTGATCGGCAAATGCTAGTCATTTGTCTTTGTGGCGAAGTCTTTTCAGCGCTGTGCCGGTGAGGAGACTGAAGGTTCTGGTGCACGATCTGCAGCGATATCTCTGCAACCCATGCTCTTTGCCCCAACGCATCAAAGCTGGCGAATCACATCCCGGACACTTCGGGTCCTCGGCCAAGCTCAGGTCAGCAATCTTTGAAATTTCGAGACCTTCGTCTTTTGACATGAGCCTCTTAGATGCAACCTGGGTCTGATGCGGAGTGAGATCCTCGAGTTCCTCAAGAAATCTATGTAAATCAACGAGAAGCATGGCATAACCTACTTGGGCGAGACGAGTTCGTTAGTTCCAACTATCTCGCCAACGTGTAACAATGAAAGAGCCTTCATTTTTCTGGCTTATATGTAATAAGTAAAAAACTATATAAAATTGGAAATAACTTAAGTTTTTACTGAAGTAATCTCCCTCTTGATCTCTTAGCCTCGACTCTATCGAATCTGTTGGCCTCGGTTAATAGATGAAGTGCCGAAAGGGTTTTTCGTGGATAAAGTTGTCGATCAGAGTCAAGTAAACGAACGTTATCGCTCCGGGGTAATCCCATATAAGAAGATGGGATATTGGGAGCCTGACTACACCCCTAAAGATACCGACGTTTTAGCACTCTTTCGCATTACCCCACAGCCAGGCGTCGATCCAGAAGAGGCTGCAGCTGCAGTCGCCGGCGAATCTTCTACGGCAACTTGGACAGTGGTTTGGACCGACCGTCTCACCGCAGCGGACCTATATCGCGCTAAGGCTTACCGAGTAGATCAGGTTCCAAACACCGGTGAGGGAACCGCCAACGAAGCTCAATACTTCGCCTATATCGCTTATGATCTCGACCTATTCGAAGAGGGATCGATTGCGAACTTGACTGCATCGATCATCGGTAACGTCTTCGGTTTTAAGGCCGTGAAGGCCCTTCGTTTAGAGGATATGAGAATCCCGGTTGCTTACTTGAAGACCTTCCAGGGGCCTGCCACGGGAATCGTGGTAGAGCGCGAAAGACTCGACAAATTTGGGCGTCCTCTACTAGGTGCTACGACTAAGCCAAAACTAGGCCTTTCAGGGCGAAACTACGGACGAGTAGTATATGAGGCCCTGAAGGGTGGCCTCGACTTCGTAAAAGATGACGAAAACATCAACTCGCAGCCCTTTATGCACTGGAGGGATCGTTTCCTCTACGTCATGGAAGCCGTGAATAAGGCAGAGGCTGCGACCGGCGAGGTCAAGGGCCACTACCTAAACGTCACAGCTGGAACTATGGAGCAGATGTATGAGCGGGCAGAGTTCGCGAAGTCACTAGGTTCAGTAATCGTCATGATCGACTTAGTAGTTGGATATACGGCAATTCAGTCGATGGCGAAGTGGGCGAGAGCGAATGACATGATCCTCCACCTCCATCGCGCTGGAAATTCGACTTATTCACGTCAAAAGAACCACGGAATGAACTTCAGAGTCATATGTAAGTGGATGCGCATGGCAGGCGTCGACCATATCCACGCTGGTACCGTAGTAGGCAAACTAGAGGGAGATCCCTTGATGATCAAGGGCTTCTACGACACTCTTCGAGACACGAAGACAGCGATGTCACTCGAGAACGGGCTCTTCTTTGATCAGGATTGGGCCTCTTTGAATCGCGTTATGCCGGTCGCCTCTGGCGGTATTCACGCCGGTCAAATGCATCAGCTCATTCACTACCTTGGCGAAGATGTGGTCTTGCAGTTCGGCGGTGGTACCATTGGACACCCCATGGGTATCCAAGCTGGAGCAACAGCGAATCGTGTAGCCCTTGAGGCCATGATCATGGCTCGGAATGAGGGTAAGGACTACCTAGCTGAAGGGCCACAGATTCTGGCGAATGCCGCAAAGAGCTGCAAGCCACTTGAGGCAGCATTGGATACGTGGAAGGACATAACCTTCAATTACGAATCTACCGACACCGCAGACTTTGTCCCAACCCCAACAGCATCGTTCTAAGGAGTATCGACGAAATGATGGCCAACTACGGAAACCGTATAACCCAAGGGCAATTTTCTTATCTGCCTGACCTCACTGACGACCAGATCAAGGCGCAGCTAAAGTGGGCTATTAGCCATGGATGGGCTGTGAGCGTTGAATATACCGAAGATCCACACCCTCGCAATACCTACTGGGACATGTTCGGCCTGCCCATGTTTGATCTTAAAGATCCGGCTGGAATGATGATGGAGATCGACGAGTGTCGAAAGACGTTCCCGAACTACTACATCAGGGTTATGGCCTTCTCCTCGGAAAGAGGAACAGAGAGTCCGACTATGTCTTTTATCGTTAATCGACCGGCCAACGAACCAGGCTTTAAGTTGACAAGAACCGAAGGCCCAGGAAGAACCCAGAGTTACAGCATCTCAGCATATGCCACTGATTCCCCAGAGGGCGAACGGTATTGATCGAAGTCTGCTGCCGTTGATCGAGTCGATTAGCGGCGGCAGATAGCTAGGGAAAGAGTTGATGATCGTTGGATAATTTCGCCGAAGATGAGAGCATCGATCTCGAAGGTATCTACCGAGAGGCAAATATTGAAGAGATCCTAGATCGTCTCGACCAAGAGCTCATCGGCCTTGTTCCCGTGAAGACTCGAATTCGCGAGGTAGCGGCTCTTTTGGTGGTGGATAGGCTGCGCAAGAGCCTTGATCTTGCCACGTCAACGCCTTCAATGCACATGAGTTTTACCGGAAACCCTGGAACCGGAAAGACGACAGTCGCACTTAGGATGGCTGAAATTCTCCATCGCCTTGAGTACGTGCGTAGCGGTCATCTCGTCTCGGTAACGCGAGATGATTTGGTCGGTCAATACATTGGCCATACCGCTCCAAAGACTAAAGAGGTTCTCAAAAAGGCGATGGGAGGCGTACTCTTTATTGATGAGGCGTACTACCTATATAAGCCCGAAAATGAGCGGGACTATGGCGCCGAGGCGATCGAGATCCTTCTTCAGGTGATGGAGAATCAACGAGATGACCTAGTAGTCATTCTCGCTGGCTACAAGGATCGTATGGATCAATTCTTCTCCTCAAATCCAGGTATGAACAGTAGGGTCGCGCACCACATTGACTTTCCTGACTACGGTGATGATGAACTTTTGTCTATTGCTAAGTTGATGTTGGCATCAATGAACTATCGATTTAGTGATGAGGCGACTGAGACCTTTAAGCGTTACATAGAGCTTCGAAGGCTGCAGCCTTTCTTTGCAAATGCCCGATCGATCCGAAATGCTCTAGATAGGGCCCGTTTGCGACAGGCGAATCGAATCTTTGAGAGGCGTAGCACCGGTCTGACTCGCAAGGATCTAATAACCATTGAGGCCGATGACCTTCTTGCATCTCGAATCTTCACAATTAAATCTGAGTAAGTTTTCCAGATGGTCGATTTGGCGACGACAATACTTTGATCTCTACGAGAGTTGAGGATTTGCTGTCGACGCTCCTTGAATTTTGAGCTATACCGCTCTTGAGAAGTGAGCAGCCTGTGGCTTCGTGTCCTTGCCCTCATCTGGTGGGACACTATACGTTTTCTCAAAAAGCCACGTTGTATAAGTGTGGTAGCGATGGATCAATTTCGATGATCACCCAAGTTAAGTTTTCAACATGATTCACCTTGATCGTATCGGCACGATTATTGAACAATCTGGATCAAAGTTTCAATTTGCCGCCAATTACCTTTTAGTTGTGTTGATGATTTCCCAACTGAAAGGTGATAACGATGACTGAAGGTCAGATTGAAGCTAACAAAGAAGTAGTCCGCCTATTTAATAGCGAATTGATTACGAAGGGGGATCGCGACGCCTTTGCGGGAATCGTAGCCTCCGACTTCGTTGACCATTCTGCACCGCCTGAAAACGCAGGTGCGGAGGCACTCGAATTCTTTGTCTTCGAACTTCTACGTAAGGCCATTCCGGATATAAACGTAGAGATTCAGGATCAGATCGCAGAGGGTAACAAGGTAACTACCCGTAAGGTTTTTCATGGTACCTTTATGTCAGACCTTTTGGGGATACCCGCTTCCAATAGGCCAATTGCAATTCAAGTGATTGATATCTTGACTGTGCGAGACGGAAAGCTATCGGAACATTGGGGATTGAATAATTTCGCCCAGGTCGCCCAAGGGTAAATCTTGAATCTGCCTTCGGGATAGATTTGCTGATTTCAAAGGCGGAAGATGACCTGACTCGAAGGGCATTTCCGGTGACGTTAAATGGAGTCGGTAAATAGCGAGTCGTCGCTGATTCCAACGACACCACATACTTGAGCGAGGATGATAACTGTTTCGTCCTCGCTCTTTCTTTGGCGCAAGTTATAGTGCAAACCATTGATTTTTGAGCGGTATCTACCCAAAGAGGTTGCGTATTTTTCGAGGTGGAGCATCTCTAAATTGCCTCAGGCTAGTGGTCGCTATTTTTAGCCCTTACTGCAGATGGGGCAAGTGCAAACCTTTGTTTGAAGCGAGCAGTAAAACGAGAAGCCGAGTCGTAACCTACGTCGAGGGCTATGAGTCCTATTGAGAGATCGGTCGTCTGAAGTAACGCAAGGGCACGAGTCATTCTGACGTCTATCAAGAGCTGCTGGCAAGATATTCCTTGCTCTCGAAGGCGGCGACGTAACGTCGCTTCGCTCATGGCAACGATCTCGGCCATCTCGGTGGCCTTCCAATCTCTCCCTAGATCTTGTAGTACGATCCTTCTAAGTTGCTGTGCGAGATCCACCTGTCCCTCTCCGCTGAATCGAAATCCTTTGTGAGCTAGCCAGATGAGCACCTCTTGTTCGCGATTTTCTACTATCTTTCGCGGCAACTGGCTCGGTTCGATTACAGCTTCGAAGGCACGATCAAATGAGGCAAGCACCTCCGGTTCAATGGTTCTAATTGGACAGGCGCTTCGCACGATCGGGACATCTGGGTACTCTAAGGCGATTTCGTCAACCACACGGGGAGAGGGGACCAGCATTGTAGCTACGAAACGTCCGTCGATAGGAGTGTCTACTAGGTCGAATGCCTGCCCAGGCGGAACCATAACAGCCTGCCCAGCTTCGATGCTGAGGCGTGAATTATCACGGGCTATCTGTTTTATACCTTGTCGAACAATTACGATCGTTGGAAATTCAGAGACGATACTTTTGAAGGCGAGTTCTCCGTAATGTAGAGCAGTGGCGGCGGCCCCTAGGTGAACATCGGCTTTTGCTTCTCGTTGGAGTTGGGAGGCTTCTATTTAACTAATCTCCTCATACTTCAAATTCCAACTGTGAACCTCCCATAATGCTACCACTACTTTTGAGTGACATCTGAAGTTGGAAAGCGACAGGACGCTACAGGGACGCGGCTTGTTGCTATCTCTGTCTCTACCATTCCCGTAGATTTAAATCAGAGCGGTGTCGTCCGAGCCTTCTACCTGCCCTAAAGTAACAGTCGAACCTTAATCCTGCTGCGGTGATTCAGAGATTGGAACTTTGAGCGTTATGCGCGTTCCGTGATTCCTTCTCGAATAGATCTCGAAGTTAGCATCGATGAGCTCTGCACGCTCCCTCATTCCATCTAGACCAAATCCTTTGGTTACCTCTTCCTCGTCAAATCCATCTCCGTCATCGGTGATGGTCATTGTTATCTCACGTGGATCGTGGGAGATAACTAAATTCAACGTAGCAAACTGAGCATTTGAGTGGCGCTGCACATTTGAAAGTGCCTCTTGTGCGATGCGATATATAGAAGTTTCGACGGTTGAAGGGAGTTCGATCTCGTAGCTAGCTGGCAGATTTACATCAATCTGAGGTGAGATGATGGATGTGGCTAGAGAATTCAGTGCAGCGATTAGACCAAGGTCGTCAAGAACTTCAGGGCGGAGGCGACGAATCGTATTTTTGGTCTCGGCGATAGCGGCTTCGACTAGCGCCTTTGCCTGGTCGATTTCGATGAGGCTTTCGCTCATATCGGAGGAGTAACGAGCTGCATCGAGGCGATAGAGCGTTGAGTGAAGTAGCTGGCCAACTCCGTCGTGAATGTCGTTTGCGATGCGTTTTCGCTCCGCCTCTATCCCGTCAATGGTTGCCGCTGCAAAGCGCTCAAGTTGTGCCTCGCGGAGCTTGAGTCGATCTAGAATCGCGGCACTCTCTAACCTTGGCGCGATGATATTGGCTACGTAAACGAGGTCTTCGAGGACTTGGTCAACGTTTGCTGGATCATTGGTCCAATGGATGTTGAGAACTCCAATCACAGTGCCTTCACGACTTAACATAGGTACTGAGATCAAGAATTTATAGTTTTCGCCACCTAACTCTGGCAGGTATCGATACCTAGAGTCCTCCCACTTGTTAGGTACGACTAACGGGACTTTAGCTTGTGCAACCCAGCCGCTGATACCGTCACCAATGGCAAGTTTTACTCTTCCGCGCTCTGAGGTGTAGGGCTTAGTTGCGCCAATTAGTTCGATGTAGCGCCCCTCTTCCCGTAGAAGGTGGACAAAACATACATCTGCTTCAACCGAGGTGATTACGACCTCTGCGACTCTATCAGCTAAGGCCGCAATATCAGCTTCGTTGCTAATAGCGTCAATGACGTGGCGAAGTATGTCTACCTCACGAAACTCTTTTTCCATCGGCTGCCTTTTCATGAATCTTTTGCTCTATCGGAAGATGGCTTCCCTCATGGCGAGGGCGACTGCTGAAGTGCGATCGCGAACACCTAGCTTGCGGTAGATCGAGCTCAAGTGGGTTTTGATAGTCTCTTCACCCAAGTAAAGCTTTGCCGCTATCGCCTTGTTGGAGTGACCTTTGGTGACGAGATCGAGCACCTCTGACTCCCTCTGAGTGAGGCCCAGGTGTGCTCCGGGCCAAAATTCACCGGAGTGTAGCCGTGCTGCTGAAAGTGCTACTCTTCCTGCAAGGTGCGAGTCAACGACTACGTTGCCATCTCGGACTCTCAATAGCTGCTCAACCAATTCGGCTGCCCCAATTTGTTTTAGGAGGAACCCCTTTGCCCCAGAGCGCAGTGCTTGGTAGAGGTACTGTTCGTCGTCGTAGACCGTGAGCATTACCACGGAAGTCGAGGGGTATCTCGTCGTCACTTCGCGACAGAGGTCGATCCCACTGGCGTTTCTAAGGCGGATGTCGCTCAAGATAATGTCGACTTGGTTCTCGTCAAGGAATGAAAGGGCCCCTTGCGCATCCTTGGCCCGTCCGACGATTTGAATCTGCCCCTCAAAACGCCGAAGCATCGAAGTTAGGCCGTCGAGGATTATCTCTTGGTCGTCGACGAGTAGGAGACGGATCGCTTGATCCCTGGCATCAACCTCCACCTCAACCTCCCCAATTCAAATTCTGATCGCAGCTAGACCAACAGTCAAAGAGATCTTGTCGCAATCGCTGATGAAACGATATTACAGCTACGACGCTACCTCTTCCCTCGAAAGGGTGAATCTGACGTTGGCAGTCATAGGTGGCAATAGGGCGAATGCGGGTGAGGTAATCCCTCAAAAGAGGGATCGATCGAATTCGACAGCTGAAATAATGTGGAAAGTAATAATGATCAATAAAAACTACACCGGATCCACTTCGCGAACTTAGTATCGAAGAGGCAAAGCTTGCAAAGTGTTTTTGCAAAAAAATTGGTGTACTAAAAGGTACGAAGGGTTTGGTGAGCAGTCGCATGGCAGCCATCGACGAAATTTCAATTATTCCATCCGTTCTTCCAGCAGATTTTGCGAATCTGGGAAGCGCGGTTAGAGATTTAGAGCTTGCGGGAGTCGATCGAATCCAGTGGGATGTTATGGATGGCGTCTTTGTACCCAATCTAACCTTCGGTCCAGATGTGATCAAGGCGACACGGGGATATAGCGATCTGCCATTCGAGGCACACCTTATGATCGAGGCTCCGGAGCGGTACTTAGCAGAATACATAGGTGCCGGCTGCAATCAACTGATTATTCACGCCGAGAGTACAAAGCACCTTCACCGTACCCTAGGAAGCGTCAAGTCTTTGGGGGCAAAGGCCGCCGTTGCGCTTAACCCTGCAACTCCGATTGAAGTGATTGAGAACGTTATTGACCTTGTTGACATGATCTTAGTTATGACGGTTAACCCCGGTTTCGGAGGGCAGGCCTACATTGCAACTATGGCAAACAAGATAAGCCAAGCTCGGCAGTTAGCTCAAAGCGCAGATCACTTGGTCGAAGTAGAGGTAGATGGTGGTATCTCTCCTTCTACTGTGGTTCATGCAGTAAAGGCGGGAGCCCGTGCCCTAGTAGCGGGATCCAGCCTCTTTCGCCACCCGGAGGGACTAAAGAGTGCGGTAAGCGAACTTCGCTCCTTAGCACTAGCAAATATCTAAAGTTATCGTTTGTCTATGAAGGGACAGTGTGAATGAGTCAGAGTATCGATAGTCAAGTCGTGAGTGCAATTAGAGTTCTATCTATCGATCAGGTCGAGGCGGCAAACGCTGGCCACCCCGGACTGCCAATGGGGCTAGCCCCTGCTGCGTACGTTCTCTTCTCCAAGGTCATGCGTCACGCCCCTTCAAAGCCGCACTGGATCAACCGAGATCGCTTTATTCTCTCGGCGGGGCACGGATCGGCGCTCATCTACTCTCTTCTCCACCTTTACGGCTACGGTCTTGAGATCGAAGAGTTGAAGCACTTCAGACAACTCGGATCGAAGACACCGGGCCACCCCGAATTTGGCCATACAACGGGAGTCGAGATGACCACCGGCCCCTTGGGTCAAGGAATCTCCTCCGCAGTTGGAATGGCACTAGCTGAGGCGATGCTCGCAGCAAGAGTCGATCAAGCAGGAGCGAAGGACTTAGTTGACCACCACACATTTGTATTTGCCTCAGATGGTGACCTTATGGAAGGTATCAGCCATGAAGCAGCCTCGCTAGCGGGACACTTAAAGCTCCACAAGCTCATCGTCTTGTTCGACTCCAACAGCATCACCATCACCGGTGACGCTCACCTTTCATGTAATGATGATGTTAGGAAGCGCTTCGAGGCCTACGGCTGGAACTATCTGCTAGTTGAAGACCACGAAGATTTGGAAGAGATCGAGCGAGCCTTCAACGAAGCTAAGGCCAATACGAACGGTCCGACGATCATTGAATACAAGAGCGTTATTGGCTATGGAGCTCCAAACAAGGCCGGTAAATCTACAGTTCACGGATCGCCATTAGGTGCAGTAGAGGCGAGCGCGGCGAGAGAATTTTATGGCTGGAACCACGGTCCCTTTGAAATTCCAAAAGAGATCTACCAGGCGTGCCAGAGCTCAGTAGCAGCCGGTGAAGAAGCTGCCGCTAAGTGGCAAGCAAGTTACGATGCTTCGACCGAGACGATCAAGTCGATAATTGATCCTGCTCCTGTCACCGCTGATGAGTACTACGCTGCAATTGCGGACTTTGATCCAGCAAAGGCTATCGCGAGCCGAGTCTCCTCCAAAGAAACTCTAAAGCAACTCTCACTTGCTCATCTTGATATCGTTGGTGGTTCTGCGGATTTAGCGGAGTCCACAGGTACGAATATGGGCTTTGACTTCGTCGATCCTTCGGATTACCTCGGTCGCGAGATCAACTTCGGTATACGAGAGCACGCTATGGGTGCTTGTTTGAATGGCATGACACTCCATGGTGGTTTCAAGGTATACGGCTCTACATTCTTGGTCTTTTCCGACTACGTAAGGCCGGCCGTGCGACTCTCGGCTATTATGAATCTAGGTGTAAATTACGTCTTTACTCACGACTCTATTGCCGTAGGCGAAGATGGCCCAACCCACCAGCCCATCGAGCATTTAGCGGCGCTTCGAGTAATGCCAAATGTTCGAGTGATGAGGCCCGCCGATGCTAATGAAGTGGCTGCTGCTTGGTCTGTAGCACTCGCGGAACGCCACTTCCCGTCTGCTCTTATCTTCTCAAGGCAGAATCTTCCGCTGATAACACCTAAGGATGGAACCGAGTGGGTAAATCGCGACGGTTGCCACGTGGTCTATGGTGGAGATAACAGCGACATTGTAATCTTTTCAACCGGCTCCGAAGTAGCTATGTGTGTCGAGGCTGCCAAAGCACTAGAAGCTGAAGGCATCTCGGTCAAAGTAATTTCCGTTCTTTGGAGAGAGCGATTCCTAGATCGATACCGTTCGAATTTCCATGAGCTCACCAACGGCGCCGCGACCATGGTCGTCGAAGCTGGAGTTCCGAGCGGTTGGGAGGCTGTCGCCCCCGACGAGAACATCATTGCCATGAGGAGCTTTGGAGCATCCGGCAAGGGTCCAGAGGTCCAGGCCCACTTCGGATTTAGTAGCGAAAATATAGCCAATCGGGTCAAGAAGGCCCTAGGCAAAGCCTAAGCAGATGCTTGTGCCTCAGTTAGCTGATGCTTTGAACGATGCGGTAGTTGCTGGCGCTCGTTCTAGCTTCAGTGCTAGGGGCAGAGGTAACCGTAATGAGGCTGATCGTCTTGCCGTTGAAGCGATGCGCTTCGCACTCGAAAGCTCCTCGTTTGGCTTTGAAGTTGTAGTTGGCGAAGGCGAAAAAGACGAGGCGCCGCTGTTGTATGTTGGAGAGGTTCTGGGCAACTCGAACCTCTCTTTTGATTTGGCGGTTGATCCTCTCGAAGGAACCAACTACGTAGCCAAAGGTCAAGCTGGCGCGGTGAGTGTTTTGGCTTGCTCTGCGCGAGGAAGCATGCGACGTCTGCCTGGGTACTATATGCAAAAATGCGTGGTAGCAAGAGCAGCAAAAGGCGCCATCAATCTCGAGGATGCGCCTGATGTTACAGTTGCTAAGGTTGCAGACGCGCTTGGCAAGGACGTCAGTGAAGTCGTCGTCGCAGTCCTAGATAAGCCTCGCCATCGTGAATTAATAGATCAGATCCGATCCGTTGGCGCAAGGGTAGTTCAGGTAGCAGAAGGTGATGTGGTAGCAGCCTTCGAGGTTCTAACCGGCGGATTCGACCTTTTGCTTGGCGTTGGCGGCGCTCCTGAGGGAGTGATAATGGCTGCGTTGGCCAACGCCCTCGGGGGCGAATTCCAAGGAGCCCTAGCACCTCAAAGCGATGCAGAGCGACAAATGATAGAAGGCCTTGATCCTGAAGTGCTCGGCAAAACATTTTTTGGGGTCGATCTTTGTCCTATCGATGTAGTCGTCGCGATGGCGTCAGTGACTGGAACTTCAACGATGCCAGCGCCACTCTACGAGGGTGAGATCTTGAAGATCAGCAGCGTAACGATTACAAACGGCGAAGTCATTCAAAGAGTTACGAGATAGATACGGCCGTCCGCCTCGCGCTTTCGTTAATTTCACCCTTTTGGGTGAGATTAGAATGCCACATCCGAAATTGAATGTAATTGGAAAAGGGGAGGAAGATGCCGCATCGTATCGCAATGATAGAGAGAGCAGCTCGCAATAGTGCTCGCAGACACGTTCCAATGCTAGCTATCGCTGGCGATTCGGCTGTTGGTAAGACTACTTTGACCAAGGGTTTGGTTCAGGCGCTCGGTAGCGAGAACATATCTTCATTTTGCACCGACGACTACCATCGTTACGACCGTATTGAACGTAAGACCCTGCCTTTTACGCCGCTTCACCCCGACTGTAACTACTTGAACATCATGGAGCAGCATCTACAGCTCCTCGCCACTGGGCAGCCGATACTAAAGCCGATATACGACCATCACAACGGAACCCTCGAGAGGCCGGTACTCTTCGAACCTAAGGACTTTGTCGTGGTTGAGGGGCTCTTCCCACTGTGGTCAAAGCTCTCACGCGCATGCTTTGACGTGACGGTATTTCTAGATCCGCCCGAGGATATCAGGAGAAATTGGAAGGTTCAAAGGGATGTTGCTCAGCGAGGTTATACAAAAGATCAGGTCTTAGCCGATCTCGAAAAACGCGAGCCCGAGTCGAGCGCCTTTATTCGTCCCCAGAGGGCTAATGCTGACATCGTGATGAGCTTTGGCAGGTCTCACTCAAATGAAGGCGAAGATGTTCCTCTGTCGGTCTCCATCCTGCTTCGACCAACTATCGACCACCCAGCTATCTCAGACCTTCTCTCTACGGATACGCGTGAGGCGATTCACATGAAGCTGATGCGAGACGACGACAATAAGCCGGTCGACGTTTTGCACATTCATGGCCACGCGCCGTCATCCGTGGCAAACGAAATCAAAGAGGCAATTTGGGGGAAACTCGGTATCGACCAACCCTTGCCTGCATCTTTGGGACGCATCAGTGACGAAAAGAGAAGTGAACCATTGGCAATTGCTCAGCTCTATCTTCTCTATCATTTGATCCAGGCATCGAAGTCTTAATGCAAATATGCCCCCCTTGGCTCTCGAGCTAAAGGGGGGCATATTTGTCTTCTAGTGCTTTTGACTCTTATGCTACGAAGTACTTGGCCTTAGGGTGGTGACAGATGATCGCCGTTGTAGATTGCTCAGGGTGAAGTTGAAACCCTTCTGATACTGAGACTCCAATGCGTTCGGTCTGCAATATATAGGCTAGCTTTTGATTATCCTCAAGGCTTGGGCAGGCTGGATAGCCAAATGAATAGCGGCCGCCACGGTACTTTTGTCGGAATAGTCCAAGAACGGAGTTGTCGTCTTCATCGGCGAACCCTAGCTCCTCACGAATGCGTAGGTGCCACATCTCTGCGAGAGCCTCTGTCATCTCAACGCCCAGACCATGAAGCCTCAGGTATTCGTTGTAACGATTTTCGTTGAAGAGGGTCTGAGCAAATTCGCTGACTGCTTGCCCCATCGTAACCGCATGCATGGCGATGTAATCGACTTCGTCCGAATCTAACTCTCTAAAGAAGTCCGATATGCAAAGGTAGGGTTCTATCTTTTGCCGTGGGAAGTCAAAGGTCGTCAGGAGGTCGCTCTTCGAGGTGTCGCTAAAGATGTGTAACTTGTTTCCTTCGGAAGCCGCGACGTAGTAACCATATGCCACCTGGGGCCTAAGGTACCCTTCGGCCTTTGCCTTGTCTAACTCCTCACGTAGCAATGCCCTGATTCGAACTCTAAAGTCCGGGTCCCCTTCGCCCTTTTCGGGCCGAAAGCCCCACTGGTTGCGGAAGAGTGCAGTCTCGTTTATAAATCCGGAGATCTGATCGATTGATATTCCCTTAGCAATTCGACTTCCGAGGAAAGGCGGTACAAAGATAGGGTTGTCGGTCTCAACGAAAGAGGATCTCACTGCGGGAGCCTCTTTGAGGAGTGCCATCTCTTCCGAGCGCCTAACTCCTCTTTTTCGCTCCGGTTCTTTACGTCCGAATTCGTCGTCATCGAGCTCGCCACGCCTAATGGCACCGAGGCGATCCATTACCTCGAGTCCTTCGAATGCATCTTTCCCATAGAAGACCCGACCATTGTAGATCTTGCGTAGATCTTGCTCGACGTAGCTTCTAGTTAGAGCTGCTCCCCCGAGGATAACGGGTATTTCATTGAGGCCACGGCTATTTAGCTCCTCAAGATTCTCACGCATAATCAAAGTTGATTTGACCAACAGGCCGCTCATACCGATTGCGTCGGCCTCAACCTCGAGCGCCTTTGCGATCATCTCGCTTATCGAGACTTTAATTCCGAGGTTGTGGACTTCGTAGCCATTGTTGGTGAAGATGATGTCAACTAAGTTCTTGCCGATGTCATGGACGTCGCCCTTTACAGTAGCTAGGACGATCCGTCCCTTGGTGGAAGACGATCCCTTTTCCATATGTGGTTCGAGATGGGCGATCGCCCTCTTCATCGTCTCAGCCGATGACAAAACGAATGGAAGCTGCATTTGACCTGAGCCAAAGAGCTCGCCAACGGTCTTCATTCCTTCGAGGAGGTGGTTGTTGATTAGGTCGAGGGCGCTGTACCCATCTCCTAATGCTTCGTCGAGGTCGTCGATGATGTTGTTCTTGTCACCGTCGATAATCCTTCGGGAGAGCCTCTCGCCAACTGGTAACAAAGACAGGTCTTCTTTGACCGCCTTGGCGTCTGTTACATCTTCGAAGATGTCGATGAGTGCCGCTAGTGGATCGTACTCTTCGGTTCTGCGGTCATATATAAGATCCAAGCAGACGTCTAACTGCTCTTTTGGAATCTTAGCAAGCGGTACAATCTTTGAAGGATGAACGATCGCGGCGTCTAGCCCCGCCGAGACACATTCCGATAGAAATACGCTATTTAGAACTGTACGAGCCGCTGGTTTCAATCCGAAGGAAACGTTTGAAAGTCCGACGACGGTGAACGATTCGGGCAGTTCAGCTTTGATGCGCTTGATTCCTTCGATGGTTTCAATCCCGTCTCTCCTTGACTCTTCCATCCCGGTCGAGATTGGAAGCACCAATGGATCAAAGATTATGTCGCCTGCTGAGAGCCCGTACTTTTCTTGTGCGATTTCGCTGATTCTCCTTGCGGCACGAACCTTCCACTCCGCGGTTCGAGCTTGCCCTTCCTCGTCAATGCACGTAGCAATGACTGCGGCACCAAATTTCTTTGCCAAAAGGCAGAAACGATCGAATCGAGTTCCCTCTTCGTAACCGTCTTCAAGGTTGATGGAGTTAAGGAGAGCACGACCGCCGATGAATTTGAGGCCAGTTTCAATGACGTTAGATTCGGTGGAGTCGAGAACTATTGGAAGCGTGGAGGCAGATGCGAGACGGCTAGCAAGCTCTCGCATATCGGCGACTCCGTCGGCTCCGGTGTAGTCAACACAGAGATCGATTGAGTCCGCGCCCTCCTTGACCTGATCCTTGGCCATCTCGATGCAGGTTTCAAAGTCACCTTGTAACATCGCCTCGCGAAAGCGCTTCGAACCATTTGCATTAGTCCTTTCTCCAATCGAAAAGTACGAAAGCTCTTGTTCGATTGTTGAAAATGAGTAAAGAGATGACAGCGATGGAGACAGATCAAAGGTTCGCTTCGATACTTGAAGTGACTTTGTGGCCTCCACGACGGCCGCAAGGTGTTCGGGAGTCGTTCCGCAACATCCACCTACGATCCCCACGCCAAGATCTTTTACGAATCGATGTTGGTGAGATGCGAGTTGATCAGGGTTGAGATCGTAGTGCATAATGCCGTCGACAACTGAAGGTAGGCCGGCGTTTGGCTGAGCCGAAACCGGGATTGAACTATTTTGAGTGAGAAATCTAAGGTGTTCGCCCATCTCTTCTGGGCCCGTTGCGCAATTCATACCGATTACGTCAATACCCAGGGGTCTCAGAGCGACGAGTGCTGCGCCAATCTCTGTTCCAGGGAGCATGCGACCGGTAAGTTCAACTGTTACTTGTAGTTGAATTGGAAGGCGATTACCGCGTTCGGTCATGGCTCTCTTGGCGCCCACAATGGCGGCTTTGGCACCGAGGATATCGTAGACCGTTTCTACAATGAAGAGGTCGACACCCCCATCGATAAGTCCTAGTGCCTGGCTGTAGTAGCCCTCCTCGAGGGTGTCGAAGTCAATCTGTCCTATCGATGGAAGCTTTGTTCCTGGTCCCATCGACCCAGCTACAAAGCGCGGCTTCGAGATAGTGGAGTAGCTATCTGCCACCTCACGAGCGATGCTCGCGGCGGTTACATTGAGGTCATAGGTGAGTTCGGCGACGTCGTACTCAGCTAGTACTACTGGAAATGAACCAAAGGTGTTGGTTTCGACAACATCTGAGCCCACTTCGAAGAAGGAAGCGTGAAGATCTCGTATCACCTGAGGTTTCGATAGAACAAGATACTCGTTGAGCCCCTCAAGCTGAGGCCCGCCAAAGTCCTCGGCCTCTAGATTTAAAAGCTGTAGGTTAGTTCCAGTGGCGCCGTCGAAGACGAGCACTCTCTTATTTATTTCTTCAAGATAACGGCTCATATCAATCTCCCAAAGACAATTTAGTCACTCTTCGAGGCAACTAGGTGGTTAGGTGTATTGGGTGTTACACGTCACTTAGCGGCCGAGTTAGTGGTGGCTCGATGGGTGGCTTGACAGTACGCTGCGCAGTAAATTGTGAGCCGACCGTCCGGTTGAGCGTTCGATTGCGGTATTCGGTTGCTTTTGTCGTAATGACGATACTGAGGAATGATCGACGACGTCAAGGGACTTTGTGGGTTTAATAATGTGCCTTCACCTATGGATTACATTTCACTTGCTTGATACAGCTGCAGCCGCACGCGGTTCAAGTGGTGCGGTCGCTCTGAGATTGCCAACAGTAGTAGTCACGGCTTCATTAGATTGCGAAGGCAATGGGTTGGTCGCTCTAGACCAAGGGGTCCTCTCCTACTATTGAGCGGCTTCCCTAGGATTGGTTCTCAATCTCACCATGAATAGACCCGAGGAAAATAATTCCGAACCTCCGCGGTGGACCAATTCATCGAGATTTCCAAACCATGGAGCAGATGCCACCCATATCTATTGCCACTTAGAAGTTGGCGGAATTGGCCTTGGTCGTTGTGGTCGGCGTTCCTTCATTGATGTGCAGTTTGAATTATTTGCGTCGAGATTCATATTTTCGATCTTCATGCCAACCATGCGTTGCTTTAAGGCCCGTAATCGATCTCTATATTGATTGACGATACGACTCTTTTGAGAGTGGTACTTTTAAGGCTTCCACGTAGGGTAAATTGCATATTCATTGAAGATCGGCAAAATACATTTGAGGAGACTTATAAATTGATGAATCCTAACGTTGCGTATTCGCAAGATCGTGCATTTTCTGTGGACGTTCGAGTCGTTGTGGTCGACGATCAGTTCGTCGAAAGCAAGGCAATCGGGGAACTTGGCGATAAGGTAGCTGCCTCCTTCTTTTCGAAGGTGAATAAGTTCAAGACTGGTGAGGTAAATTCGGTCCTCGTCCATCTAGCTGGTGAGGCTCCGATTCTTCTAGTAACCGTTCCTGATGGCAGGAACGTCGCGAAGTTGCGAGAAGTCGGGGTTTTGATAGGCAACCTAAAGAATGCACCAAGCCTGTCTATCGCTCAAGTGACAGAGTCCCTTCGCGCCTCCGACTTCGAGGTTCTGGTAAATGCGATCGCGTTGACCTCTTACGAGTTCAATGTTTACCGAAGTGATACGCCTGAGGATGCTCCTCGCGAGATTACCTTCGTAGTCGACGACGGAGCGATCTCTCAGGGCGAGATTGAAGCTGCGGTTGCTAAGGGATTGAACTCCGCTTGGGCCACCTGTTTTGCGCGTGATCTAGTCAACGAGCCACCTTCGAGAATGACACCTTCGATTTTCGCGGAGAGAGTTCAGGGCGAAGCTGAAGGAGTAAGTGGCCTTTCAATTGAAGTTTGGGATTTAGCCAAGATAGAAAAAGAGAGACTAGGGGCGCTACTTGGCGTCGCCGCGGGCTCAGTCGAAGAGCCCCGTGTCGTGAAACTGTCCTATCGTGGCGAGGGCGCTTCGCAGAAGGTCGCGCTAGTCGGCAAGGGCATCACCTTTGACTCAGGTGGCCTCAATATAAAGACCTTTGAGGGCATGAAGACGATGAAGACCGATATGGCAGGAGCGGCGGCGGTTATGGCTGCTACTGTCGCCTTAGCGCGCGCTAAAGCACCG
>JAKAZZ010000109.1 GCA_021826315.1 Actinomycetes bacterium
ACGACCGGCAATTCCAGTTTCCGCCCGTTCGCAGTCTTGAGTGGCCCTTGAAATGAAGGCTAAAACAAGTCAAAATAGCCGACTAACGAATAATCTAAGGGCGCCAAGTCCGCCAGCTTCCCCGAAACTTAGCGTATCAGAAGCGCAACCAACTTTCGATTGACCGTAGTAAAGCGGCCCCACCGTAATCCGTGGGGCAAATAATTAAGTAGATCAGCATCGTCATTTCGGCAATGGGTCTCGACATCGAAATGTAAGTTGGTGATCAGTAATGTTTCACCTGGGTTCAATACCTCCTTTGACCTCCTGTATAAAGCCTCTATTGCGATTAGGGCGTTTTGTGATACTGTTCAGCTGCAAAGAGGAATTCATCCTCTGAGGCAAATAGGAGGAGCTATGACTAATTTGCTCCCAAGTTACGAAAAGCCAAATGCTGTACCTGTCGGACATATGGGTGCACGTGTGGACATCACAGAGCGGAAGGCCTTGTCAATAAATGGCTGGTTTGGCGTTATCGTCATAGCCGTATCGATTGTCGCCTTTTACGTTTTGATTCGAAATCACGACGGTGTAGTTGCAGCGATTCCGGCTGTCATCGGTGCCGTAGTGTTCACATCGCTGGTCGTAGTGCAGCCGGGTCAAACAAGAGTCGTTCGGTTCTTTGGTAGCTACGTCGGAACAGTCCGTGATACAGGTCTTTCTTGGATCTTGCCATTTTCTGATCGTCGGAACGTAAGTATCCGGGTTAGAAACTTCGAAACCAGCCATCTGAAGGTAAACGATGCTGACGGTAATCCGGTAGAGATCGCCTCGATCGTTGTTTGGCAGGTAGCAGATACTTCGCGTGCTCTTTTCGCCGTAGACGACTACTTGAATTTCATTAGAGTTCAAGCCGAGTCCGCTTTACGTCACGTTGCCACCACTCGTCCGTACGACGACCCAACTGAAAAGGGACTTTCACTTCGTGGCTCGACCGACATCGTGGCTGAAGAACTGGCCAAAGAGATGGCTCAACGAGTTGCAATCGCTGGATTGGAGATTGTGGAAGTTCGAATTAGCCACCTTGCATACGCACCTGAAATTGCCCAAGCTATGTTGCGTCGTCAACAGGCGAATGCCGTCGTAGCGGCTCGTTCGCGAATAGTAGATGGGGCAGTAGGGATGGTAGAGATGGCACTAAGCCGCCTTAGTGAGCGCGGGATCGTGGAACTAGACGAGGAGCGCAAAGCGGCGATGGTAACTAACTTGATGGTGGTGCTGTGCGGTGATCAACCGGTCTCACCAATCGTTAATGCCGGCACTACTTACTCCTAAACCATGGTCGAACTTTGTTGTGTGGCGTTCGATTGTTTACGCAAACTCAGTGTCGGATACTCTGGCAGAAACGTTTCCAGAGTTGAATCAGACATATAGGTTCAAACTTTAGATCGTTAACGCACTGAGTTACCATTCTCGACTGGCGGTAAAGTAAGACATCAGCTCCAATTAAAAGTATGTCTACAAAATCAGACGACGTGCTGAAATTGTCATATGCCAAGAGAGACAGCGGTGAATTCAAAGTCATTGGAGCACAGTCTTTCGGGTTAGCGATCAAAGAATACCGCGCTATCTAGGGCGCTACTCAAGTCGAGCTTACAAAGAAGTCTGGTCTCCTTCGAAGCTACATTGCGGATCCAGAAATTGGATCTAGCTCAAACGCAGTCAAATACTTATTAGGGGCTGGTCCAAAGACCCCGGTACGGTGGTGCCAAGATTCTGCAACTAGTGATCCAGAGAATCGGGATAGTCATCCATCTATAAGTTGATGGCATGTACCCTAACGCAAGTTGTTATTGAAATCTGAGTTCAAAGGGTTAAGATTTGGATATGCAAGCTAACGATAGCGGCCAAATCGAATGTAGCCAAGACGTCGATTTCGAGATGGGTGACAGCCTCGGTATTCTCCGTGTAGCCGCCTTGTCTGATCTCGACGGAATTGTAGGAACTCTCACCTCGGCCTTTTTCGATGATCCCTTATGGGGTTCAGTTTTCCCAGACGTCACACAGCGACCTCTACAAGCAGCTTCGTTTTTGCGACTACTTAGCGCTTCGGCGCTAAGGTATCCGTGGACCTTTGTCACCGCAAGGATCGAATCGGTTGCGATCTGGATTCCGCTAGGCGGTAAGGAGCTCGCGAACGAAGAGGAAGCTACTTTTGAAGAGTTCGTTATTGATATCGCAGGCCGTCAGGTTGCAGGAAATATCAATGCGATCCTCGAATTATTCGCACAATTTCATCCCCACGAGCCGCACTACTACTTGAACCTGCTCGCCACGCACACTAAACACAGAGGTCTCGGTTTAGGAATGGCTCTTCTGCGCGAGAACTTGGCCACAATAGATGATCTTTGTGCTTGCGCATACCTTGAGTCGACTAACCCAGCCAACAATGAACGTTATGAAAGTGTCGGCTTTCGCAGTAATGGTAGTTTCACTGTTCCATCTGGGCAGGTTGTAACTACGATGTGGAGGCCTGCTAAATCTCATAGTTGAGATTCTCCCTTTTGTTTTTGAGCGGCCTCTCTGCCAACAATGTTGTCAGCCAACTTGACCTCTATCTTAAAGGGGGCGACGACAGGGCCCAACCGAAACGGTTTAAAAAGGCATCAAAGGGAAAGGTAATAGCGACTCCTTGATAGCTCGGTAATTCAAACCCAGTCATAGCCACCTATTACCAAGTTTGCCAGGGATCGCGGAATCGATGCAAACGTTTTACCACCAGTGAAACTTGAAACGAAAACGCAGATGCACTGGCACAAATCGGTTGACCAGCAAGGTAAGGGCAGCTTTTGTGGATTCTTCGATCAATGAATGAAAATGAGCTTTATGGGTGGTTTGGATTAAACGGCGTTCTGGCAATCTGCGTAGAGCAATCGCGCTCTACCTTTGGACACGGGATTTCACTTGGCTAAATTGCCGGCTCGATTATTTTTTTGAATACGCCAAGTTTTTATTGATCCTTGTTCGATTTAGATTTACTGGACGGACGATATATGATTCTGAGCCGTCTGAGCAACCAACGCGAGTCCTGAAGAGAGCCATTTTTATAGTAAATATTGTTTCAAAGGTGATCCATGGGGAAAATAGATCTCTCATCAAGGGTTGGCCACTAGGTGAGTGCCTGTTCTTCTACGTGCAAATATATCGCGGTCACTTCCTCGGATATCAAATGACATTGAAGAAGCTCACCCCGCTCTTCAAGGTAAGTCAAGAACTTTCCAGCCACTCCATATGGAGCATCTATAACGATTGAGGGATTGTGCACCTGGATGTCAGACTTGCTTGCTCGCTACAATAACGATCATCAGCAAGATGAACTTCAAGTTTGGCAAACTTACACCACTTTCCCACGGCGGTGAAGATATCGGGCCAGATCTCGAGCAGTACGAAGGTGTGGGCGTGAGCAACGCAATTCTTCGACTGGACTTCTACATTTCGGATAGTCGCAGAGGCTTATGATCTGGCAGCAGGCTTATCAATTATCCTGACAAACAAGTCGGTTGGAGATAGATCAAAAGGCGAGAGAATCGAAGTAGCTTGCATTGAATCAATATGGCTACTTGCCCGGAAGGTTCCGGATGATACATTGAAATGAGACGAACTTACATTTGAACCTGCGTGTATCAAGATGCTTAGTCGCTTTTATATGCAATTGAAAGGATGACTGGTTGAATCCTCATTTGAATCAGGATAGCTCCCTGGAGCAACACTTTGAGATTGCCGAAACAACAGTTGACGAGTTGGTTCGCATTGTGAATGCCATAAGCGCTCGAGGCAAAAAAGCCAAAAAAGCCTCTCAAACTGGTTCAGTACGGGATTTCATCATCGCTGTTACTGAATTAAAGACATTGGTTGAGGATATCAGTTCAGTGGCGGATGACCTTGGCTCT
>JAKAZZ010000052.1 GCA_021826315.1 Actinomycetes bacterium
CAAAAGAGAAGATTCCTCCATCTGAGGCTACGAGCCAGTACCCTTTCCCGTCCGGAGTCGAAGCCATTCCAACTATTGGCTGGTTGAGTCTGATGGCCCCTGTCGAGCCATAAAACTGTGCGTCGCCATAGGTGAAGACCCCTCCATCTGAGGCTACGAGCCAATATCCCAATCCGTCAGGCGTGGTAGCTGACCCCACAATGGGCCGAGCAAGAGGGAGTGCGTGAGCATCACCAAACAGCCTGCTGCTACCGTGTGCATAGACAGTTCCATTCGAAGTTACAATCCGATAGCCGCTAGTCTGTGAAGCTGCAGTCAAAGACGATGATGGCATTTTAGAAATAGTCGCGAATTGGGTGTGCGTAGATGGAACTACTGCAACTATCGCCGAAGCGGCGACAAAGTTCGCCCCAAGTGCGAATGCAAGTTTTCTCTTAGACCTCGTCATCCCTAAATTCCTTGTTATTGCTCATGTCCGTAAGCTTGCGAAAGAGTCGCTCAGTTGAATGTGCGACACAAGTAATATCGGCACATACCGCAGCAACCTAAACATAGGAATATCGAGGTGGATTTGGATTTTGTGTGCGCAATGGCGTTATTCGTTTTATTTTGAGATGAGTAACTCGGCAACTCGATAGGCAAGATCTAGGCTTTGACGTGCGTTAAGACGTGGGTCGCAGATCGTATTGTAAGCAGTATCAAGGTCCTCTTCGCTAATAGTTAGCGAGCCTCCCAGGCACTCGGTAACATCCTCTCCGGTCAATTCGACGTGGAGTCCCCCGGGCCAGGTCCCGAGTTTACGATGTACCTTGAAGAACCCAGCGACCTCGGCCATAACCTGTTCAAAATTTCGCGTCTTGAAGCCATTGTCGGAGACGAAGGTGTTGCCGTGCATTGGATCACAGGACCAAATTACGGGGTGCCCTGCCTCGGTAACCGCTTTGATTATTGAGGGAAGTTTGGACTCCACATTTTCAGCTCCCATTCGCGATACAAGGGTTAGTCGGCCTGGAACTCTATTTGGATTTAGTACTTCGCAGATGCGTACAACTTCACTTGGGTCAGCTTTAGGCCCCACCTTGCATGCTATTGGATTACCTATGCCACGAAAGAATTCGATGTGAGCTTGGTCTAATTCTCGCGTTCGCTCCCCAATCCATACAGAGTGGGCAGAGAGATCGAGATAGGTGCCGCTAGCGCGATCATATCGTGTTAGTGCCTCTTCATACCCCAATAAAAGCGCTTCGTGACTCGTCCAGAAGTTAACGGTTCGAAGGCTTTCCTCTTTGTTGAGGTCGATTCCGCACGCAGCCATGAACTTTAGGGCGCGCTCGATCTCTTTGGCAATTACGTCGTAACGCTGTCCTTCGTCCGATTCCGCTACGAACTTTTGGTTCCAATTATGAACTTGACTCAAGTCAGAAAAGCCACCCTTGGTCAACGACCTCAAGAGGTTTAAGGTAGCCGACGACTGTCGGTATGCGGCGAGCATTCGATTTGGATCTGGGCGTCGTGCTTCAGGGGTTGCGTCATCCCCATTTACGTTGTGACCTCTGAATACAGGTAGATCTAACCCTCCAATTTTTTCAAAAGGAGATGAGCGTGGCTTGGCAAATTGACCAGCGATACGCCCTAGTTTTATTATCGGAACCCCAGATGAATACATAAGCACTACGGCCATTTGAAGTATTACGCGAAGCTTATTCTTGACTACATCTGCACCGAAGTCGACCATCGATTCGGCGCAGTCTCCGGCCTGGAGGACGAATGCCTTACCTCTTGCAACTTTAGCCATTTGGCTTTGAAGCTCTTTTATCTCTGATGGGTACACCAGGGGGGGAAGTGATTGAAGTTCCTTTTCAACTGTCGAGAGTGCATTTAGATCCTCCCAGTCAGGTTGTTGGGAGATTGGTAACGTTCTCCAAGACTCAGGAGTCCAATTTCGATCTTCCATCTTCCTCAAGCACCTCGCCAAACTATCTACTGACTTAGCACGTTCGAAACAGCCACGCGGATGTGCAAACTCTAAGCCGTAGGCGGCGGTATCTTTTTCAATACCGACAATTTCACAATCCTTACCCCTTATAGGATAGGCCATGTATCTATTTAAGGGTTGGTATGAGAAGCTTCAAGTTTGGCGTTCAGATTTCTCGAAAGCCGGAGTCCGTCGCAGCGTTTTGTGAAATTGGACGGAAGGCCGAAGATATGGGTTTCTACTCGGTAGGAATGCCTGATCACCTTGGTGGCGATCAATACGCTCCGATCGCAGGCCTTACTGCGATGGCAATGGTAACGAAAACTATCACGCTTGGATCCTTTGTCTTTTGTAACGACTTTCGCCACCCCCTAGTGCTCGCCCAAGAGATTGCGACCCTGAACATTATTAGTGGTGGTCGAGTAGAGGTGGGAATCGGGGCAGGATGGAAGGACTCCGACTACATAGCAAGTGGCATTTCGAAGGATAAGGCATCGACGCGGATAGCAAGATTAGAAGAGACGCTGAAGGTTTTGCGCCTCTTCTTTGAAGAAGACTCGATCAACTTTGAAGGGGAATTCTTCCGATTAGAGGAGGCATCAATCCCGAAAGAAGTTGGACTAGCTCGTCCTCGAATACTCGTGGGGGGTGGCGGGCCAAAGATGCTTCGCCTTGCATGTCAATATGGTGATGTGGTTGGGGTGAATGCAAACTTAGCAGCCGGATTTGTTGGACCAGAGTTGGTGGCAGAAGTTGGCCCAGACGCATTCGATAAGAGGGTTGAGATCGTCAAGGCCGAGCTTGGAAATAGGTTTGGCGAGGTTGATATCCAGGCGCTAACCTTTATCGTTAAGATCGGTGACGATGCAAATGCATTTGTCGATCAGATGGCCCCGATATTTGGCGTCTCCGGTGACGTGGCGCGAAGCGTACCGATTGTAGTGACCGGTCCAAAAGAACAGGTTATTGACGACCTTCTCGCTCGTCGGGAGCGTTATGGCTTCAACTATTTCGTAGTGCATGACAATGAATTAGAAGAGTTCGCACCTATCGTAGAGGCGCTCTCAGGAAAGTGATCATTGCACGTAAAAGGCGGATAGGGATATTTGGTGGAACCTTTGACCCGATCCACGTGGGACACCTAGTCGCAGCTGTAAATGCACGTGTAGCTGCAGATCTTGATGAGCTCCTATTGGTGGTCTCTAACTCTCCTTGGCAAAAGGAGGGAAGTAGGGCGATAACTCCGGCCGAAATGCGTTTCTTATTAGTCAAAGATGCCGTACTGGGTGTCGACGGATTGAGTGCATCGGATATCGAGATACTTCGGGGCGGAAGTTCTTTTACTATCGACACGGTCGAGGAGTTGAATGAGGCTGATCCTGAGGTTGAAGTTGTTCTCGTAGTTGGTGCGGATGCAGCGGCGGGGCTGGCGACATGGCATAGATATGAGGAACTCGCTAAGCGTGTTGAACTTGTCGTTGTAAATCGGCCTGGTGCTTTCGTTGAGCCCGCAACGCTTTCTGATTGGAATGTCTCGTTTGTGGAAGTGCCGTCACTGGCGGTATCGTCAACAGAAATAAGACAGCGCGTAGCCGATGGTCGACCCCTTGATTTTTTGGTGTCGCGACATACAATAGAGTTTATCGCTAGTAACCACCTCTACCGATGATGTGCTTTGGGGCATAGTCATACTCAGAGCTATCGAAGTTGAGGCTAGTCTGAATGTATAGAAAAGTAAACTAATCCCCTTGGAGGAGATTTGACGGTAGCCACGTCGCAATACGAGACGCTCTCTGCAGTAAAAGCTGCGAGAGGAGCAATCGAAGACAAGAAGGGTGAAGAACTCGTACTGCTCGATATTTCGGAGATTACGCCTGTTGCAGACTACTTCTTGATTGCGACTGGAAATAACTCTCGTCAAATTCGAAGTTTAAGCGAAGAAGTTGAGCGGGCCGTAAAAGAGATGTATGGCGTTGGCCCTCTCAGCATCGAGGGACTCGCGCAAGCTCAATGGGTTCTACTGGACTACGGGGACTTCGTAGTTCATATATTCGACCAAGAGACGCGGGATTTTTTCAACCTCGAGCGACTCTGGAGCGATGCTAAAAGAGTCAATTAATCATAGGCGGCGCTGCGATAATTAGTAAGTGCTTGCTAGGTGATCAAATGAGTTCGGTGCCGACGTCAACGCTGCTTCTAGAGCGCTTCAACTCGGAGAAGCACTCGATCCTAGACAAATCTAGAAGCGCATTGAACATTCTGACGGAGTGATCTGCGTCGGGTAGGCGATGGAGGATTGGTCCGAAGAAGCCAAAGGTGCCTTCCCTCTCATCAATTACTATGATTGGAACGCCAACGTCATTGCCGGTAAATGATAGAGCGTAACTCATTTCGTCCTCGATCTTGGGATCGAGTGACAAATCTTCCCATGCCGAAATGACTTCGGTTGAAAAACCAACCTCTCGTGCGATTGCTACAGAGTCGGTACCGTTCTTGTTATCTTCTAAGTGGTATGACTTTGCGAACTGCCTATAAAGCTCTCCGATGAGTGGGCTATCTCCTTGTCCTAGCATTTGCATTTTCACGACCATGCGCAGAATCGGTAGCCCTTTGAGTTGATTCGACCGGTACGGCTCGGGAACGTTGTTCTCCTTGTTTTTAATGGCCAAGGAGAATGGACGGTACACAATCGATCGATTGATTTCATTTGATACCTGACGGATCCACTGCGACGCTACAAAGGTCCAAGGACACGTCGGGTCAAAAAAGAAGTTGATCTTGCCTTCGAAAGCCAATTTAGCTCCTTTAAAAGCTTCTACGCCGAAGTTGGCGACACTGATTCGATTGATTTTGAGTTCTTTTCACTTCCTACCCTATTATGGGTTGTTGTAGCTTGGTGGCATATCTAGGTAGGAGAGTTAGTTCGTGACGAAAAAGTATGGCGATCAAATAATTGCCGGCACACTATTGCAACTTCGCGCAGAGGATGGGCTCAAGTACGTGGGGGTATACCACGGTGATGATGAGATCGCTCTGACCGATTACTCCGACCTTGATGCGCTTATGGATTCTGGGTATGATCTTGCGACTCTAGTGGACGAGTCAACAGAACTGGAGAGGCGCCCCCTTGACGACTATTCGATCGAGGCTCCGATCGCAAGACCATCTAAAGTCGCCTGCATCGGGTTGAACTTTAAAGATCACATCTTGGAGATGGGCCATGAGATTCCAACTTTCCCGACCCTCTTTGCGAAGTTCTGCGACTCATTGACGTCTCCTTTCGGGAAGATAACGCTTCCTTCAATAAGTAGCTCGACCGACTATGAGGGAGAGCTAGTGATTGTGATCGGAAAGTTGGCTCGAAACGTCTCGCTTGAAGATGCCCCTAGTGTGATTGGCGGCTTTTGTGTTGGAAACGATACGTCGATGCGCGACTTTCAGCGACGCACGAGCCAATTTTTGCAGGGCAAGATCTTCGATGCCTCTACGCCATTCGGTCCAGGTATAGTTCCATCCTCTAAGGTGGATTACCAATCTGGTTTAGGCATTCAAACAATTGTGAATGGTGAACTTCGTCAGAGCTCGAATACGGAAAACCACATCTTCTCGGTCGACCAGATTGTTAGCTATCTTTCACAGATAGTCACACTTAGGCCAGGCGACCTAATCTTTACCGGAACGTCATCAGGGGTTGGGGCCGGATTCAATCCCCCAAATTTCCTAAAATCGGGCGATGTCGTCCAAGTTTCAATCGAAGGTCTTGGTTCGGTCGTCAACGAGTTCGTCTAGGTACGGTTAGAGACTGACCCTGGGCTTTGAGGTGACTCTATATCGAGTCGGAGCCTTGATAAGATTTTGAATATAGATGAAGGCCGTACGTTGGGGTGAACGTACGGCCTTCGGTTTTGGGTTAGGGTTTTGGGTTTTCCTTGGGGGGAATCGGTCGGACAGGTTACCTGTCCAAATTTTTAAAGTCGTTCTCCTGTTTGGCTGTTAGCTCCGTAGGTCCCATATCCGAGTAGCTCCAAAGCCTCTTTGTACTGCTCTACACTGATCTCTCCGTTTGCAAAGCGGCGATCAAGAATCACCTTTGGATCGGAATCATCTAGGCGATTGGGGTGCGAATGTCGTGGGGATCCGAGATGTAACTTGTCGCCCGCTACTGACTTGGCGATCAAGTACGCACCTCCACCGAAGATACCGACCATTAGGAGAAATGTTGCGATCGTGCTGAACGGATTGAGTCCAGACATTGCAAATCCATTATTCCACATTTGATATCCTTTCGAAACCCACCGTTTGATTCAACGTTTCAATAATTTGATTCTTCAACATTAAGTTGTGAATTTATTGAGAGGAGCCTTCAGCTTTATTAGGTCTTGCTTCTCAAACTGCGTTCGGTCAAATGCTTTCTATGCGTTCTACTCGCTCGACGGGTAGGAATACGTCGTCCTCTCCCTTGGAGAGCCATAGCGTTGGAGTGGCGCCACCACAAATAGAGACGACCTCAACATCTTCTAGATAGTTGCCATCTGAAAGGTAGACAGTAGCGTGGCACCTTCCAATTCGATAGACCTTGGATTCAAGTTCGATGGTTGTCATGTGTCTGTCACCCACTTAGGTTGCTAGGTACTTCACTCCTATTCGTCACGAATGGGTGGAAAGATTAATTATTCAAGTTCGGTCACGTAACAGAGAAGTAACAAAATTGAATTGTTCTAGAAACACGATGTAAATAACGTGTACTCAATCGCTTCTCGGGTCACAATGGCGTGTAGCCGACGAGCGTCGTTGTTGGGAATAAGGAGGGAAATGCACTACAATACCGGAGATACAGCCTGGATATTGGCGAGTTCCGCATTAGTTCTTTTCATGACGCCCGGTTTGGCATTCTTCTACGGTGGAATGGTTAGATCGAAGAACGTTCTTGGAATGTTGATGCAAAACTATGTAACTATTGGCATCGTCAGCATTGTTTGGGTCTTTTTGACATATTCATTAGCTTTCGGAACCGACTGGGGTGGAAACGGTATAATCGGGACACTCCACTTTGTTGGGTTGTCTCACATGAACCAAGCGGTTCCGGGGTATACGGGCGCAGGGGCTCAGACAATTCCGCCCCTTGTTTTCGTAATCTTCCAGATGATGTTCGCGGTTATTACGCCGGCGCTCATCACAGGATCTACGGCTGACCGTCTGAAGTTCGGGCCATTCGTCGTATTCGTGATCGTCTGGTCGATCCTTGTATACGCGCCGATTGCTCACTGGGTCTTCTCCCCGACCGGATGGTTGTTCAAGCTTGGTGCCGAGGACTTTGCCGGTGGTACAGTCGTCCACATCAACGCCGGAGCTGCTGGCCTTGCGGTTGCACTTGTGATTGGAAAGCGGCGGGGATGGCCGAAAGAACCAATGCCGCCTCATAACGTACCCTTCGTTCTCCTCGGAGCAGCGATGCTGTGGTTCGGTTGGTTTGGCTTCAATGCCGGATCTGCTCTAGGTGCAAATGTTCTTTCCGCGAATGCTTTCGTCAACACCAATACAGCTACCGCCGCTGCTTTGCTCGGATGGATCCTGGTTGAAAAGATCAAGGGTGGTAAGAGTACGACGCTCGGTGCGGCCTCTGGTGCAGTCGCCGGTCTTGTTGCGATTACGCCAGCCTGTGGTTACGTCAACGTTGAAGGTGCCACGGTAATTGGTTTGGCTGCCGGTATCGTATGTGCATTAGCAGTAAGCCTCAAGTTCAAGTTGGGTCTAGACGACGCTCTCGATGTTGGTGGGGTCCACTTCGTTGGTGGAATCCTAGGCGCACTCCTAATAGGGCTATTCGGAACCTCCACCATCGGTGGCGTGAATGGACTCTTGTACGGTGGCGGAGCATCACTTCTTTTCCATCAAGCAGTAGCTGTAGTCGCATCTGCGAGCTACTCGTTTGTGATGTCTTACATCATTGCCAAGATTATCGACAAGACCATGGGTCTGAGAATCAAGGATGACGAAGAGCTCGAGGGTATGGATACTGCGTTGCACGCTGAATCTGCCTATGAATTTGGCTCTTCGTTGCTACGAGGATTTTCTGGAGCTGGTGGAGGCGGTCATGTCTCTAACAGAGTGGATCTCAATGAGGAGATCGTGGAAGTGTACAAGAAGGCGGGAGAGATCAATTGAAGCTAATTACCGCAATTATCAAACCATTCAAACTTGAAGACGTACGCAATGCCCTCACCAAGGCAGATATCAAAGGAATGACGGTCTCAGAAGTTCAAGGTTACGGTCGACAGAGTGGCCATACCGAGGTCTACAGAGGTGCCGAATATCAAACATCCTTTGTTCCAAAGCTAAAGATCGAAGTTGTTGTAAGTGACGAAGCCGCACTTGACATCATCGATGAAATTGTTGCGGCTGCCAAGACCGATAAGATCGGCGACGGTAAGGTATGGGTCGTGAACGTTGAAGAGCTAGTTCGAGTAAGAACTAATGAACGTGGTAACGACGCACTCTAGCGCTCGGCCATCGTGATGCAGTAAGAGAGGAGGGGCTGAGGTACGATTCCTTGGTCCCTCCCGATCTATTTAATAGGCGACATTTAGATCTTTGAGAGGAAGCGTAGATGGTAGGTCCTGCAAGACGATCTGAGCTCTTGGCGCAATTTTTAGATCAACGGCGAATAGTGATCGGCTCTGACTGGTCGCAAGTATCGACTATGACCGAACTAAGTGACACCTCTGATGACTTTATTCGTGGACTCTGCCAGGGCTTTCAGGGAATTGCCGTAATAGCTATTGGAGGTTATGGGCGCAGGGAGTTGGGGCCGCACTCTGACTTAGATGTCTTGCTGCTTCATAAGCCCCGACTTTCAGTGGAGCACTTTACGGAGTCGCTTTGGTACACGATTTGGGATTCAAGAGTCGGCTTGGACTATTCGGTTCGGACCGTGGCACAAGCCATGAGGGTTGCAGAAGCTGATCCTCGTGCTCTATTTGGCATGTTGGATGCTCGCCTCGTCTACGGCGATGAATTTCTCTTTGCTACATTGGCTTCGAAAATACGAGAGCGATTTGCCACTCGTCTCGATCGCTATCGCGTTATTATGAGGCAAAACAGTGAATCTCGCAAAAGAGACTCGGGAGAACTGGCATTTCTCTTGGAACCAGACGTCAAGGAGTCCCACGGTGGCCTACGTGATGTTGTTCTTTTGAGGCAGCTCCTCTCAGTTGATCCAAATGGTGAGCAGTCAACTTTGCGATTGAACGAGGCAGTTCAACTCTTGCTCAAGGTTCGAAACCTTTTGCAATTTAAGTCTGATCGGGCATCCAATCGGTTGAATCTACAAGATCAAGATAGCATCGCCCAGAGCTTAGGTATCTGTGACTCCGATGAACTAATGAAGCAGATTTCAGAGGCAGGTAGGTTTGTCTCGCGATCTCTCGAAGAGAAATTTAGAGTTACCGAGAGTCGAAAAGTGAGCCATAAGGCGATTGGTGATGCTTGGGGCGCTATCCCCAAGGGTGTATTTTCACATGGAAATGAGATCTGTATTGATCCGGTAGCGCTCGCCGACTACGACGCAAAGGTGATTTTGCGGATTGCGGCTACTTCCCTAGCGCTTGGACTAGGCATATGCGTAGATGCTCTTGAACTATGTTCTGAACGTCTCGAGGCAATTTCAGATACTTGGGACCAACAGACGCTCAATTCTCTGATTGCTATTCTCTCGGCTGGTGCTCCTGGTATTGCGGTGATGGAGCGGCTAGACCACTATGGTCTTCTCGACAAGATCATCCCAGAGTGGGGCCACGTTCGCTATCGACCGCAGCGCAATGCCTATCACACTTACACAGTGGATCGGCACCTGATTGAGGCGGCAGTCGGTGCCGGAAAGCTGAGGAGGCGCGTGAAGCGCCCAGATCTTCTGATTGTTGCTGCACTTTTGCACGACATTGGTAAAGGTATGGATGGAGACCATTCGCTCGTTGGAGCTAAAGTGGCTCGATCTATCGCCGTGCGCATGGGTTTGTCCGCAGCCGACGTCGAGATTATAGAGCGGCTCGTCGTTCATCACCTACTTTTAGCAGATACCGCTACTCGACGGGATATCTCTGACCCTAAGACAATTGAGGATGTAGCGGCTGCTTTGGTTGACGTTACAACGTTGGATCTCCTAGAAGTTCTTACCGAGGCAGATTCCCGTGCGACTGGTCCAGCGGCATGGTCCGCCTGGAAGGAGGAGTTGATTGCCAAGCTTTGTCAATCCACGAGGGGTTTCTTGAAGGACGGGTCTATTAGGTTGCCGGGAAGTGAGCTAAGCGAAGTTGAGATGGAGTTGATCTCGAACTTCAACGACTCTCTAGTTGTGCGTCACGATGGTGACTACCTATATATTGCGGCACGGGATCACTTGGGACTTTTTTCGACCGTGGCAGGCACCCTAGCTCTTTATAACTTGAACATAGTTAGCGCTGACGTATATTCGCGGGGTGAAGTCGCGGTTGAGAAGATAAAGGCGATATCGCCATTCAATCGTGAGACTAATTGGGCTCGATTTGAGGTGGATTTGCGAAAGGCTATCGAGGATCGTACATATCTTGAGCGACGAATTGCTGAGAAGACGAGCTCCAATGCCAGGAAGAGGCGTAGCGTAGCGGAATCGGCGAAGATTCCGCCAAGGGTAACTATCTACGATGACGCTTCCGATCGAGCCACTGTAGTTGAGGTTTGCGGGCCAGATGAAGTTGGAACTCTGTATCGCTTGACGGCGGCGATAGCATCAATGGACCTCGATATCGCCCACGCTAAGGCGCTAACAATTGGAGATGATGTTGTCGATACCTTTTACATTGTCGATAAGAGCGGTTCAGTTCTAGAGGACAGCCAAACGAAGACGCTCTTAAGGAGCTCTCTCTTGGCGGTTGTTACGACAGATGTACCGGCTATCAACAGGTCTCTCTAAGGGAAATTGATCGCCTGATTATTTGGTGATACTTGTTTGCCGCGTCAAAATAGTGTGGATCAGTCTGGCGACGACCCTGGAAGAAAGAGTGTCGTCGTCAAAGTTGGGATTGAACTCAGCGAAGTCGATCCCCACAACCTTCCCGCTTTCCATCAGTTCGATCAAAAGTCCCTCGAGAGCGCTAACGGATATTCCAAATGGTGCTGGTGAGGAGACTGCTTTCATGGAAGGAGCTTCGATCGTATCTAGGTCTACGCTGACGTAGATTCGATCGAATGATTCGATGATCTTAGTGATAAATTCCAACCCTTGCGGACTCACATCTCGATCAAGTAAAAACCTTGCCCCAATATGGCTTGCAGTTTCAAAAAGCAGGGCGCTGTTAGACGGTTCGGATATGCCTACGGCGAAATAGTTGTAATTGCCGAAACGGCCGTTATTTTGAGAGATTTGAAACGCCTGCAAGAAGCCCGTGCCTGAGTTTGCTTGTGGGGCAGCCCTAAGGTCAAAGTGTGCATCAAAATTTAGGATCGCGCACGAACTGTTTCCCTTTGTCGACGTTGTCAATGCCGCTAAGGTTGTTGCCGCTGCTAGGTCATGTCCGCCACCGAGAACCACGGGAAAGTAGCCTTTTTCGAGGGCGGAGCTCACGGCAACGTAGAGAGAATTTTGACTGGATTCGACTTGATCTTCGAGGTCGAAATAGTGATCTGTGGACTCCTCGTTAGTAAGGTTGCTAGACACGTCACCAAGATCGGCAATCAACCGTTCTCTATGCCAAGCAAGGTTGGCAAGTGCCTTTCTTATAGCTTCGGGACCTCCTCTGGCTCCTATCCTGCCGTTGTTTCGTTCCACGCCTATGTCAAAGGGATATCCGATAATTGCAGGCTGTCCAAGATATTGCGGCGGCTCTGCGTAGCTTCGATCTTGAACTGAATCGAAGATTCTCAGCTTTCGATCACTGCCATCGGTGCCACGCTTTGCGTACTTTTCGAAGTTGATACCCATTTCAAAGAACCTTTTCTCCGTTGACAAAGATAGTTTCAAGGTCGTTCGAGCCGATCCGGTAGCACAGTTGATCTGGATGGTCAAGATTCCAGACTGCCAAGTCGCCCCTCTTGCCGACTTCAATTGCGCCCCTGTCGTCAAAGCCAAGTGCCTTCGCAGCCCAACGGGTCACTGATGCTAGGGCGATATCAGGAGGCAACCGAAATAGGGTAGCGGCAAAGTTCATTGCTAACGGAAGGCTGTAAAGGGGTGACGTTCCAGGGTTGTGATCTGTGGCAATAGCAACTTTGCATCCAGCCTCCAGCAAATCCAGCACGGGAGGGGCGATGGTTTCGCGCAGAAAGTAGTACGCTCCGGGAAGGAGGATCGCAACCGTATCAGTGGTAGAGATTGTTTCGATGTCTTCTTTTGTCACTCTTTCGAGGTGGTCGACAGAAAGCGCGCCTCTTAAAGATGCCTCCCGTGCGATCCCAGTATGGGTCAGTTGTTCGCCGTGGACACTAAATCTGACACCTTTATTGGAGCACCACTCGATGATCTTCAAACTGTCGTGAAGGGAGAAGGCAATTTCATCACAGAAGAGGTCTACCTTGTCAAATAGGCCAAGTTCGAAAAGCTCCGGAAGCCGGCTGTCTACAACTTCATCGATGTATTGGCCCTTGGTGCCTTCGTAGCCGTTGGGTAGTGCGTGTGCTGCTAAGTAAGTTGCAGTTACCGATATCGGTGCCCACTCCTTTACTCTCTGAATCAACTTCAGAAGTCTTAGTTCGTCGGCATAGTCGAGTCCGTAGCCTGACTTGATCTCGATGGTAGTTGTTCCTCCCCGAGCCATCTCCATTAGTCGGGCCTTAGTGGCAGCCAATAAGTTCTCGTCGTTGAGTTTGCGACTTTCATTTACCGTAGATGTGATCCCACCGCCTGCATTTGCAATCTCTTCATAGGTTGCACCTCGAAGTCTCTGTGCGAACTCGTTGGAACGGTCTCCTCCGTAGATCAAATGGGTGTGCGCATCTATTAGACCTGGTGTTACGAGGCGTCCACCCATGTCAATTACATTTTGTGCATCGATCGGCACCTCTTCGCCGATCGATGAAATTATGCCATTTACGATTCTCAGAGTTGTGTTGCTCAGAATGCGGTACCTGCCATCGGTGTCGCAATCAACTACGTTGCAATTCGTTAAAAATTTCGAGGTACCCATGGGACGCCGCTTTCTACTTTCCATTATCCAATGCGCGGAACTTTGATGCCAACGGTTTCGATGGCATCGATAGCGAGGTCGTAACCGGCATCCGCGTGGCGTACAACACCTATTGCGGGGTCGTTGAAGAGAACTCGTTCAAGGCGTACTTTGGCTTCATTTGAGCCGTCAGCCACAATGACGACGCCAGAGTGTTGTGAAAACCCAATTCCTACGCCGCCTCCATGGTGCATGGAAACCCACGTAGCTCCACCCGCTACTGAAGTCATTGCGTTGAGGAGTGGCCAATCGGCGATTGCATCACTCCCGTCTAACATCGCTTCGGTCTCCCTGTTGGGGCTGGCAACTGATCCAGTGTCAAGATGGTCTCGCCCAATGACGATCGGCGCCTTTAGAGTACCGTCCGCGACCATTTCATTGAATGCCATTGCCACTCGATAGCGATCTTTTACTCCAATCCAACAGATTCGAGCTGGTAGTCCCTGAAAGCTGATCTTTTCACGGGCCATTTCGAGCCAATTGTGTAGGTGAGGGTCGTCAGGAATGAGCTCCTTTACCTTTTGGTCAGTCTTGTAGATGTCTTCAGGGTCACCTGATAGAGCTACCCATCGGAATGGGCCGTAGCCTTCGCAGAAGAGGGGGCGAATGTAGGCTGGTACAAAGCCAGGGAAGTCGAATGCCCTCTTTACCCCCTCCTCAAATGCGATTTGTCGAATGTTGTTGCCGTAGTCGACCGTTGGAATTTCCATATCGGCGAAGCGCAGCATCGCCTTTACATGTCGGGCGATTGTGGCTCTAGCTGCGCGCTCAACACCCTTAGGGTCTTCGGTAGCCGATCTTCTCCACTCATCGACGCTCCAATTACTCGGAAGGTATCCATTGATCGGGTCGTGAGCACTCGTTTGATCTGTAACCACATCTGGTAAGAATTCGGAGTCGACTATCTGTTCAAAGATATCCGCTGCGTTACCGAGTAGACCTACGGAGATGGCGGAGCCCTCCTCTTTGGCCTGCTTAATCATTTCAACCGCTTCTTTGAGCGTAATTGCCTTCTTATCGAGGTAGCGAGAGCTGATCCTCATATCGATGCGACTCTCATCGCACTCAACAGCGATCATTGAAAATCCCGCCATCGTTGCAGCTAGCGGTTGAGCACCTCCCATGCCTCCAAGACCCGCGGTGAGAATCCAGCGACCTGTGGGATCGCCGCCAAAGTGCATATTTGCGATGGCATAGAAGGTTTCGTAGGTGCCCTGTACGATCCCTTGACTACCGATGTAGATCCAAGACCCGGCGGTCATTTGGCCATACATCATCAAACCTTTCTGGTCGAGTTCGTGGAACTTCTCCCAATTAGCCCAGTGGCCAACGAGATTGGAGTTAGCGATCAATACCCGTGGCGCGTCGGTGTGCGTCTTGAAGATGGCTACAGGTTTGCCGCTTTGCACTAGGAGTGTTTCGTCTTCCTCGAGGTCTCGCAGAGAGCTTAGGATCGCATCGAACGCGGGCCAATTGCGTGCTGCCCGACCGATTCCTCCGTATACGATCAGTGACTCAGGGTGCTCCGCAACTTCGGGATCGAGATTGTTTTGAATCATCCGATAGGGTGCTTCGATAAGCCAGTTCTTGCAGTGGAGTTCGCTTCCGCGCGGTGCCCTGATCGTTCTCGAGGGGTCAAATCGGTCGTTCTTCATGTTTCTCCTTATGAAGTCGTTTTTTCGTTATATCTGATAGAGGCCGCTAAACGCGAAGGACTTTGCGGGATGTGCCATGGCGCTAATTGATGCAAATTGTCCTTGGGAATTCGTGATTCGATGAAGAGTCATAGTCCAGCCGCCATCCTCTATTGCCAAAAGTTGGGCGATTCTCATCGACGGCTTCTGAGAGGTGATCTTGAAAGCGGCGGCTTCGATTGGTGCGACTTGGGTAAGGTAGTCAGTCGTAGTTGTCTTCCTGAAGTCTTGCTCTAGAAAGTCTGAAGCGATTGCAGGATTTACCAAGCGACTTTCAAACTGAAGCGGAATGTCTCCACTAAAGTGCAGAATTTCCACCAGAAATAGTTCAATAGGTATATCGGATCTATTGAAGAGCTCCATAAAAGGATCACGGCCACCTCCGGAGATAATTCCAGAGAGGGAGGCGGAATGCTCCGCCTCCGATTTGGAGGTTGATTCAAGTGACAGGACTACTGAGCGGTGTATTTTGCCACTTCCGGTAATTGTGGTCGCAATTGGGTGTATCTCGAGGAGCGAATAATCATGATTTCTCCTAGTCACATAGGTGCCGGATCCTTTGATGCGCTCCAATACTCCATCGCTAACTAGGGAGTTGATAGCCTTGTTAGCGGTCATGCGAGCAACCCCGAATTGCTTGGCTATCGTTGTTTCGGAGGGAATCTTTTGACCAGGTAGATACGTCCCAGTCTCTATTGAAGTGGCGATGTGTTCCCTGATGCGCCAGTAGTGCGACTTGGCGACTTCGATCTTATTCATCTAGACCACTTTGATTCGACCAGCCGGGGTAGATCTTCGCAAGATCTCCTCCAGTTACGAGATCCTTTGCTGCCATTATGTCGGGTGCGAGGTAGTGGTCAATTTCGTAGTGAGGAACGAATTTGCGAACAGCTTTGACCACTTTCGAGAGTGCGGGAGTAGTTGATAGTGGAGCCCGCAATTCAATGCCTTGAATCGCGGCCAGAGCTTCAATGGCGATGATTGTTGCAACGTTGTCAGAAATGTCAGAGATTTTGCGTGCTGCAAAGGTGGCCATTGAAACGTGGTCCTCTTGATTTGCAGATGTGGGTAGCGAGTCGACGGATGCGGGATGAGCTAGGGTCTTGTTCTCCGATGCCAATGCCGCCGCTGTAACGTGGGCGATCATAAAGCCTGAGTTGACTCCGCCGTCGCGTACAAGAAATGGAGGCAGACCTGAAAGTGAAGAATCAATCAGCAGTGCAATCCTTCGTTCAGCAAGTGCTCCTATCTCACTTGTGACGATCGATAAGATATCAGCGGCGAACGCTACGGGTTCGGCGTGGAAGTTGCCTCCGGAGAGTACCTCGAGAGTATCGATGAAGACGAGGGGATTATCTGACACTGCGTTCGCTTCGGTAATAAGAGTTATGGCGCAGTGGATAATCTGGTCGTAAATTGCACCCATGACCTGAGGCTGGCAACGAAGACTGTAAGGATCTTGAACCTTCTCGCAATCTTGATGCGAGAGATTGATCTCGGATCCAGATAGGAGTTGAAGGTACTTCTTAGCAACCTGTATCTGGCCACGGTGGCCTCGGATTTTATGGATTCGATCATCAAATGGAACCGTTGATCCTGCTGCGGCTTCTACAGAAAGTGAACCCGATACGACCGCTGAAGCGAAGAGGTTCTCAGCTTGGAAAAGGCCGTGAAGCGCCAACGCGGTTGAAGCTTGAGTTCCGTTGAGGAGTGCTAGCCCCTCCTTTGGTGCAAATTTAATTGGAACCATGCCCGCTAATCTGAGACCTTCTATCGCTGAAATGACCTGATCGTTGTGGTAAACCTCTCCGACGCCGAGAAGCACCGTGGCCAAGTGTGCCAGCGGTGCTAGATCGCCGCTGGCACCGACAGATCCCTTTTCGGGGATAACGGGAAGAATGTTGGCGTTGTAAAGCCTTATGAGGGCTTCGATAACTTCGTATCGGATTCCTGAGTAGCCTTGGCTGAGAGAACCTATCTTCAGTACCATCATCAGTCGCACTACCTCTTTAGCCATCGGATTACCTACGCCAACGGCGTGAGAGAGAACGAGGTTTTGCTGCAGAAGTTCAAGCTGATCAAAGGGGATATGAGTTGTAGCCAAACGACCAAAGCCAGTGTTGATTCCGTAGGCTGCTTCGCCTTTATGTGCAATTGCCGCTACCGCGGCCGCGCTTTTATCGATTAGGTCGCGAGCTGAAGGCGCTAGGGATACTTTGACGTGGTTCGAATGGATTAATCGAAGGTGGGTAAGTTCCAATTCACCGGGGATAATCTCTATCATATTGGATCCTGTCTATACAACTTAGATTGAATTATATAGAGTTGTATAGACAGGAATTACGGATTTTGGAATTATTTAGCTTGCGCCAAAAAATAGTTGGTCGTATAGGGAATTTCGAATTGGCTACTACCGGGATGGGCTTTTCTTAGGATCTCTAATGCGCGTTCGATCACTTCTGTTCGTTGAAGCTCAGGGAGTGTAGAGACGGGCGAGAAGGAGTTAATAGTTGTTTTGCTTGGGCTTCGTCAATACTGTGAAGCAGGGGAAGTGAGTAGCGATGGAACTTGGTGAAAAGTGAAGATGCTTCAAATCCCTTCAGAATTTGATCTGTGACAATACGGTTTTGATAGGAGTCAACGACGCGGTCAAAGTCTTGGACCCAACGGTGAGAACTATCTCGATGGTTCCAAATGATAACAAGCGTTCCACTGTCGCGCATGATCCGTCTAATCTCTCGAGGTGCACTGACTAGGTCAAACCAGTGAGCAGCTTGAGCTGCCGCTACGGTATCAAATGAGGCGTCTGAAAATGGCAATGCCTCGGCGACGGCGGCGACTTTATTAGATGAAAGTACCTCATCATTAGCTAGCAGCATTTCAGATGAGAGATCGCTTGCAAAATAAGACGTAGTATCGCGATTATGGATCAATCGACTGAATAGTCCGGTTCCGGCTCCAAGCTCTAGGACATCTTTGGCATTAAACAATTCATCGAGAATCGCGATATCGCTATAGGTGGGCCTTGATTTTGCGTAGTCTCTCGCAATTTTACCGAAGCTTGCGCCCAACCTCTTACGTTCGTTCTCGTAATCTTGCGTTTCTATCACTTTGTCACCTCGCAGTATGAATCTACAAGAGGCCAACAGTAACCACAAATCTTGGTCGCACCCAGCGGCCGTCACGAACGCTTCCCAGAATCCCCATTGGTGTCGATTCGGAGAGGTTACAAGTGGGGTTGTGACAGTGTTCGAATTTGAAAGTCATCCGTTTGATTTTCAGATACTTCAGTAGTTCGATTGTCTTCACCTGCTAGTCGTTCCGCTGATATCTATGACATATCGGACTCAGCGGAAAATGCGCCAGTAGGAGCTTTATGTGCTACCTGGTTTTGAAGGTCACGCTCCTGGTTAGATATTGTTATCCGGCCACTTTATGGCAAAAGAGAAGCGAGATATTAACTTTCGAGATTTGGAATTAGTTCGTTGAATTTAGCAGAGCTGCTAGTTTCTCTACCTCGTCAGCCGTGTTATAGATGTGAATTGAAATTCTGAGTCGACCATTTCTGAGAGAAGCCCTGAAGCCATTCGCTCTGAGATCTTCAGTTGTGATATTCGTATCGATGCACGTTATTGAAGAATCGTTGAAAGGCGTTCGAATGAGCTCGCAGAAGTGTTCCATGAGGCCAAGATTATGTCGGTAGGCGTTGTCTACTCCTAGCTCGGAAATTATCTTTAGTGATTGCTCGGCGCCCACCCACGACAACCAGTCGGGTGATATTTGGTATCTGCGCCCATCATTGGCTAGGCGTAGCGGAGGACCGTAGATTGAACTCCAAATTTCATCTCCTGCATACCAGGACGACATTGTAGGTCTCAACCATTCTTGAGCCTTTGAAGTGGTATGGACGAAACCACTTCCTCTTGGAGATAAAAGCCACTTGTATGCAGAGGCGGCTACTACATCGAAAGCGTCTAGATCGATTGGAAGCCATCCAGCACCTTGAGTTGCGTCGAGGAATGTCTTGATTCCTGAAGAACGGGCTCTCTCTGACAGTCCGTTTAGGTCGATAACGTAACCGGTAGATGATTGGACGGCACTTACCGCGATCAAGGTGTAAGTGTCATGGATCGTCTCGACTATTTTTTCTGCCGGGACGAAGTCGATGGTAATTTCGCCTTTGGTTTCGCGCTCTAGGAAAGGAAATAGAACGCTGGTGAAATCCTCCTGAGCCATTAGGACTTTTGCTCCGTTTGGAATCGAGTGGGCGACCATGGAACTAACAGTTGCGAGTTGGCCTATAGCGCCG
>JAKAZZ010000053.1 GCA_021826315.1 Actinomycetes bacterium
AGGGCCTTTATTGCCATCTCGACACCGGCGCAAAAGCCTCTAGGCTTTGCTAGTAGAACTTTATTAACAGCCATACAATTGAGCATAATCATCGTTTCGAAGGTATTTCGATCTTGAGTAGTCCAACTATCGTGAGCGTTGCTCCAAATTCCCCTGCGGCCAAGGTAGGTCTTGTCGAGGGTGACATTATTCTCTCCATAAACGGCCAGGTCCCGACCGACGTTATCAACTATCACATCTTGGTTGAAGAGCCTGAATTGACCCTAGAGGTCGAACGGGGTGGTATCACATACGACTTTGATATTGAAAAGCTTGCCGGCGAGCAACTCGGTATCGAGATTTCGGCGGCGATCTTTGATCAAGTTAGAACGTGCGATAACCACTGCGAGTTCTGCTTCATCTATCAGCTCCCTCCGGGTCTAAGAAAAACGTTGTACATGAAAGACGACGATTACCGCCTCTCTTTCTTGTACGGCAACTTTACGACCCTTACGAGATTTACCGAAGCCGACCTAGAGAGAGTCCTAACCGAGCGACTCTCGCCTTTGTTTGTTTCAATCCACTCAACCCATCCACTTCTAAGGACTGAACTTCTGCGAAATCGAAGAGGTGGAACTTCGCTTAGGTGGCTTGAGTACCTACTCGACGGTGGCATAGAGGTTCATGGTCAAGTAGTGGTATGCCCCTCTATAAACGATGGAAGCCACGTCGAAGAGACTCTTATGAGCCTTTTGATGCGGTATGACAAGTTGGCTGACGTGGCTGTAGTTCCTTTGGGAATTTCTAAGTACTCCAATGAGGAGAGGATGCGAGTTCATAGTCAACAGGAGGCACTTGCCGTCGTTGACGCGGTCGATAGGGTCTCCTCCCTTGCGATGAAGTTGATCGGAAGACCATTCGCATATGCCTCCGATGAGTATTACGTCCTTGCTGAAAAGGAGATGCCCCGCCAAGGTACCTACCTAGACTTTTCGCAACATGAAAACGGCATCGGAATTACTCGAGCATTTGAAGCGGCCTTTGCTGGCGATGAAGATCTCGCTTTTGGTGTGAAGTCAGGATTCTTCTCCTGGGTAGAAGGTGCTCCGAAAGAAGGATATCGAGCAGTGCGCCACTTCGACGGAGGCGAAGAGGTGGTGATCTCTAGGATCCGCAGTCGTAAGCGCCCTAGTAAAGTTGCGATCCTAACCTCTACCTACGGAGTTAGGACTTTGCCTCCAATAATATCTCCGCTCTTTCCCGAGGTGGACTTCGTTGAAGTTAAGAACGAGTACTTCGGTGGAAACATTGCGGTGGCGGGTTTGATGGTAGGCGAGGATATCACGAGAAGTGTCGCCGATAATCCCGACTATGATCTTTATCTTCTGCCTGATGTTGCGCTATCAGAAGACGTCTTTTTAGACGGTGTCCGTTTGAGTGACCTTACGTTTCCACTTCGGGTAGTTGCAAGTGATGGACTTTCACTTAGGAAAGAGTTAGAGGCGCTCTACCGAAGCGCGTGACTCATGCCCCTTTTGGTCAACAAAATTTTTGACCGTGATGATTTGTTTGTGTGGAGATTTTAATGAAGAAGGTTGCGATAGTCGGACGGCCAAACGTTGGTAAGTCGACCCTTGTGAATCGTATAGTGGGACGTCAAGAGGCGATCGTCGAGGAAAAGGCGGGCGTCACTCGTGACAAGAAGTCCTACGTCGCTTCGTGGCGTGGAATTACGTTTGAAATAGTAGATACCGGTGGATTTCTAGCTGAAGGCGATGAGCTCGAAGAGAAGATCTCGCAAAAGTCGTTATCAGCGATGGGTGAGTGTGACGTGGCGCTGTTGGTGGTAGATGCGGCTGTAGGTCTTACCAATGAAGATTCAGACGTTGCAAAGGTGCTTCGCCGTACCAAGTTGCCAGTTATCGTCGTGGCAAACAAAGCTGAATCAGAGGCCCGACAATTTGCTGCGTGGGAGTTTGCCGCCCTAGGCTTTGACGACTTACAACCTGTTTCTGCTTTGCATGGCACAATGACTGGGGACCTTTTAGACCTAGTCGTCGATAAACTCGGCCGCTTCGAAGATATCGATGCTGATGAGGATAAGAACGCCACTAAAGAGAGCGATATCTTCGCAGTCGCGATTATTGGGCGACCAAATGTTGGCAAATCCACCCTTTTCAATCGGTTGGTAGGCGACGATCTTTCGGTGGTCCACGACATGCCTGGAACTACGACGGACTCAGTCGACACCATTGTTGAAACTGAGATCGGTACTCTTAGGTTCGTTGACACCGCAGGAATGAGAAAGCGCGCGAATCAATCTAGTGGAACCGAGTACTACTCAATGGTTAGGGCGCTTAAGTCGATCGACCGTGCCGACGTTGCGATATTGGTAGTTGATGGGATGGAAGGGGTAACCCACCAGGATCAAAGATTGGCTGAGAGAATCGATGCCGCTGGTTCACCCGTCGTCGTAGTTCTGAACAAGTGGGAAGAGCTTGGCGCAGAGGAGAAGGTAGTGCGTGGGGCCGAGGCTGAAGAGAAGCTCGCATTCTTAACGTATGCTCCATTCATCAGGATCAGCGCTAAGACTGGCCTTGCCACGCATCGTATCCTGCCAGCGGTTCAAAATGCAATTGTGGCCTATCGGCAACGAATTCCAACGCGTGAGTTGAACGTTGCAATTGCAGAATTTCAGAGCATCCACCCGCCAAAGGGTACCAAGATTCTCTACGCAGTCCAGGGTGCGACCGATCCTCCTACATTCACACTCTTTTCGTCGCGCCCGATCGATAACTCCTATATGCGTTACCTTGAGCGTAAGCTTAGGGAGCGCTTTGCCCTTGGACCTACTCCAATCAAGATGAGGGTAAGACGTCGTTCGGATGGCTAATAGCCAAAGATCAGCCACTTTTTTCAAGTAAAGTTTCTATCGAAGGCATTTCGCCAAGTTAGATGGAAAAAGAGTGGCTGAAGAATCAATTCAAAGGCTCCGCTCATCGCTAATTGATGGTGGTGGCCAAGAGGCTCTAGACAAGTTGCACGCCAAGGGAAAGCTTGGTGTCAGGGAACGAATAGTACTGCTATTTGACGAAGGTACCTTTGTTGAAGATGGTCTTTTTGCTAATTCATTGAATAAGGGGTACTACGCCGATGGCGTCGTAATCGGAATTGGTGAAGTGGGCGGTAGACCAGTCTGTGCAATGGCCAACGATACCTCGGTTAAAGCTGGTTCGTGGGGTGCTCGAACTGTTGAAAAGATCATACGGGTTACCGAAATGGCTATGTCATTAGAGATTCCGCTCGTGTTTTTGGTCGACTCGGCAGGTGCTCGCATAACTGATCAAGTGCAGCTCTTTCCTGGTAGAAGAGGTGCCGGAAGAATCTTTTACAATCAAGTCGCTCTATCGGGTAGGGTCCCTCAAGTTTGTGGCCTGTTTGGTCCATCTGCCGCCGGTGGGGCCTATATTCCGGCATTTTGTGACGTTGTATTTATGGTCGACGGCAACGCTTCAATGTACCTTGGTTCGCCGCGAATGGCTGAGGTTGTCATCGGCGAAAAGGTGACGCTCGATGAAATGGGTGGCGCACGAATGCACGCTTCCGTCTCGGGTTGTGGTGACAACTTATACCAAAGTGATGATGAAGTTATCGAGGCGATTCGGGAGTACCTCTCATACTTCCCCACAAACTTTAGAGATTTCCCTCCTTCGTATCGTGGGTCGGATCCTGTGATCGAACTTGATGAGACAGTCCTACCGACATCTGCCCAATTGGGCTACTCGATTCATAAGGTCATCGATGGAATTGTCGACGAAGGCTCATTTTTTGAAGTAAAGGCACTCTTCGCACCGGAGATCGTTGTCGGTCTTAGCAGGATTGACGGCAAGGTGGTCGGGGTAATTGCGAATGATCCTTCGAATCGCGGGGGAGTTCTCTTCGTAGATTCGGCGGATAAGGCTGCACGCTTCATTTGGCTATGCGATGCCTTCAACATACCTCTTCTATTTTTAGCTGACGTACCTGGGTTCATGATTGGAAGTGCAGTCGAACGTCAAGGCATTATTCGTCATGGCGCCAAGATGATCGCGGCTGTTGCCGAGACCAAAGTCCCCAAACTAACGGTTATAGTACGCAAGGCATACGGAGCAGGACTTTATGCCATGGCAGGCCCTGCGTTCTCTCCAGAGGCAACCATTGCGCTCGATGGTGCCGAAATTGCCGTAATGGGGCCCGAAGCTGCCGTGAATGCGGTTTACGCCAATTACATAGCGGCCATTGATGAACCAGCTGCCCGCGAGGCCTTTATTGAAGAGAAGCGACGAGAGTACGTCGAAGACGTTGACTTGATGAAGTTGGCCTCTGAGCTCATAGTCGACGACGTTATATCGATCCGTGAACTTCGAGGTGAGGTTATCAGGCGATTCAAGATGACTAGCAATAAGCCTCGGGTAGAAGATCCTAAGCACCACGGTGTTCATCCCGTTTAGCCCTCTGACGATGGCATGCGATGGCGATTTCACTGCAAATCTTGTGCTGTGGCTAGAATAGAGATGTAGACAGTAGAGGTTGGGGTCGGCTTTGGCTTGGTGTGAGACGTGTGCGAAATTTCAGGATGACGATCAGATACCTCGCAACGGTCATTGCCCAGTATGCGACACGCCTGTCGTAAAGCCTAAAAAGACGCCGTGGCACTTCAAGTTGTTAGTTGTTGCGACTGCGATATACCTCGTCTATCGCATCGTGCAGCTTAGCGTATACTTGTATCATCACTTTTAATCCTTTTGATCGGATCGAATTCGCTCTATTCAGTGGGCTCATGGATTTCGTTTACGATAGGGTTTCGATATGATACTTACTTCTGAGCACGATTTTTTCTGGTGCGGAATACGATATTTCCAAGAGAAAATCATTTGATGTAAATGTTTTCATAAGTTGCTAACTTCGTTTGAGCTTAGGTAAACCCACGGGACTCAAATAGAGACATTCGTTTTGGAATGATTGCTCTAACTTTAAATCTATCTAAAGTAGATCAGCCATGTTATATTTGACTGGCATCCTGCTTTGCCGCTAATCCACTATTTGGATGAGAGGATTCTATCCACGTGGGCTATCTACACTTTGTCTCATAATGTTTCCAAGGTAGGAATTGGCTATTTCATTGGATGAAGAATATTTCTTATATATGATTTAGTAGCAAATTTCTATTTAAAATGACGTATAAAGATAGAGTTTCTTGATTCATTTTTTTGTGAAATTGGCTTTAACTAAACCACTATGAGTGCCGAAAGAGTTGATATGTTTGGAAAAAGCGATAACTCACAAGAGGTCGAGAAGCTATATGCAGTTCTCGACAGAGTAGATAACATTGTTATGCTCTGTGACACCACGAAGGATAACAAGATCTTCTACATGAACGCGTCGGCCAAGGCCACGCTCGAAAATTATCACACGCAGCTTTCTGCCGCTCGCCCTGGCGCTGATATTCTGCACGCGATGGGAAATTCGATTCATCAGTTCCACAAGGATCCTGATCGTGTCAGGCGGATTCTTGGCGGTATGCAGAGCGGAACTGATAAAGACCACATAGCCGACATACCAATGACGGCTGATATCTACTTTCAAACAAAGACTTATCCAATTTGGCACCCCGAGAAGAAGGGTGAACTCCTTGCTTACATGGCATGTTGGAGCGATATATCTACCGAGAAAAAACTCGAGCGAGCTCAAGCAGCGCTAGAGCAAGAGCGCAAGGGGACGATCAACGACAGAGTCTCAGCAATAGCAGCAGCTCTCGAAGAGATGAGCGCAACGGTAGCTGAGATTGCTCGAAGCTCACAGATTGCCTCAGACTCTTCGATTAAGGCCTCTTCCACCACAAGTGAGTCAAAGGGTTATATTCAAACTGCCAGCGAGGCCATGCGAGACGTCGCCTACAGGGTGAAAGAGACGGCCGGAATCATTCAAGATCTAGGCACTCAAAGCGAAGAGATCGATTCAATCGTAACCTCTATCAAGTCGATCGCAGAGCAGACAAACCTCTTGGCTCTAAATGCTGCTATTGAGGCCGCGCGCGCTGGCAGTGCTGGCAAAGGCTTTGCGGTAGTAGCTGACGAGGTCAGGCAACTTGCTGAGAGGTCGAGGACCGCGGCAACTGAGATTACAGAGAAGATTCGTCTTATTCGATCTGGTACCCAGGCGGCAGTAAGTTCGATTGAGTCATTTACATCCAAGGTAAGCGACTCGGAGACTTCATCGGCTCGAGCGGACGAGGCACTACTTCGAATCCTCGACGATGTTACTAGCGTTGGCGATATGGTATCGCAGATCGCGGCTGCGGCGGAAGAGCAAAGCGTCGCATCTGCCGATATAAGCCGAAACCTTTCGCACATTCTCTCCTCCTCGGGCGATAAGGAAACATCGGCCGTCGACAGATTTGGATATCGAGGTAGCGAGGATCGTTCGTTTAGATAGATCAGAAAACTCGTAAGTCGATTCCAAACAGAATTCGCGGCGATCCTTTAACAAGTGCCCCTCTCTCTTGTTATGTGGTCGCCGCGTTTCACTTTAATCGAGCATCGACAACTTAAGTAATTGCGGTCCAGCTAGACCGAGCTTGCTGCGAATATCTAATTGAATAAGTGCTTTGAGCTCCTATTCTTTACACGTAGATGACGAAGAAGATTAGCGGCGACAATAAGTTTCGTATAGTCGAGGTGGTCGGCGTTCTACTCGCCGGATTAGTTGCAGTTCACCTAATCTCTTCAGTAAATCAAGCTGACCTTCAAGTCTTTATTCGCGCTGGCAAAAGTGTGGTGGATGGCCACTCTCCGTACCCGAAACTAGGGACCGCTGCCGTATACTCGGGTAGTTCATTTGTCTACCCTTATTTGGTCGCTGTCGCCTTCGTACCGCTCTCACTATTGGGGACCTACTGGGGTCCATTTGTATTTGAGGTCATTTCGATAATGGCCCTCGCTTACGCTACCTACACCTTTTCGTCACTTTTGAGATCTAGAGAATCAAACGCCGTAGCCACGCAAATTTCAATCTTTGCTACTGTCCTGCTCGCCTCGCCAACTTTGATAAGTTTGCAGATGGGCACGTTAACGCCAGTTATCCTTGGAATGTTAGCGCTAACGTGGAGATATCGAAGTAGCGCGGCAGTTAGTTCGCTTTTAGTGGTGGGGCTCGCGTTCACCAAGGTGTATCTAGTGGTTTTGGGCCTCTTTTTCATTCTCACGCGCCGACCGAGAGCGATGGCGGGCACCTTTTTATTAGCACTCGTTGGTTTGGTTCTCAACTTCGCCCTTTCGCCGCTTGGGCCGATTGGTTATTTCCGTCTGTTGACGCAACTTGCTAAGCACGAGTCGAGGCAGGGATTCTCGTTCATAAATGCTCTTCACTCGGTTTACTTGGGTAAGACCGGAGCATATGTAATCTTGGCGATAGGGATTATGACGGTGTTGGCTTTGTGGTTGAGGAGCTCAAATCTCATAAAGCGAGATGATTTGGCGTTTGTTATCGCGATAGCGTCAACGTTAATGGCCACTCCCATTCTTTGGAGTAGCTATCTCCCGGTATTATTCGTACCGTTACTTCTATTCGCAGACAGCTTTGTCTTAGTAGCAGCATTGTCCTATGCGACTTCGGTGATGGTAACACCCGATAGAGCCGGGACTTTGATGATAGCGCTTCAGTTTCTATCGGTAACTCTTCTAGTCGTACCGCGTTATGTTGCGCAGATCAGAAATATTACTCTACGTAGATTTTTGGTTGAGATTGATCTCTCGAAGGCGTTATTAGTTGGATTGTTATCCCTTGGCTTTGTGATAGAAGTTCTGGCGCCGGCTCTCGGAATACAGATATTGATGGTGGTCATCTCGGTATCGCTGATACTAAGGAGCCGTGAAACACCCCTTGGCAGTCAAGAAGCCATAGGAGGCAGTCTTTGACCCGTAGTCTTTCAGCCATGATGTGCTTGGGCATGCTGCTATAAATTCGTTGGACCTTGAACGGTAGAAGCGCATGCGGCACGATCGCATCGCAATTGGGCGTGGCTGAGGGTTGGTAACGCAAGGATGGGACCGTTGATGATGTTACTGGGCGTAAGGAATTAGATTTCATAGCACTACTATGTAGAGGTTAGAAATTTACGGGCTGTGGCGCAGCTTGGTTAGCGCGCTTGACTGGGGGTCAAGAGGTCGGAAGTTCAAATCTTCTCAGCCCGACCATTTAAGTGAAGGTCACGATGAGTGCTCGATGGGTGACATGATCGGACACGAGAGCTCCCTGAGTATTAGTGAGAATTATCTGCGCTTTGCTCACCTCGAGGCTGCCGGTTGCTCTCCGGCCTACCACTAGCTGGCCGAGTTTGGCGCCGAGTACTGCCCCTTTTGCACCACCGAACGCTGGGCGATCGTCCTTGCCCTGTACAAGTTCGGCACCTGGAGCGGTCTACAGACCATGGCATCGTGGTCCGTAAGCGGCGATATCTGGCCCGACACGCCCACCTTCACCTGCCTCGACGCCCGACTTCACCAGCAGATAAATTACCTTAGAAAGCTACGAGACCGATACCCGGCAGGAGCCACCCAACCACTCCAAACCCCACCGGCGACGGTCGACCACCTCTTCGTCACCTACGCCAATCAAGGCGAGATCCCCCTCGCCTACCTCGACGGTGAATACGTCATCAACGAAGTCCAATACGACCCGACACTGCTCCATGACAACCACGGACAATCGTCCAAAGGCATCACCTTCACGCAAGCTCTCGCCAGCATCCACCGCCAGACTTCGCCCCTCGCCGCCGACATCTGCCAAATCACCCACCCTCCCCTCGGTGCGTCCCAAAACCACGACCGATAACCAACTGCCACAGCAGTACAGACAGACCCATCTGTGCTTGCGCGCTATCACCAGCCGATGAGCCAGGAAGGCGAGCCGAACGACGGGTCGGGGCGACCGGTCACCGCCATGGAGCATGAGGGCCCGGGAGTGCGGAGCGCTACGCGCCGAGTCGGGCGCGTAGCGCTCACGGCAGGCAAATTTGGATGCGCTGCCATTCCGATCGCTCGGCCCCTCGCAGCTCGATTGGGCGACCCTCCCCGAGTCGGTGGTCCGAAACTCGGCGTAGCGCTTCCTCGGCGGTCTCGTAGCCCCGGATGTCCACTGCCGGCCCCGTCCCGCACAGGTCAGTACCTGCGACCGATCCTGCTCCTCGTCCGGCAATAACGCCTAGTCATCGCGCACTCGTAAGCGAATAACCAGCCGATCAGCGTGGATGGCAACATCGAAAACGCGAGCCCGGCACCGCCCCTGAGACAGCGAAGACGGCACACCGGCGGGGAGCGCGAATGCGGGGATCCCCTACCGGGTGGAGGCGGGAGGTGTCGTCGGAGCGCGCTGCTAAAATCTCCACATGGACTTCACAGAACAGGATCTCTCCGGGGCCCGGTTTACCCGTTGCCTGCTGTCGAGCGCCGTCATCCGCGGATCGGAGGTTACTGGGATGGAGATCGACGCCCCCAACCTTCAGGAGGGGTCGCTGTGGGTCAATGGCGTTGACGTCGTCCCGCTCGTGGAGACCGAACTCAACCGCCGCTTTCCCGGCCGAGAGCTCAAGACGGCGATCACTCCCGATGGCCTCCGCGCCGCCTGGTTCGCGGTCGAGACGACTTGGGTCGAGGTCCTGGCGACCGCCGCTGGACTTGAGGACGCCTCAGTCGACGGCGAGTGGAGCCTATCCAAGACGCTTCGCCATCTCGTGTTGGCTACCAACGCCTGGCTGCATGGCGCGATCCTTCGGCAGGAGCAGCCGTTCCACTGGATTGGCCAACCGTTCGCCGAGTACGAGGCGGAAGGGGCGACATGACGATCTTCCGCGAGCCTGCGTCGTACGACGAGATCCTCGCTGTCCGTGGTGAGCACCAGGTGATGGTCCGTGACTACCTCGCCACCGTCACCGACGAAGTGCTCGCCGAGACGCGCCCGAATCCGTGGGCGCCCGAGCACCGGGTTCAGGTCCTCCACTGTCTCCACGTCATCCTCAACGAAGAGTGGGAGCACCAGCGATATGCCGCACGCGACCTCCGTTGTGCATCCGGCGGTTAGTTGCCGGCTGCTTGCGCACGTCCGCTGTAGCCGCCATGGAGCCGACGGATTTGCCACGCAGCCGATCGACCCGGCGCTGCTGATAGAAATTGAGGCAGACGCCATCGTGCCTTAGAGCTATGGTTTTCAGCTTGAAGTTGAACTAACGCTGGGCAGTAGGACCGTGCCTGTCAACTGCCAAAACAGAATGTCGTTCTATGGCTGAGTTTTCGTTGTGGTACCAGGAAGCAGTTCTTGCGAGAATAGGTAGTCATTGCTGTTCGTCCCAGGCGAATGTAGATTCACATTTGGTCATATACAGAGTCGGTTTTGAAATCAAGTGACGCTAGCCATGCTGGTAAGGTCTACATCTGAAACAAGGAGCTAATGCGGACGAACCAATATTCATCATTGGATTAGACGGCAAGCTCGCCTCGGTGCAGAAGAACACCTACGATCGAGAGGCTGAACTCCAACAACTCATCAACGATCATCCAGGACTCATCCCTGGCATGGGTGATATCGGAGAGGGTGAATCCACCCGTTGGCTATTGGTCCAACGAGAAGCGGGGATACCGGGAGAGGATGGGGGCTGAGATTTGTGGTCCATCGACTATGTCCTCATCGATCAATTCGCAACCCCAACGTTTATCGATGTCAAGCGGGCAAGTGACACCAGGGGTCGTCGTGAGGTTGTGGCCCAGATGCTCGACTACGTTGCCAATGCAAGCCTCTATTGGAAACCCGGCACCCTAGAAGGGTGGTTCAACTCCCATGATGAGGACTCCGACCAGAGGCTGTTAGAGTTCTTAGACAATGCTGAACTCAGCCCAGAGAACTTCTGGTCAAGAGTCGACGAGAACCTCCGGTCAGGTCGAGTGCGGTGTGTCTTTGTTGCAAACTCCATTCCAGACTCACTGATCCGTCTCATCGAGTTCTTGAACGAACATCTCCGACTCACCGAGGTCTACACCGTTGAGTTGCCCCAGCACGTGAGTGCCGATCAACTCCCCGGAGTAAGGGTCATCGTTCCAAAACTCATCGGCAATACCACTCGTGCTATTGCGAGCAAGAATGAACGACCATCGGCTCCAAAGCGTCAGTGGGATGAGGAGAGTTTCTTTGATTACCTTGGCGAACGCAGTGATCCGACCTGTGTTGCGCTCTGCCGCGAGATTCGTGAGTGGACACGAGCCCAGGGTGTCCGAGTGACATATGGGAACGGCGACGTATATGGTTCGATGCTCCTAGCAGCTGGTTCACACCCGGATGCCTATGTCTTTGCGTCACTGTCTCTGCCTCGTGGCTTTGCAAAAGCACAGCTGCTGATGGAGCTTTCTGCCCAAGACAGCGCGTCACTGTCTCTGCCTCGTGGCTTTGCAAAAGCACAGTTGCCCCCAAATAGCGGTGCCGCCTACAAGCTTCTCAATGGAGCCTTGGCGATAGCGGCGTTCAGCACTCTTCAGCCGACAGCGAATGGACCGTCCACGATCGCGGTCATCAATGATGGCTCTCTGATTCATCTTGCTCCGAGCTATTTGAGCAGCGTCTTCCAAGATATGCGGGGATCTGTGCCTATCGTTTCTTTTGGCAACGAGATAGTGGCGGTTAGGGGAGCGGATGGCTATGGCGGGCTTCCGCAGATTGGCGGATCGGACCTCTCGCCGACGGTTGTCCAACCAGGATTGATTACCACTTACACATCGCAAGACGGCGGCTCTACCTGGTCCAATCGGTCCGGCGTGGTGCGTTAGTAACTCGGCGGCAACGCGGCTCTCCTCTTAAGACTTGCGACCTAAGTAGAGCATGACGATGAGTTCGGCTTCTTTGGATTGCTAAATCCAACTTGACTGCGGCGCCTCCAGCGAAGTGCGGAGGTCTTTACTTCCCGTAGTGATAACGTGCCTGAAGTACCACCAGGTCGTTCCCATCAATTAGGTATACCAGACGATGTTCCTCGTCGATACGTCTCGACCAGCAACCTGTAAGAATGTGACGTAGCTGTTCAGGCTTGCCGATACCGGTCCCCGGATCCCTGAGTGCATCTTTGATTAGTCGATTTATTCGATTGAGCGTCGCCTTGTCTGTTGATTGCCAAAAAAGGTAATCTTCCCAACCGATGAGACTGAAACAGAGTCGCATCAACTAAGTTCGTGCTCTTCTCGCTGTCCTTGGCGAGCTTGATTCAAGCTTTCGAGTAGACGCACCGCATTGGCTGGCACACGTAGAAGAAAACCGGTCTCGGTCAATGCGTCATAGTCTGCCTTGGAAATTAGAACAGCGTCACCTCGTTTGGAGGTGATCTCAATCGGTTTTCGGTCGTCGTTTACTTGCTCTATGAGCGGGAAAAGGTTTTTACGTGCCTCACTAGCAGTTATCGCCATTTTGATCTCTCCTAATAGTGGTACCATTTATTGTACCACTATGCTTGCAACGTGTATTGTTGGCTGACCTAAAATTCAAAACAATAATCTCGGCGCTCCTGGGTCAATCGATTCCCACTCTTCTTCCTTCAAGGAATCTCTCTGTGCATCTTTTAACCTCAACTGCCAAGCGGTGTCACTGTCTCTAGCACTACCTAAGTGGACCAGGCACTGGAGTGCAGACCGATGAAATGCGGTCATGATCAGACGATCTCGCTTTGGGGAAGCTGGTCAGGTAGTTCACTTATCGTTAAGTAGATAAATTGAACCCATACCCATCGGCCCCTTCTCAATATGTAAGATCCCATTTCGATCCCGTAGAAGGACTTTTGCAAGCGGGTCAAGTGGATGAATTTACCAGGTCTGGCCAGCACGGCGAGATCAGGATACCCTTAGTGCGCATAAGAACTGCGAAACCTACCTGCCGCCTAAATAGACGATCTATACCTCTCGAATGAAGAGCTAAACACCTAGACCATAGCGGTCCTCTTTCATTCCGATCAGGCTCTCATACAAGGCTGAGGTAAAGTCAGCCACCTCGTCGGAATCGCAAAGAAGCGCAAGGGACTCGCACGAATCTAGTGCATCAAGATAAGAATCGTGAAAACTAGGAACCTTGGGTTCACCTGCGTTTTATCACCGGATCTTCGTTGCAAACCTTCAAACGGACTAAATATTACCGAAAGGGGGGCTTTGGTTTCGAAAGTGCATTGGGTACGGCAAGTTAGTGCTCTGTCGCTGGCGAGTTAGAAGTGGTCCCTGAATGCCGATGATACGGACTTTACCAAAGTACTGGTGGGCGAAGCTGGACAACCGACCACAGAGGAATCCAATTGGCCCCACCTCTTGAGCCACCAGTACTGTCGCGAAGGCCTTGTCAAGTTCGGTTTCTCAAAGATCTGAAGTGGCCAAGATGCGCCCGACGAGGGTCCACCTGGTTGGACCGAATCTCCCCCAGCTTTGGACGGATATCGCCTTCGCGCCTGGAGACTCATTTAGCTTGGTACGTCTCCAAAATATCCTTGACTGGTGGCGCACTCAAATATACGATCTTCAGACGGGTTGTAGCGTCTGTACTTCGATCGATGGACGACGGAAATGGACTTCAACCAAGGAACTAAGCAGCATTCTCCTCAACGATCCGCGAGGCAAGGTCCTCGATCGTCGAGTGATAGATTCTCGTGGAATCTGCTACTGCCTTGTCTACTGTGGCAATGGATGACCTCCCGGGACGCCTTCGTGTCGGCTAGATACTCTGTCGCGGTGAGTGCTACGAGCATGGCGCGGTTGCTAGTTCTCTCCTTTTTGAGCAGGATCGCCCACTATGCATCCCTGGGCTTCGATGCAATCATGCTCTCTCCCAAGCCTCTCTAGGGCTTGCGCTGGGGTAGTTCTTATCGCGAATAAGACATTTAAAGTGCGATTACTTACCAAGATGTTCGTCGAACACGGAACGTGAGTTTGAACTCGCACGCCCTCAAGGAGAGTCCATGCATCAGCGTTTCTAGATCAGTCGATACCTTTCAGCTCTAGGGCTTGCCAATGACGGGATCCGGCAGATAGACCTCTCCACCAGATTGCCGAAACGCCACCGATCTCTCTTGCATCCCAGCAATAATCTGTTGTTCGGACAAGCCTCCAAATTGATTTCGAATGTCTTGCGAAATCCGCATCGAGCAGAATTTAGGGCCACACATAGAGCAGAAGTGGGCCGTCTTGGCTGCCGGCGCGGGGAGTGTCTCGTCGTGGAACTTCTCTGCCGTAACTGGATCAAGAGACAGCGCGAACTGGTCGCGCCACCGAAACTCGAAGCGGGCCTTAGACAGCGCATCGTCGCGTTCGCGAGCGCCGTGGTGACCTTTCGCCAGGTCGGCTGCGTGTGCGGCGATCTTGTAGGTGATCACACCCGTTTTAACGTCGTCCCTATTGGGCAGCCCCAGATGTTCTTTCGGCGTCACATAGCAGAGCATCGCGGTCCCATAACGCGCAATTTCAGTTGCGCCGATAGCGGAAGTGATGTGATCATAGCCAGGAGCAATATCAGTAACTAGAGGGCCGAGGGTGTAGAACGGAGCACCGTCACACAGCCTTTGCTGACGTTCAACATTCTCCCGAACCAGATGAAGGGGAATGTGGCCAGGACCTTCGACCATTACCTGAACGTCGTATCTCCACGCCCGCTTTGTGAGTTCCGCAAGGGTATCGAGTTCTGCGAACTGAGCGGCATCATTCGCATCTGCCGTTGATCCAGGCCGCAGGCCGTCGCCGAGAGAGAACGCCACGTCGTAGCGTGCGAAGATCTCGCAAAGCTCATCGAAGTGTGTGTAGAGGAAGTTTTCCTGATGGTGTGCCAGGCACCACCCGGCCATGATCGACCCACCACGGGAGACGATCCCCGTCACCCGGTCCGCAGTCAACGGCACATATCGGAGCAAGACTCCAGCATGGACAGTCATGTAGTCCACGCCCTGTTCACACTGCTCGATCACCGTGTCACGGTAGATCTCCCACGTCAACGCGCTTGCATCACCGTTGACCTTTTCGAGAGCTTGATAGATCGGTACGGTGCCGATAGGAACCGGCGAGTTGCGGATGATCCACTCCCTTGTCGTATGGATGTCGGGGCCGGTGGATAGATCCATGACCGTATCTGCACCCCACTGGGTTGCCCATTGCAGTTTGGCTACCTCTTCGGCAATTGAACTGGTTACCGCAGAGTTGCCGATATTGGCGTTGATCTTCACCAGGAATGCTTTACCGATGATCATCGGCTCAGACTCCGGATGGTTGATGCTGTTGGGGATGATCGCCCGACCGGCAGCGACCTCGGACCGGACCAGTTCGATGTCACAGCCCTCGCGAAGAGCAACGAAGCGCATTTCTGGGGTGATCACACCGTTCTTCGCATAATACATTTGCGTGACCTTCTTTCCAGGCAGCGATCGGAGAACAGTGGACTTGGCGCCTTCCCATTCCGCGGAGGCGGCACCCCTGCGAGATGCAGCACGCCCGTCGTCATGCAGATCACGCTCCCGCCTGGTGTACGCCTCCGTGTCACCGCGCGCCTCAATCCACTCTGAGCGGAGCGGCGGCAAACCCAACACCGGATCACTCCCCGGCCCCTCCGTGCGATACACCATGATCGGTTCGTTCGCTTGACCGTTTGGTGACGCCTCAAGAGCGATCTGCGTCACTGGAACACGTATGCCGTGCTCGACATCGTGAATATATCTGAGCGCGTTGGATGAGCTGCTTGGTTTCATGTTTGAACTCCTACTTCCTTCGCCGGCATTACCCGGACAGGTTCAACGGTCCCAGACCTCATCGGCCTAATCTCAGCCCCTCTTAGGAGCACCCGTTTGGATTGGAGATAACCTAGCAATTCTCATTGAGGTTGTCAACTCTACAAAGACAAAACATGGGCCTGCCCACAAAGACGGTGGAGTTTAGTAGAGGTGCGCGATTCAGGATCAGTATCCCAACCTTGAGCCCAGGTAAATAGCAGATGGTCGGGTGAGAATTGGGGTAATGAGGGCTGGCGTGAGGGGAGATTGTGTGGTAGTGCAGTGGTAATTAGCTGCGATAATGTCACTGGGGGACCTATTAGTTTGAATAACTCATCCAAGGCTCCCATCGGTAGTGCTATGACCTTCCGCTATTGTAAGTAGGTTCAGATGTTCCTCATTTCTCCCTCCCTTACAATCCGGCCTCGTTGTTTGAATTTTGATGTTCTTGAGAGAGATGCTGCCTCTACAACTGAGGTGAAATCTGTAGTTTTTATGGAACCACCGCTAGTTTCACATAGGGGGGGTTATGATTTCGTCTCTGGTCGGCATCGTGACCGCTTTTGTGTCAAAAGGACCATTAGCAACACCAGCATTCTTTTAGTTCGAATGTCTAGTTGGGTAATTGCATCGCTATTTTCAAGCGCTGGTTAAATGATTCTGATAGATTGAGCGATTATTTGTGTAGAAGGTTGTTTTTCTGACAGTGGGTTGCTAGGGGTGATTGGGGCCGCAAAGTAGGTAGCTATGAAGCTCGGTATTTGACTGTTCGCTACTACGAAGAGATCTGGGTTCTTCATGCGCGATTAATGGAAGATCCACGCGGATCTCCTTGACTTCTTTGGGTATTTCCGACGAGTCTGAACTTTCCAAAGGTTGCTTTTTGGAAAAGTTGGGAGCAGTCTCGTCGAGCAAAGCGTATTTTTCTGCGATATGTTGCGCGAACTTGATGATTTGGATGGAATGTATAAGTTAGCCTTGGATGCTGAGTTCTTTTGAATTCGGACTGGGAACTGGGAATCCCTGAATCTGTTAAGGTCTCTGTCACACGCAGTGCCGGCTAGTCCGGCGATGCATGCAATTGCTCGGATTGAAGAGAATTCGATTCAGCGAGTCAAAGAGTTACGAGTCAAAGAGTTAGTTGCGAGATCCGCGCACGACCGACGGTGAATTCTAACCCTTCCTACTCTCCTAGGTAACTCAACGGAACTAGTGATGACGCGACCATAGCAATTGTGAGGGTTCGGTCCGTTCCCCAGCTGGAAGTTCTTTGGCCCGGCTGTCGAACTTTTAATTTTTAGTGGAGGCACATTGTGAGTATTATTCGCAAAGAGATCCAGTCTTCAAAGCTGGCAATGACGAATGTATTCACGAATAGGGCAATGCGTAGGCTATTCATTGCATTCGCTGGTTCACTTATCGGCGATGGTGTCTTTTCGCTGAGTGCAATCGTTTATGCCTTTAGAAGTGGTGGAGCTTCAGCTGTTGGTGTTCTCGCGATCGTTCGATATCTCGCCATTGCGATTGTATCGCCCTTTACTTCAACCTTTGCGGATCAATTTGATCGCAAGAAGGTTATGGTCATCTCCGACCTAGTTCGTTTGGCTCTCGTTTCGGCCGCCGCGGTTGTGGTGGGAATTAATGGATCAAAGTGGACTGCGTACTTGCTCGTCGTCGCTGTTGGAGTGGCAGGAACGGCCTTTCGCCCTGCTCAAGGATCCATACTTCCACTACTTGCTCGTAGAACTGACGAGATAGCAGGTGCTAATGTTGTATCCAGCACGATTGAGAGCGTTGGATTCTTTGCGGGTCCGGCGCTTGCTGGTTTCTTACTGGCCTTCGCAAGCGTGTCCTTTTCGTTTGCGTTTGATGCTCTAACTTTTCTATGGTCACTTCTTTTTGTCGCATCGATTCGAATACCCAAGCCAGAAGAGCGATCTCCCGAGCTTGCAGCAAGCTTCGATAATGGCACCGAATCCGCCGCAATGAAGTCGCAGAGTTTCATTTTCCGTGCGATCCAGGGATTTCATCTAATAAGGGCAGATAGGGGCGTTCGGACCTTGGTGCTTTTGTATATTTTGCAGTGCATTGTAGCTGGAGCTTCTGCTGTCTTTACAGTTGCTATAGCCCTACAATTGCTCCATATCGGAAGTTCTGGCCTTGGGTTGATGGAGTCACTACTTGGTATTGGTGGACTTTTAGGAGGTTTCGTGGCCCTAATGCTCGTTGAGCACGCCCATTTGGCAGTGGACTTTGCATTGGGTGTCATTGTGTGGGCCGCTCCACTGATACTAATTGCGGTATTTCCGAGCCTATTTGCTGCGTTACTTTCTATGTGGTTGATTGGTCTCGCCAACTCCGTAGTTGACGTAAATGCGATTACCATCCTCCAGCACATTGTTCCTAATGAGAAACTCGGTCGAGTTTTGGGTGCGCTTGAAGCTGGGACGATAGCCGGTATGGCGGTTGGATCTCTTCTTATGACTCTATTCATCCACTGGTTGAGTTTACGGATCGGCCTTGCTTTGATTGGCGTCTCCATAACACTTGCGGTTTTGCCAGGCCTGCCAACGATGAAGCGAATCGATAGGACAGCCTTTGCGCAAGGGGTGTTGGAGGATGCGAGGGGAGGTCATCGAACTCATCATCTTCACCTCTACCATCTGCGTCGGCGACATCCGCACTGAATTGGGTGAGGATAATTCAGCCATAGTACGGGTAATCAAGATAAACCGATATCAATTGAGTGAATGCTAGGTCTCAAAAATTTAGCCCGTAATCCGGATCCCCATAGGGAAACAATCACGTATCTAAGGCGGCGGTGGCTTAAGATTTGTGAAAAATGTCACAGCTAGATTTGGCCTCAATGCGCAAGCCTAGCTATTATGTTTATTCCCTTAAATTATTAATTTTAAAGGCTGCACTGTCAGCATCTTATTTTCGCCCGTGGTTAGATGGGTTGCACCAAGATATTTCAAATTCGTTAGGTGTATGATTTGTTGACTGTGTAGTAGCGTTTGCACTCTATTCGAACCAAGGCTCCTTGACCTTAGACAGTAGATGAGCACGTGCAAAAGGTGCTTTACCCTTTATGACCTTATGGCAGACACGAACTGCTGTTATAAATTGATAGTCTTGACTAAATTCATTTCTAATAATTATCCAGTATTTCGATTGAATTTAGCTAATTATATATCTTCAAATAGTGGCAAATTAAATTCTAGAAATTGATCTAATGTTGCTTGCTTTGTCTCAAATTATGACCGGATTTTCAATATCCATCGTAATGTTTTAGTGATTATCAAGAATAAAACTTTGCAAAGGCTGCTACAACGTAACTATTTCGTAGATTTACTATAGGTCTTAAGATAATAAAACTA
>JAKAZZ010000008.1 GCA_021826315.1 Actinomycetes bacterium
GATGTGCGCGAAGGCCTTCATCTCATTCAAAAGCGTATCGATCTCGAAACAGAGCTTGTGAATCTCAAGAATAAGGTTGATATCGGCGAGCTCGAAACACGCTTTGTAACGGCTGCCAAAGAGTACTCGGAGCGAAAAGGCATCTCTTATGACGCCTGGCACGCTCTTGGAATTCCAAACGAAGTCTTAGAAAAAGCGGGTATCGAGGTACCTAAGGTCGCAACCAGAAAGAAGCGACAAGGGGCCTAGCTCAACTAGTTTCATAATACAAAAGAGCCCTTGGAAGATTCTTACATAATCTTCCAAGGGCTCTTTCTATGAGCTTCAACTATGAAATCTTTGCCTTCAAAGACTCAAAGATAAGCAAACCATCTGTTGATCCAAGTAGTGCATCAGTCGCTCTTTCAGGGTGAGGCATCATTCCTACAACATTGCCAGCGGCATTCGAGATGCCAGCAATAGACCCAATCGAACCATTTGGATTATCAAGGTAACGAAATACTACTTGATCATTCTCAAGAAGCTTTTCATACCCGTCTTGAGAGATCGTGTAGTTACCCTCAAAGTGATTGATCGGAAGTTCGATCACCTGATTTGGAACAATTGTCGACGAAGCAATAGAGGCAACGGATGCCACCTCAATCTTCTCAGCCCTACAGATAAACTTCAGGCCGCTGTTCTTTTGGAGCGCTCCGGGGAGCAATCCGGCTTCAGTTAATACTTGGAATCCGTTGCAAATTCCAAGCGTGGGCGTGCCTTCGTTGGCTCGATCAATAATCGCAGCCATCACATTTGAGAATCGTGCAATTGCACCGGGACGAAGATAGTCACCGTGGGCAAATCCACCTGGAATCACTATTGCGTCATAGTCATCCAACGAACCTTGACCGTGCCAAACAAGTTCGCTACGAAGGCCCACCAGCGTAAGAGCTCGAACAACGTCGTGCTCACAGTTGGTTCCTGGAAAAACTACGACAGCGACTTTACCGCTCATGAATTAGCCGAGATGAGGTCTCGTACGCGGAAGTCCTCCAATACAGGATTGGAGAGAAGCCTTTCAGCAATTTCGGTGACAACGTCTGCCGCAGAGTGTTCGTCTTCGGCGTGCAACATCAACCTAAAAAACTTGCCTGAGGCTACCTTGGTGACCGATCCGTATCCTAAGGATACGACTGCGTCAAGAATTGCGACACCTTCTGGGTCAGAGACTCCCTCTTTCAAGAGAACCTCAACTACTGCTTCGTACTTCAATTTCGAAATACTCCGATTCATACTTCCATGTCGCGCGAACGCGACCATGAGGCGACAATCACCCATTTTATTCCTAATTTTTATTTCATCAGCCTAAAAATTGATCATATGGCATACGGCCAAAGGCCAGGAAGTGAGCTGGGCCGAGGTACTTCAGCGGGTAAATGCCTCATTACACTGGTCAAGCCAGCTTGAAATGGACGATCCGGTAATGTGCGCATAGGCGCTTTGATATCGATCCGAAAGGCTTTGCAGAACTTCACCTGGTATCGATGGCGGTGGTGGTACCTTGTCCCAACCAGACCTTTCAAGGTAATCTCTCAGTGGTTGCTTATCAAATTGGACTGGCTCCACACCGGCCACGTGAGATGAAGCATCCCAATACCTAGATGAATCCGGGGTGAATATTTCATCCGCAAGTGTTAGCTCGCCGTCGATCATTCCAAATTCAAATTTTGTATCCGCAAGGATCAACCCCGCCTCACTAGCGATTTTAGATCCGATGTCAAATAGAGCTAGGGACAACCGCTCGATCTCTTTTACGAGCGCTCTACCGTAGAGCTCACTCGCATGATCGATCGAGACGTTTTCGTCATGGCCAACGTTGTTCTTCACCGAAGGGGTAAACATAGGAGAAGGAAGGCGTTCAGCTAACTTGAGATCAGCTGGTACGGCCATGTTGTGGATGGTGCCGCTTCGTTGATACTCCTTGTAGGCACTTCCTGCAAGGTAACCGCGAACGATTGCTTCAACTTGCACCATTTCACACCGTTTGACGACGGAAGATCTTCCGATCATCTCTTTGACAAATTCACCGTCAACGTCGCTCTTGGATGGCTGCGACGAGATGAGGTGGTTAGGTACAATCTCTTTAGTTCGCTCCATAAAGTATGAGCTCAATGCGTTGAGAATCACACCCTTATTTTGAACAGTCTCATTCATAATCACATCGAATGCAGACACTCGATCTGATGCTACCATGAGCAACGACTGCCCATCGGAGAGCTCGTAGACGTCCCTAACCTTGCCAGAATAGATCTTTTTCACTTTCGAATCAACCTTTAATTCTTTGGATTTTGAAGAGAAACTACCTTTGCTAATTCGTCGATTGCTCGACCGCAGTGTCTCGTGACCCTCTCAACGCTAAAGGCTCTATCTAGCAACTCGCTGGAGATAGAGAGAGTCTGATCGTTCTCAATCACACTTCGAAGTTGTTCGCCGCGTTCATAGGCGCTACGTGCGGAGCTCTGTACAATTCGGTAGGCCTCATCGCGGCTCATACCCGAGTCGACCAGCGTTAGAAGCAACGACTGAGAAAAGACAAAACCGAGCGAGTTATCGAGATTGTGCTTCATTCGCTCTGGGTATACCATTAACCGACTTACAAGTGATCTAGCTTTATTCACCATGTAATAGGCGAGGATCGAAGCGTCCGAGAGTACGATCCGCTCAACCGAAGAGTGGGAGATATCCCTTTCATGCCAAAGAGCCACATCTTCAAGGCCAGATAGGAGGTATCCTCTCATTACTCGACTAAGGCCAACGAGTCGCTCCGACAAAATTGGGTTCCGCTTATGTGGCATAGCAGACGAACCCTTTTGCCCAGGAGCAAAGTACTCCTCTGCCTCGCCAACTTCCGTCCGCGCCAGGTGGCGAACTTCTGTGGCGATGGTCTCAATGGTCGCCGCCAACGACGTGAGTGAATAGAGGTATTCAGCGTGGCGATCACGCGCGATTACTTGAGTCGCTGGAACTGGCTTCAGACCAAGAAGTTCGCAAACGTGCTCTTCCACCGCTGGTTCAATATTCGAGAAGGTTCCAACAGCACCTGATAGCTTTCCCACAGATATAGCAGCGATCGCTCGATCCAGACGATCCAAATCACGCGATAGTGAGAGGCCAAATAGTGCTAATTTGTTGCCAAAAGTTGTTGGCTCTGCGTGCATTCCATGGGTCCTGCCGGCCATTATCGTCTTCGCGTGCTCTGTAGCCCGTGAATGTATCGCCTCGATCAATAACACCAACTCTTGGCGAATCTGAATTCCGGCCTTCTTCAATGTAAGAGAGAGGGCAGTATCGACTACGTCAGACGAAGTAAGGCCGTAGTGAATCCAACTAGCAGATTTCGTTCCAATTGTGCTTTGAACGACGTCAACGAAGGCGGCAAGATCGTGATTTGTTATCGCTTCGCGATCGTTTACGGCTTGAACAAAGGCTAAGTCGATATTTGGAGTGAGCGACTTTAGCTCCTCTAGATCCTCTATTGGCACAACACCAACGCGCGCTAGCGCCTCCACCGTTGCATATTCAACTGCAAGCCAATTCCTCATTCGAGAGGTGTCGCTAAATAGTTCCCCAACCGCAGGTAGCGTATAGCGCTCGATCATTATCGTTCTCCAATATCTAAATCTGTACTATCGTCCCACACCAATGTCACGGCGATAGTGGGCACCGTCGAATGCAACTCTCGATACCGCAGCATATGCACGTTCGAGAGCCTCTTCCTTACTCTTACCGAGTGCAGTAATTCCACGAACTCGACCCCCAGAAGTCACCAGATCTCCATCTTGATCAACTGAGGTTCCAGAGTGGTAGACACGAACCGCGGAATTATCCTCAATTGCCGCAAGGCCAACGATCTTGTCGCCTCGACGCGGACTATTGGGGTATCCTGATGCACTCATTACCACGACTGCACCAGCACCATTTGGCTTTAAATCCACCTGCGAAAGATCTCCACCGGCCGCAGCGAAGAGAACGCTGCCAAAGCCCCCTTCGAGAAGGGGGATGACGACTTGAGCCTCAGGATCACCAAAACGGACGTTGAATTCGACCAACGAAGGGCCACCGTCATTTACCATCAAACCCGCATAAAGAACCCCGCGGTAGTCGATCCCTCGCCCTTTTAGCTCCTGAATAACCGGAGTAATGATGCGATCCATTGTCTGTTGTTGAAGCGACTCGTCGAACCACTCAACGGGAGCAAAGGCACCCATGCCCCCGGTATTTGGTCCAAGATCACCATCGTTTAGCCTCTTATGGTCGGCTGCAGCGGGGAGCAAAACGGCTCTCTCTCCATCTAAAATCGCTAGCACCGAGACTTCACGACCAGAGAGGAAGTCCTCGATAATCACCTTGGTCCCAGCTTGACCAAATGATGCGCCGCTCAGTTTGGCGCGTACATCTTCGATCGCACTCTCGAGATCGCTAGTGACTAAGACACCTTTACCTGCCGCTAAGCCATCGGTCTTGATGATGTAGGGACCCACTTTATTCGAGAGGTACGAGATAGCTTCGTCTACATCGGTGAAGGTGGCATACCTTGCCGTAGGAACGTTAGCTGCAGCCGCAACCTCCTTCATGAAGTCCTTTGAACCTTCGAGAAGGGCTCCGCTTCGACCAGGACCAAAAACTAACTTTGACTGAGCGCGCAGATCGTCAGCCAACCCTTCAACTAAGGGCGCCTCGGGACCGATCACAAATAGATCAGCTGTAAGTTGGCGTGGATCTTGATCTGTGCACTCAGCCGACTTGGAGATTCCGACGTTTCCAGGTGTAGCAATTACGTGGTAACCTTCCCGGACAAGTACGTCGCAGATAGCATGCTCACGACCACCTGAACCAACTACGACGATACGGGTAGATTGCTTTACCTCTTGCACTATCTGTCTTCCAAGGTCACAAATTGTTCGCGCTCCGGACCGACTCCTACGACTCTGATAGGAACATCAAGAACTTCTCGTAAAAACGAGATGTAATTTTTGGCCTCTTTAGGAAGGTCGTCAAAGTTACGAGCGCCGGAGATATCGCATCCCCATCCATCAAACTCTTCATAAATTGGCTCGACCCTGTGGAATACACTCTGGTGGTAGGGAACCGAATCGAGGATCTCGTCGCCGTCGCGATAGCCTACACAAACCTTTATCTTTTCGAACGAGTCCAAGACGTCAAGCTTGGTGATAGCAACTTCAGTAAGGGAGTTGAGTCGCGCAGCATGTCGGACAAGGACAGCGTCAAACCAACCGGCCCTTCGCCTCCGACCTGTAACCGTGCCAAACTCATGGCCGATGTCTATGAGGCGATCTCCTACTTCATCCTTCAATTCCGTAGGAAATGGTCCCGCGCCTACTCGCGTGAGATACGCCTTTGCAATTCCAATTATCGAATCAAATTGCCGCGGTCCAAGGCCACTACCTGACGAAGCACCACCGGCGGTCGGCGAAGAAGACGTTACGAATGGGTAGGTACCGTGATCGATGTCGAGGAAGGTCGCCTGTGCGCCCTCCAACAAGATCTCCTTACCAGCATCTACTGCCTTGTGGAGAACTTGGACGGTATCTGCAATGTGCGGAGCAATCTTTGGAGCGTACTCACCCAAGTAAAGATTGCAGATCTCATCGAGAGACATTGGCAGGCGATTGTAAACCTTGGAGAGTATTAAATTCTTCTCGCGAAGTACTACCTCTAGCTTTTGTCTAAAGATCTTCTCGTCAAGAAGGTCTTGCACCCTAAGTCCGATTCGCGCAGCTTTGTCAGCATAGGCTGGTCCGATACCACGTTTGGTCGTTCCAAGAGCGTTCTTACCTAGGTAACGCTCCGTCACTTTATCGAGCTCTAAGTGATAGGGCATGATCAGATGAGCTGAACCAGAGACTAAAACCCTCGAGGTGTCGACGCCACGGCTCTCAAGAGACTCCATCTCAGCGATGAGAACACCGGGCTCGACCACAACTCCATTGCCGATCACGCAAGTAGCGCGCTCTGACAAGATTCCCGAAGGAATGAGCGATAGGGCGAAAGACTCCTCACCAACTACGACAGTGTGACCTGCATTATGGCCGCCTTGGTAGCGTACGACGTAGTCGCAGTTAGCGGCCATCACGTCCGTTAGCTTACCCTTGCCTTCGTCTCCCCATTGGGTACCAACGACAACTTTGACAGCCAAAGCGCACCTCCGTAGTTAGCTAGGGACCGCCTTTTCGGCAAAAAGTCCTTATAAATGTTAGAGGGCAATTCACCTAAGTGAGTACGACCACCTCGGGATTATCCATATCGATATCTGCACGAATATTTGAACCTTCGTGGTACTTCCCCGAGAGAATTGCAGTCGAGATCGGATCACCCAAGTAACGTTGCACTACCCTACGCAATGGACGAGCTCCGAAGTCAGGATCATATCCACGATCGGCGATCTCTCGTATTAGATCTTCGCCAACCTCAAGGGTGATGCTTCGAGCAGTCAACCTATCTCTAAGTTCATCGATCTGAATCTCTACGATCTTGTCGAGATTCTCTCGTGTCAGAGGTGAAAACCGGACGATCTCATCGATTCGATTGACGAACTCTGGTTTGAAAAAGTCTCGAGGATCGACCGAAAGGTTTGAGGTCATGATCATCACGGTGTTAGTAAAGTTCACCGTTCTTCCTTGGCCATCCGTCAGTCGGCCATCGTCTAAGACCTGAAGTAAGACGTTAAAGACATCGCTATGGGCCTTCTCGATCTCGTCGAGCAGTACGACACTATAAGGTCGACGTCGCACCGCCTCTGAAAGTTGGCCGCCTTCGTCGTAGCCGACGTAACCGGGGGGCGCACCTACGAGACGCGAAACGCTATGGCGTTCCTGATACTCGCCCATATCGATCCGCACCATAGCTCTCTCATCATCAAAGAGAAAACCAGCCAAAGCCTTAGCAAGCTCCGTCTTTCCGACTCCAGTAGGTCCCATAAACAGGAAGCTACCAATAGGTCGATTTGGATCAGACAGTCCGGCTCTTGACCTTCTAATTGCATTCGAGACGACTTCAATGGCACGGCCTTGTCCCACTACTTGAGAACCAAGTGCTTCCTCCATATGAAGAAGCTTTCCGACTTCACCTTCGAGGAGTTTTCCAACCGGGATTGAAGTTGCACGCGACACAACCTCGGCTATGTCCTCTTCAGAGACCTCTTCGCGCAACATCCTAAGGGTGCTTTGCAGCTCTGACAACTTGGCGCTCTGGACCTTGATCTCTTCTTCAATCGAAGGGATCCTAGAGTAAAGGATCTCGCTTGCTCTGTCTAGAGATCCCTCTCGGGAGAACTTATCTGCCTGAGCCTTGGCATCTTCTAGCTCCTCTTTTTTAGATCTGATCGATTCGATCATTGACTTTTCAAGCTGCCAGTGGCCGACCATCGAATCTCGCTCTTCGGCTAGGTTAGCAAGCTCTTCGTCAATCTTCGATAACCTATCGAGCGAAAGTGGGTCCACCTCACGGGCTAGGGAGATCTTCTCGATCTCAAGTTGGCGCATCCTTCGCTGCACGACATCGATCTCAGTTGGCATCGAATCGATCTCAATTCTGAGTCGACTAGCGGCTTCATCAACGAGATCTATGGCCTTATCAGGGAGAAAGCGATCAGTGATGTACCTGTCTGAAAGTAGTGCAGCAGCAACGAGTGCGCTGTCTTGAATTCTTACGCCGTGGAAGACCTCGTATCGCTCCTTCAAGCCACGCAGTATCGCTACGGTAGCAGCCACGGAAGGCTCCTCTACCTGAACTCTTTGAAAACGTCGCTCGAGGGCCGGATCCTTCTCAATGTACTTTCGATATTCATCTAAAGTTGTAGCTCCGATCATGCGGAGCTCGCCGCGGGCCAACATCGGCTTTAGCATATTTGATGCATCCATGGCACCTTCGGCGGCGCCAGCTCCAACTACGGTATGCATCTCATCGATAAAGGTAATGATCTCGCCATCAGAGGCAGATATCTCGCCGAGCACTGCTTTGAGACGCTCTTCAAATTCGCCACGATACTTGGCACCGGCAACCATGGAAGCGAGATCGAGGGCAATCAAACGCTTCGACTTGAGTCCCTCTGGCACGTCGCCCTCTATGATCCGAAGCGCTAACCCTTCAACAATTGCGGTCTTTCCTACCCCTGGCTCACCTATCAATACTGGGTTATTCTTGGTTCTACGCGAAAGCACTTGGATAACGCGACGAATCTCGTCATCTCTTCCAATTACGGGGTCAATCTTTCCTCGTGAAGCTAAAGCAGTTAAGTCTTTACCGTACTTCTCGAGAGATTTGAAGGTCTCTTCAGGATTCTGACTCGTGATCCTCTGATTACCACGAATCTCCTTCAATGCACCGAGGACCGCGGAACGATCCGTTCCAAACTTTGGAGCTAGCTCAAGGAGTAAGTGGTCGACTGAAAGGTAGTCATCCTTCATGTCAATGCGATTCTTCTCGGCGCGTCGTAGAAGTTCGATAACTTCGCGCGAGATAACAGGTTCAGTTCCAAATACCTTTGGAAGCTTCTCCAAAGTGGCATTTAGACCATTGCGAAGCTCGAGTGGCGAAAGGTTGAGCTTACTCACCAACGGTAAGGTAATCCCATCGACCTGATTTAGAAGTGCTAAAGCTAGATGGTCATTCGTGACTTCGCCGTTATTACGGCGAGTTGCATCTTCAATCGCTGAAGCTAAAGCCTCTTGACTCTTCTGTGTCCACTTAGAGGTATCTATCTGTGGCATTAAATAATTCTCCCATCAAATTACTTCCGCTAGGAGAATCATGAGCCCACTTAGGCGCGATCTCCTGTTGCGTACATTTTTTTAATTATCATTTGAAAACCGATAGTAAAGAATCGGTCCAAAGGATTGATTCAGAGGCACGATATCGCGACGATACTTTCGGTGAGCCTCTTCCAATTCAACTTCGCGTAGGTGTTTGATCTCAACCAATTGGTTTGAGAGAGTCTCTACCTTGTCTTCGAGTTCTAAGATCCGCTTAACACCTTCGATATTGATTCCTGCATCGGTCAATTCTTGAATGTGACGCAGGCGTGCAAGATCCTTCTCCGAGTAGCGCCTTGACCCACCTGAGGTCCTCTGTGGATCAAGAAGTCCTCGCCTTTCATAGATGCGCAAAGTTTGAGGATGAACTCCTGCTATTTCCGCAGCTACCGATATTACGTAAACTGCCCGAAAAAATGTTTCGTTACTCTGTTCCATTGCCTCTCCCTTCGAAACTAGATCCGATCGAGAACTTTTCTTACTACTGCTGCTTGCTAAGGATCTTTGCGAGATCCTCAACCGCCTTCTTCTGCTCCGGCGTCAAGTCTTTGGGGATGACGATTTCAACCGTTACAAGGAGATCGCCCACTTCGCCGCGCTTGCCGGTTACTCCGTAACCTTTGGCCCGCAAAATCTGGCCCGACTTTGTTCCTTGAGGAACGCGTAACTTAATCGACGAATTCAGTGTGGGAACCACGATCTCACCACCAAGTGTCGCCTCAGGGAAAGATATCCTTGCTACTGTGAGGATATCAAGGCCTTTACGTCCAAAACTAGGGTCGCGATCGACCTTTATCTTGATGTAAACGTCCCCTGGAGTACCGCCATTTGCCCCAAGCGATCCCCTGCCTTTAAGGCGTATCTTTTGACCATCTTCAACCCCGGAGGGGATCTTAACATTTATCTTGCGATTGACTAGAGTCTTTCCAGTTCCGTGACAATTCCCACACGGGAGATCTACACGAACCCCTTGTCCTCCGCAGGCCGGACATGGCTGCGAAAATGAGAAAAAGCCCTGACTTTCGTTCACCGAGCCAGTACCGTTACAACGAGCACAGGTAACCGGCTTAGATCCTGGCGCTGCACCGGAGCCCGAACAGACCCGACAACGCGCCTCGATGGGCACATTGACGGCAGTTGTCACGCCATCAATCGACTCCTTGAAGCTAATCGTCAGCGTAACTTCTACATCTGGACCTTTCGAGGAAGGTGTGGTGGTACCTGCACGACGTCGGTTGAAGATGCCACCAAAAAGGTCGCCGAGATCATCTACCTTGAAGTTAGGATTACCCTGAGTGAAGGGGCCTTGACCCCCTCGTCCCATAAATGGCACCTGGCTCCGAATCTGGTCATATTCGGCACGCTTGCTCGCATCACTCAAAACTTCGTATGCGACTGAGATCTCTTTAAACTTCTCTTCAGAGCCAGGATTTGCGTCAGGATGGTACTCCTTTGCCAACTTGCGATATGACTTTTGTATCTCTTTTTCGGTCGCTGTCTTCTCAACCCCAAGAACCTTGTAATAGTCCTTTTCATACCATTCGCTGTTGGCCGCCATGGCACCTACCCTACAACTTTTACCATTGCGGGTCGCAAAACACGACCCTTCCACCTATAACCCGGCCTCAATATCTCTGCGACTATGGGTCCACCCTCGCCCTCTTCATGAGCTACGGCTAGGTGAATCTCTGGATCGAAGGCTACTTCAACCGCATCGATTACCTCGAGACCTTCATTTGTCAACATTGAGAACATCGGACGAATCGTCTTTTCTGCAATTTCTCCGCTTTCAGAGTTAGCGACGTGCGCTAGGAGCATCGACAAGTCATCCAAAGTTGGAATCAACTTCTCGATTAGTGAAAGCACCCGCTTCTCGCTGTTCTCTTCTTCAAGTCGCGCCACGCGCCTACGATAGTTATCGAAGTCGGCTTTAGTTCTCTGAAGAGATTCGAGGTACTCGTCACGCTCTCGACGAAGTTCGTGGACGATAGGATCCTCGATCTCTTCGTCGGCACTTGCAACGATCTCTTCGGCTTCGATCACAATTTCATTTAGTTCTTCATCATTGGGCTCGTTCGACTCATCGAAGTCGCCCCGATCTTCAGATACCAATCTTCTCACCTTTCAAGTGACAACCGCACCGACCCGGACCAGAGCAGTATTGTGAATCTGGTCCGGGGGCAATGCACTCGCTTACTTGTTTGTATCGTCAACGATTTCAGCTTCGACGATATCTTCATCGTTAGAGCCAGAAGCCGATGTCCCACTAGAAGCTGCCTCGTCGCCACCTGAGGCCTGAGCGGCCTTAGACGCCTCTTCGTAGAGACGCTGCGAGAATGCCTGCGACGTAGTCATAAGCTTCTCAGTTTCAGTCTTGATAGCTTCGATGTCAGTGCCAGCAAGAGCACTCTTCAACGTCTCTAACGCTGATTCAACAGAGGTCTTCTCGTCACCATTGAACTTCTCACCTTGGTCCTTCAAGAGCTTTTCAGTCTGATAGACAAGGGTGTCTCCGTTATTGCGAACTTCGGCCTCTTCACGTCGACGCTTATCATCAGCGACGTGTGCCTCAGCATCTTTGACCATGCGGTCAATGTCGTCCTTTGAGAGTGAGCTTTGACCAGAGATTGTGATCGACTGCTCTTGATTCGTCGCACGATCCTTAGCCGATACGTGCACAATACCGTTGGCATCGATGTCGAAGGTTACCTCAATCTGAGGAATTCCACGAGGTGCAGGCGGAAGTCCAACTAGCTGAAACTTTCCAAGAGTCTTGTTATACATTGCCATCTCGCGCTCTCCTTGAAGAACGTGGATCTCAACTGAAGGCTGATTATCGTCGGCTGTTGTAAAGACCTCTGTCCTCTTGGTCGGGATAGTGGTATTGCGCTCGATCAACTTGGTCATGACGCCACCCTTGGTCTCGATACCCAAGCTAAGGGGTGTTACGTCGAGGAGGAGGACATCTTTTACCTCACCCTTCAACACACCAGCCTGAATAGCTGCACCAACGGCAACTACCTCGTCTGGGTTCACACCTTTGTGAGGTTCGCGACCGGTAATCGATTGCACGAGATCTTGAATCGCCGGCATACGAGTCGATCCACCAACCATTACGACGTGATCAATCTGATCCTTTGTAAGTCCAGCATCCTTGATCGCTTGCTCGAAGGGATGACGACAAGCTTCAGCCAGATCTTCGGTCAACTCTTGGAATTTGGCGCGAGTCAACTTGAGGTCGAGGTGCTTTGGTCCTTCTGCATTAGCTGTGATGAATGGCAAGTTGATGGTGGTCTCTTGGACGTTGGAAAGTTCAATCTTTGCCTTCTCAGCTGCCTCTTTGAGCCTTTGCATCGCCATCTTGTCACCCGAAAGGTCAATTCCTTCGGTGTCTTTGAAGGTCTTGACCAACCAGTCGATGACCCTTTGGTCCCAGTCGTCGCCACCTAGGCTCGTATTTCCTGAAGTCGACTTGACTTCAAAGACGCCGTCGCCGATCTCGAGAACCGAGACATCGAAGGTACCGCCACCAAGGTCAAAAACCAGAACGGTCTGATCGGTATTTTCCTTGTCCAAACCGTAAGCTAGCGCAGCTGCGGTTGGCTCATTGATAATGCGAAGTACTTCGAGACCAGCAATTTGACCAGCCTCTTTTGTAGCTGTTCTCTGCGCGTCGTCAAAGTAAGCCGGAACCGTAATTACTGCTTGTGTAACGGTGTCACCAAGGTAGGCCTCAGCATCACGCTTCAGCTTGGATAGGGTACGTGCGGATATCTCCTGCGACGTATAGGCCTTTCCATCGATGTCAATCGTCCAATTGGTACCCATGTGGCGCTTTACGGACCTGATCGTACGATCAGCGTTTGTGACAGCTTGTCGCTTCGCGACTTCTCCTACAAGTACCTCACCCGACTTGGAGAAGGCTACGACGGAAGGGGTAGTTCTACCACCTTCTGAGTTTGGGATCACGATTGGATCTCCGCCTTCGAGAACGCTTACAACCGAGTTAGTTGTTCCAAGGTCAATACCTACTGCTTTTGGCACTTTTAGTTACCTCCTATGAAGTTCATTAACAATGATATCGTTATAAAACTTGAGTCGCTTCATATCAACTTTAAATTTAATGAATTTCTTCCAACAAAAGGAGGATTTTTAGCCTTTGGGGGCTACGTTCAAATGTGATATGGGACAGCTAACACTTTTACGCCACGGGCAAAGCACTTGGAACCTAGAAGATCGATTCACCGGTTGGATCGATGTCGACCTCACCCAAAAGGGAGAAGAGGAAGCTAGAAATGCAGGAAAAGCCCTGCTTGAAGCCGGAATCGTCCCCGATATCCTTCATAGCTCAGTCCTCAAAAGGGCCATCAAAACCGGCGAAATCGCCCTAGATGCGATGGAGTTGAACTACATAGACGTACAGCGTCATTGGCGCTTAAATGAACGCCACTACGGCTCCCTACAAGGCAAAAATAAAGAAGAGACCAAAGAGCGCTTCTCGCGAGAGCAGGTCCGACTTTGGCGCCGAAGCTTTGATACGCCACCTCCCGAACTCGATCTTGACGATCCGACACACCCGCGGCACGACCGACGGTATAAAAACGTAGCTCCCGAACTTCTCCCAAATACAGAGTGTCTAAAAGACGTATTGGAACGAATGCTTCCCTACTACTTTGACGTCATGGTTCCCCAGCTAAAAGCCGGGAAATCTCTGCTAATTGCCGCCCATGGCAATTCCCTTCGGGCCTTAGTCATGCACCTCGAAGGACTAAACAGCGAAGAGATCTTGAATTTTGAGATTCCTAATGGACAACCGATCGTCTACTCCGTCGACGAAGACCTAAACGCCATTCGAACCCATTGGCTCGGCCGCTAGAGATCAAAATTTATAACTGCGTAGCATGGCGCTAGATGACACGGGTTCATTAGCTATACCCAGCTCGTAAACGCATCTGATTAACTAAAGTCGAAACTTCGCATAGTATTGAAGGCGTGAAAAAATCGTTCCGAAATTCTGGTGTACTAATTGCTATTGCGCTAACGGCTGCTGCGTGTAGCCACACGAAGGCCCTAGCGCCAGAGGGTGGGAGCCTCGGACTTTCACCCTCTTCTGGTGCTGGAGGAACAAATGCGCCATCGCTAAATGGCTCAAATACGTCAAATGCATCTAAGTACAATGGTGCCGGCTACCAGACCCCAGTCTTTACGTCTACCACGGTACCTAACTCCTATAACGACGTTCCACTTGGTCCAACGACCATCAAGGTGGAGAACACTAAGTACGGGCAGGTTCTAGCCTCGCCAAGCGGCCACACACTTTACATGAGAATCGGGGACTCGCCAACTTACGCGGGGTGCAAGTCAACCTGCGCAATTGCCTTTCCACCAATCCTAACAAACGGTGCACCGCAGGCCTCGGGTGGCATATTAGCTGCATACTTGGGAGTCCTAACCGCGCCTACCAGGGGTGAACAGATTGCATACGCCGGCCACCCGCTCTATACCTACTCCGGCGATACGGCACCAGGAATGGTCTCTGCAGAAAACGCAGGCGGAATATGGTTTGCAGTTACGCCGACAGGTGCTCCACTTAGAGTGAAGGCAGCTGGATAGGTAATTTCTTTACCACCTAGCTAATGCCGGTCCCTTTAACCTACACAAAGGGTATCCTTCCTGATAACTTGAATGTATGTCAGATAATTCATTGCCATCAAAGATCGAGCGTCTTCGCTCCATTTGGCTCTTCGCCGAATGTTCCAAGAAGGAACTTCAACTTCTCGAACGTGCCTGCGACGAAGCAAGCGCCACAGCAGGAACGATAATTTGCGAAGAGGGCCACTTTGGTCGCGACTTCTATATGATCACCAGCGGCAACGCAAAGGTCACAAAAGGCGGCAACGAGGTAGCACGCCTTGAGGCCTCAGATCACTTTGGTGAGCTAGCGCTGCTCGATCACCAACCAAGGTCAGCCACCGTAACTGCGGTAACTGACGTTTCGCTCCTAGTACTTCCCGCAAGAGAGTTCACTTCGGTACTAGAAGAGATACCGACGATGGCTATACGACTACTAGCAACTATGGCTGCTCAGCTCAGGAGAGCAGACGAAGCCGCATACGAATAGTCAACTCAAACAAGTCATAAACGAAGAAGGGCTCGCAACTAAAGTTGCGAGCCCTTCTTATATATTTAGAACAACCTAGAGCTAATTGCCTTCTAGAGACTTCTCTAGAATCTGAGCCACATCCAAAACTGCGACGTCATCACGCGCACCGCCTTCAGCCTTCTTAGCCTTTACTGCATCATCGAGCATGATCATACAGTACGGACACGCTGTGGACACTACGTCTGGATCAACCTCAAGGGCTTGATCGACGCGCTCAACGTTAACACGCTTGCCGATCTTCTCTTCGAGCCACATCCGGGCTCCACCCGCTCCACAACAGAAACCCCGCTCACGATGGCGGTGCATCTCAACAGTCGTAACCCCGGGTACAGACTCGATGACTGAACGAGGCGCATCGTAGATACCATTGTGTCGACCGAGGTAGCAAGGGTCGTGGTACGTGATTTTGCCTTGCTCCAACTTATTGACCGGCACTAACGAACCCTTACTTACAAGTTCTTTGAGGAGCTGCGTATGGTGGATAACCTCATAATTACCGCCCAAAGCCGAGTACTCATTAGCAATAGAGTTAAAGCAGTGCGGACAAGACGCGATGATCTTCTTCGCCTTTACTTCGTTGAGTGTCTCAATGTTCATCATCGCCTGCATCTGATACAGGTACTCGTTGCCTAACCTTCGTGCAGGGTCACCGGTACAGCTTTCCCGGCCACCCAAGATTGCAAACTTAACACCAGCGCGATCGAGGAGACGGGCGATCGATTGGGTAACCTTTCGAGCCCTCTCATCTAGGGCACCGGCACAACCAACCCAGAATAGATACTCAACGTTGGCTGGAATTTCACCCTCGATAACAGGAATCTCAATATCGATTGACTCAACCCAGTCGAGACGGTGCGACGAACCAAGACCCCATGGGTCTCCCTGATTCTCGATATTTCGTAGCATCGTGCCGGCCTCAGTCGGGAACTCACTCTCCATGAGAACTTGGTACCTTCTCATATCCACAATCGCATCAATATGCTCGATATCGACTGGACAGGCCTCAACGCAGGCGCCACATGTTGTACAAGACCAAAGAACATCTGGGTCGATCACATTTGGAACCAACATGATCGGCTCCATTGTCGCCGTCTCGGCATTAGCTACTCGAGGGCCAAGGAGTTGGCCCGAAGTCGCAAAGAGGTGATCACGAAGGGACATAACAAGAAGCTTCGGGGAGAGTGGCTTTTCGGTATTCCACGCTGGGCACTGCTCCTGGCACCTACCGCACTCCGTACAAGTTACAAGGTCAAGAAGCTGCTTCCAGGAGAAGTCGTCTATCTTTCCAACCCCAAAGACCGAGTCTTCCGTTAGAAGTTCGGGGTCCATATTCGGAGTCTTATCGAGTGCTCCTAGGGCGCGCGGCTTGCGAGAAAAGGCAACGTTCAATGGAGCAGCAAAAATGTGGAGGTGTTTTGAGTAGGTAACAAAGACTAAGAAGCCCATAATGACTGCGACGTTACCCACAACGAATATCGATTCGAGTGCCGAATTCACGCTATGGCCCAAAGGCTTCAAAAGGATCGCCAAACCGTGGCTTGCAAAGGCAAAGTTGGAGTAAGCAAAGTCCCCTGTATTTACCTGCGCAGCTCGATATATGAGCAGTGTTACGATTACGAGAGCAATCCCAAAAAGAACTAGCCAGGCGGCGTCATTATGCGAGCCATAGAAGCGAGATTGACGATCCTTCTTGGATGGCGCATTCTTGATACGTATTACCGAGAAGACGACGAGCGAGAGTAGAACTGCCACCGAGAAGAAGTCTTCCGTGAAGCCTAACCATGAATCGTGGCCGATAAATGGAATTGCAAAGTTCGATTTGAATAGAGCTCCAAAGGCCTCGATAATCGTCGCTGTGAGTATCGTAAATCCCCAGAAGGTAAAGAAGTGGGCGATTCCAGGAACGGTCTTCTTGAGAAGACGCTTTTGCCCTAGTACCTCTTGAACCTCAAGGTTGATCTGTTCTGGAATATTGCGACGCCGATTTGGCGCATCAACTCCGCTTTTCACCAACTTGAAGATAAAGAGGCCTCGTCTCGCTGCAAAAAAAAGCGCAACGACAGTTATCAAAAGACCTATAGCTGCCCGCATTAACACTCCACCTTAACCAAACGCCGAAGAAACGAAGAAACATTCACCATTAGCGTCAATTGCCTAAGCGATACTACTCGAATCTACTACTTCGAAAGAGCTATTTTTTAAGGTCACATAATTTATTACCGATTGGTAACTTAACTACTCTTCAAAATTTCGATGGCCTTGGGATGGCGTTGGCCCTCGTTGATTCTGATACTTTGAACCAAGTAACGGACTACCATAGGGTATCTCAGCCTCAGTTGTCATCGTCAAAAACGATATTTGACCGATCTTCATCCCTGGATAGACCGTTATCGGCAAGTTAGCAACGTTTGAAAGTTCAAGCGTCACATTTCCGTCAAACCCAGGATCGATAAATCCCGCCGTGGAGTGGATCAGTAGCCCCAAACGACCAAGGGAAGACTTCCCCTCCAGGCGACCAACCAAGTTTGAACTCAAAGCGACTCTCTCGAGAGTTGAACCGAGCACAAATTCTCCGGGGTGTAGAATGAACACGCCATCCGGGTCCACCTCGACTAATTCTGTCATTGAACTTTGATCCTCGCGCACATCAATCACGCTCGCAGTATGGTTCCTAAAGATTCGAAAGTATCTGTCGACGCGCAGATCTACCGAAGACGGCTGAACGGCATTGTCACCCAATGGATCAATAATGATCCTGCCTTGAGCCATCTCTTCACGGATAGTACGGTCTGAAAGTATCATGACGTTAAAGGTAGTAGAAGAGCCCTAATCACCGGACGAAGTATGCCGTCGTGGTAGTATAAAAGTTACCTCTGCGGGTGTGGTTCAATGGTAGAACATCAGCTTCCCAAGCTGAGGACGCGGGTTCGATTCCCGTCACCCGCTCTCTTCGTTTTTCCATTCAGTACGCTACAGATAAACAACCAGAAAATCGCCTTGCGGGCGAAAATCCCTAAATTTGCGGAAATCGTAGAAAAATGGCTCTTCCGTTTCTAACGGGGTGACCTTTCAACATTTCCTTTAGGAATGACCTATTCTTGACCGCTGGCGGCGTCTCTTCTCCTGGCACTTGTCAATAGTTGCGTCCCATTTGGGTACATTGAGGAATACAAAGTCGTCCGCGTACCGAATGAAGTCGATATTTGGGTTCTTTGTGTTTCCAGCGTATGGCTCTTTGGGTTCGAGTTCCCATATCGCGCTCCCGCTAATGATAAATCGATGGGTGGAAGCCATAGCTTTGTCTTAGCCAACGTTCTTGGTCCGCACATTCATAGCCCGTATACCCTATAGGGCTACCGCTAGATTTTAATTTACCCTAAGGCCAAATAATGAATCAGTAGCGTCCTCATGGATTAGACGGCCCAACTGCTATCGATTGTCACGGCATCGTATGTCAGCGCAGCTATTCGGCGGACAAATGCAATTTCGCTTAGGTGCGTAGCAACTATCCGATTGGCATGGTCAAAAGGAGCTCTAAACAACTGAATCTGACCGAAATTTAGAGACTCCTTTGGAATCTCTAAATCTCCACCAAGTCGCTGATGGCATATCGTAGTTAATGAAAGTTAAGCGGGGCTACTATTTCAAAATGATGGGGCTATTTTGGTCAAGCGGTTTCATTGAGCTTTTATCGACTGGTAGTCTCCCATGCAAGCTCTTGTTATTGCCGGCGACATCAAATTACCCCACCCACTTATAGGCCTCGTCTGTGGAACGCTTAGCACAACAGTAAGGTCCATCAGATCGGTGTGCGATATCTCAATGATCTTGCTCGACTATGTATTGCATCACCGCGTGACCCTCATCGTCGTAAACATCGTATCGAAAGAGACATTTATTGACCGTATCAAACACCGCCTCAATCGAAGTGGCGTACCACGGCATTGCAATGTGGTCTGGGCAAAACCGAATCGAAGGTTCTCTGGCGCCAAGTTGATAGGCTGGTCGATTCTTCTGGCTGAAGCTGATGTGCCAAGAAGAATTTGCATCGTCCTTAATTGAATCCACGAGCGGCAGTCCAAGTCCTAATGATGAAAGTCTGGGCCTACAAACAAAGCGGCCGATTCTAAATCGAAACTGTTCATCTCTATCTGTACTTCCGTCAGGCCCGGCACCATACGGTGAATGTTCCACCATAACTCCGGTGGAATCATCAAAGCACATAAGTCCGTCACGACCAAACTCATATCGAACCGAAAACGTAGCGGGGTGCTGCCACCTAAGATTATCTGACAGAAGATCCTTACGTCCTTGAAAAATCAATAGCGGCGTTAGCAATGCTCGTAACACACGTCTTTGAAAATACCATATCAATTCGCCGATTTCTCGCTTACCGCGCTGACTTAACCGATGCCATTGCAACATCTCAATGTGCATTGCGTTAAGGCGATCTTGGTCTGTGTGAACTGTTACTAAGAGTTTCTTATCCTGTCCAATCAGCCACATATCTTGCAATTCGCTGTTCAGCCACGTTGCATTTTCAGATCCGTTGTTAGGAGTATTTTCAGACACGCTAAGACCTCCGACGATACGTATCGACCAGTCATCGCATTGGCTGAGGTAGTGCGCTAACTGCACAATATCAGCTCATGTTACTACTTCCCCTAATAATACGCCAGGTATCACCACATTGGTCAGGAGGTTAGAACCGCATCAATTTCCGCCATTTTGCCAAAATATACATAGTTTGCCGACATAGCCAAAGTAGAAATAGAGCGGTGATGATGCTATTCAAGGTGTCCTAATGTAGGCTGATGAATTCCCATTGAGCTCGACCCCGTGTAACTAATTTTCGACTCTATTGACCTTCATGTGGATCAACCCGGCCGCTCGTACGGAAGTTTGAAATCAATCGGTCCACAAGAAAGTATTACCAACGCCAGAGTCGCTTGAGCAGAGTGAAGCCCATAGCATCTCGCAATGATGGTGCGGATTATGGTGTCCAAACCTTCAACTCGTCCGTTAGAAACACCGAGTTCAATAGAAGCCATGATGCCCGCCTTATGGGTCCGAATTGACTTTGACAATCGGACAAAGCTCGGTATCCGAGACCGCGAGGCACGCGAACAACAGCGCTCCAGTAGTTCACTAACTTCGTCGTTAGTGAGATCTCCAGCAAATACGGCTCGTAGGGACTCTTTCATCTCGTATGCCCGCCAGAGTGCTCCACCGGTGCGCTTAATTCTGTGCTGGGTTTCACCCTAGCGTTCAGTTAGATCTCCGGGGTTCTTTAGTAGTGCCACCGTGCCCCCGCGAACTTGCGAGCATACTGGGGAGAAGGAAGCTTTCTCATCTGGCGCCAGAGATCTTTCCTTACCTGCTCCAGTGCCTCGGTGCCCAATTTAACCACGTGAAATAGATCTAAGCAGATCCGAGCACCCGGAGCGTGATCAGCGAATGCCTTGGCGAAGGCGGGTCCCATATCCATAGTTGCCGCGGTAATCTTGGCGGCTCTATCCGGGCCGAGTTCGTCGAAGAACCCGTCAAGACTACTTGCGCTTTTGCCTTCTGCCCCATAGACATCTCTTGCCGGTATCGTGGTTGGCAACCAGGGTCAGAGAGCTGTGATGCTTTCGGTAAGAGATCTCATACACCCCTACCAGAAAGAGGTTCTCCAAGCACCTGCGATCGAACTCTTCGGCTACCACCCGCTCGCATATCGTTCCTACGGTTCTGAAACGCGATTTCGTTAGCTTGGTAACGGTGATCTTATCCATCTCGACTTCACCAGGCTACCAGGTGCTCGAAGTCTCTTGTGAAACGCGATTCACCGACTGGTCTGGCGAATGGCACTGACTCGGTGATCACTCCATGGCTTGGAAACTTCAGTCCTCATAGTTCACAGGAGAGCCAAGTTTGGCGGATTACCATGTCCAAGTGCCTCCAGCGCGAGTTGACTGTTCTGGTGTCGTAGCGGAAGTGTGTCTTGTACTTGCACTTTGGACAACTGAGCTTGGTCCGGGTGAGCTCGAGCTTTACCACTATCTCTGCTGCTAAAAGAGAAACTTCACTTACAACGACACCTTTTAGGCCAAGCATCTGCTTGACTAGAGAAGTAGCGCGCACGGGTCCGGTCTCCCTTTTTGGTATGTCTCGCAACTGAAAAACTTAGGGATCGGAAGCCGTGTACGTTTTTTGTGGGGTTATTTCGTCCCTGAAAACCAAGTTTGTACTGGGATTACTCCTCGATTCGGGGGCTCTGAGGACCCACATCTATGTCATAAGAGCCAAAAGCATCTCCCACAAGAAAACCAGTTTTAGCCCCAGAGAGATACGTTCCTAGATTCATTTCCAAACTTCGCCACGAAGGCACCGGTATTTTTTTAATTCCAAACCCGAATAATCAAACCATAACAATTTGCCGCAAACATATCTTTATCTCGCAGAAACGCGAGCTTCAGGATTAAAACAGGAGCGACAAGATGAAATCACCAGTACAGAAAATTATCACCGCAGGTTTAGGAGTCGCAGTAGTAGCAACGGGCGCCTTCTTCGTAGACCATAGCATCTCAAATACTGCAGTTAGCCTGCCATCAGCCCAAGTAGTTGGGACAAGCACACCCGTAGGATCAACACCGACGCAGGGTACCCCTAGTGCACGGGCTGGAAAAGGCAAGGGCGGACTACTGCAACACGCCGAACACGCCACAGTTGATATTTACTCGAAGAAAAATGGAATGGTAACTGTAACGGTAGATCGCGGTACCGTTCAAGCAATATCGTCATCTTCTGTTACCATCGTGCACCCAGATGGAACTACGGTCTCGGTACCGGTCTCTTCGGCAACGTTGTTTCCAAGACTAAGTGAATCCACGATTGCAAGCGATATCTCTTCAAATACACCAGTAAAGGCGCTAGTCGTACAAAAGGGCGGAACCGCCTCACGCATAATAGCCACGACCCCGCCATCAACACCTAAAACAACTGCCTAGGAGTAATTCAAGCCTAGTGAAAGGATATGAACCAGCAACTTACTCTGTGCGTAAGGTGCTGGTTCATATTTGAGGTTCCATCCATAAACGCAAATACAGAAACTACGTGCCGGCAACCTTTTGAAGCTGCTCAGCCTTCAAAATCTTTATTGACCGATATTCAACTTCAACTATTCCGCGACGCTGAAAGTCTTTGAGAGTGCGATTTACTGAACTTCTCTGGGCGCCAACCATCGCCGCTAGGGCTCCTTGGCTAATCGCCACAGAATTGTTAGCATGCTCACTCAGCAGTAGACGGGCAACCTGAACTTCGACGCTCGAACCAAGAAGAGTAATAATGCGGCTTTGGGCGCCAACCAGACGTTTAGCAACTGAAGTCATCCAAAGACGAGCAACTTCGGCATCGGTATCGAGAAGATCAATGAAGTCCTTTGGATCGATGTAGAAGAACTTGCAATCCTCGACTGTCCATGCACTGTAGGCCGTTGGCATTGACAAAATGGTAGCGATATCACCATCTACTCCACCGGAGCGAATTGAGCCAACGATCTCAGTCTCTTTCGAGGTACCAGTTTGCAGATGAACATATCCTTCACGCAAAATCCAGACACCGGGATTTAATTGATCTTCGCCAAAGAGGAGCGTTCCACGTTCGACAATTCGAATCTTGAGGACCTTTCCCAATCTAGACAAGTCATCCTTGATAGATCCGAGCGAATCAACGTTACCTACGCATCGAGCTATCCAAGCAGCAGCCGCGATCCGACTCGACCGAACCCCTCCTTCACCTCTGCGGCTCTTAACTAGAGTATCTTTTAGTAGATCTCCAAAGAATTTCTTCTCGTCTGACATTTTGCCCCGATCCTGAAACGATCAGGGACAACGGAAATTGCCCATGATGGAACCTACTTCAAAGAATAGCAATGAAAGATAAATCAAGGGGAAACCATAACTGCCCTACTGAGCGAAGACTAAAGTATCACGAGCCCAATTACGACGCCAAAGATAAGTTGGACCAAGAGAAAAGTCACTTGATGCAACTTTTAGGTTGTACCCCTACCCATAGTAACCCAAATTGCATACTCGATAAGAACGCCATCGCAATTCCGGCGACTACGCCACCAACGTCACCCTTTACTAACGTCTTGTTTAGGCCCTCTTCATCTAACAAATCCTCCCCTATCACCAGAGCACTGAATGAACGGGCTTTAGTAGTTAGGTTAAGCTAACCAAAGTAAGGATCTGTAGCCAACTGAACTAGCTTAGATACTCTCAATTATCTGAGTATGCGCCACGCCCCCTTACGAAATACATGAGATGACTGGCAGGGGTCGCCGCTACTGCATTTAGCATGGCGCAGTCTCCGACCTGCCCCCGGGGAAAGGGACACGCAGGTGAGGGCTGGCGCGTTGTCTGTGAAGGCCAGAAGCGCACGGCGGGTCGCACGTGGAGCGTTGGCGCTGCATCGACCCGGATGATGTCTTCCACCGTTCGTTGGCGCGGTAGCGAGAATTCGGCGCGCGCCGAAACGGTGTGTTGGGAGTGCGAAAACCAGGTTTCAGCGCACGTGGGCCTGGTGGGTGGACATGAATTCGAGTATCTGGTGAGCAGCGGCAACTGTTCGCGGTACTCGCCGTGTGAGGATCTCGGCGGATGACAGCAAGGACCGCCTTTAGCGGATGGGTGCCGTGCCGCGAGATACGGAGGAGGCGTGGGCAGTGTTCCTGTCCGAGCTTCCCGGCAAGCCTTCACTGGTTGCCTGCTACCGGGACCGGGCCATTATTGGTCGGGTTCAACGGCGTTGGGGCAAGGACAGAAACGCAGTCCCTATTCACCTGTGTGACTATCACCTGTCCACGTGTGCAGTCGCGGTCTTAGAGCGGGATGGCATTGCCTACGGTGACCCGTTCAGGGAATAGCTGAACGCGTCCTTCCAGTCACTCGCTGGATGGGACGCATTTGACGCCGCCATCACAGCCGACCCCTGTCCCGTGAACGGGGCCGTAGAGGACCCGCTGAAAGTGGTGCGGGCTGTCATCGACCGACGTAAGTTCGCGCTCCGCAAACGCGCCCGCATGAATCTCCTCCTAGAACTTGTGCGCCTCGAGTTGGTCCGGGGCGACAGCGTGCGCACCTACACGGAGTACATTCCCACTCACCCCGTCAAAGAAGGCTACAAGCCCAAGACCCGCTAACGGCGGGCGTACGACACCTGGGGACCGCGCTCCGAAACGAACCCGCGACCCGCGTCTACTCTCTGCTTGGCAGCTCACGAGTCGAGGAAGACAGAATCGGCGCGAACGCGTAGAGTTGAGAACGCAACTACCGGTGACGTACCCAGACGTTCGGTTCGACATACGTCCCTATGTCATCGTTCTTGACAACGTGAAGGGGTGCCATGCCATTCGGGATGATGTAGTCGCCGGAGACTGGCAACGCCAGCCCTGTCCACTCTTCCCACTGCGCGACAGTTTCAGTCATCGTCTGCGCGTTCGGCTCCAGACCGATGATGCGTCCACCGACACGGACATGCAGTCGCAGCCAAGGGTCCCAGGGCAACCCATCATCACGAACCCAGGCAGCGTAGTCGTCAATGCCGAGCAGTGGATACAAATGCTTGCGCGTCGGACGCACCGGAGCCACGACCCTCACCAAGCCATGTTCGGCCGCCGTATTACACAGAGCTTGGACCAGTTCCTCCGCGACACCGCTACCCTTGCGGTCGGGATGGACTACCCCGCCACAGATGACAAAGGTGTCCGCTTCGCCCGACGAATCGTGAAGCTCGATAGAGCGGCGAAGCCCGTCAGCGAAGGACAACGCAAGTTCGTCCACTTCACCGGACCAGGAGATGGGAACGCCCCACCCCGTCGCAACCGGCTGGGCGTCGTCGTCGGTGAGGATGATGTCGAACTGCGTGAACAATTCCCGCACGCGCCCGATGTGCTTCTTAACCTCTTGGTCCGAGGTGATGAACGCAGGGAAGCCCTCAGCGAACAAGGCTTCCATCTGCTCATCCGTCCAAATACGAGCGTTCGTCACCTCGACGCGCAACTGGCCCATCGGCTCCTCCACATCACTCAATACCAATCATCGCGTCGGCCGCACCTACGGTCGCACTTCGCCATACGGAGGAGCACCGTATCCATCTCACACATTTCGTAAGAGGAGCGCCACGGCACACCTTCAGCGGTTCTGCATCAAATAGCGCACGTTGCAGCGACTCGGTTCAAGTGGGTAGCGCGATTGAGCACCGTAGATCTACGGAGTAGAACCTCACCGATTGCAGCTGCATCTACTAAAAATCCGTCGTGTCCAACTGGGCTTGAAACCAGATCCATGGTGGCGTTTTCACCAATACCGATTGCAATTTCATATTGAAGGTGAGGGTGGAAAAGCTCATCACCATCGACGCCGATCACTATAGTCTTAGGGGAAATCTTGGAGAGCGCCGCCTGTACGCCTCCCCTTCCGCGGCCGAGATCAAAGTTCGACATCGCTTTAACCAACGTGATATAGGTGTTAGCATCGAATCTTTGAGTCAACTTATGACCGTGATATCGGAGGTACGAATCGACCTCGAATTCCGCCGAGGGAGAACCAGTAGCATCGCTCTTGTTGGCAAATCGGCCATCTAGTTCAGAAGAGTTGCGATACGAAAGGTGAGCAATACCACGCGCCAATGCAAGACCTTCTTCCGGCGTTACGCCGAAGTCCAAGTAGCGTCCCCCATGGAAGTTCGGATCCATCTCGATCGCTCTGATCTGTAACGACGATAAGCCAACTTGAAAAGCCGTTGATCGCGCACTTGCGGCAACGACCGCCAATTCATCGATCATTGTTCCAAAACGATACCCCCACTCGAGGGCACGCATCCCGCCCATCGAGCCTCCGATTACCATCGCAAGATGGGTGATCTTGAGGTGATCTATAAGGGCTTTTTCTAGTAAAACCTGGTCGTTAATCGTAATATCGGGAAAATCTGCCCCATATGTTCGGCCATCTCGTTGCTGGGAAGTCGGGCCAGTAGTCCCATAACAACTCCCGAGAACGTTGGGGGCGATCACAAAGAACTTATCGGTGTCGATAGCCTTGCCTGGACCAATTAGATCTTCCCACCATCCTGCGACATCGCTATCACTGTGGCTAGCCGCATGTGAGTCACCGGTCAAGGCGTGTAAGACTAGAACCGCATTATCTTTCGCGACGTTTAAAACGCCCCAGGTCTCATAAGCCACATCAATAGGACTGAGGGATTGAACTCCCTCAGTCACAAACAAGCGATCGCTAAAGAGTGTCACTACTTTTCGATCCACCAGTCTCTCCTCAGTCAACCTTTGCAGCCCTAAATCCAGCTTCAAGATCTGCCAAAATATCAGTGATGCTTTCAATACCCACACAGAGGCGAACTAGATCGGGTGTAACGCCTGATGCGAGTTTCTCCTCTTCAGAGAGTTGGGAGTGCGTAGTTGAGGCTGGGTGGATGGCAAGACTTCTTACGTCTCCAACATTCGCCAAGTGCGAAAAGAGCTCGAGACCTTCGATGAATCTGCTTCCAGCCTCAGCTCCACCCTTGATACCAAAGCCAATTATCGCTCCAGCTCCCTTTGGCAGGTACTTCTTCTGAGCAGTTGACCAAGGACTGCTGTCAAGACCTGCGTATGAGACCCACTCAACTTCGTCACGCTCTTCGAGCCACTTTGCAACAGTGGTTGCATTCTGAACATGACGCTCAATTCGAAGACTCAAAGTCTCCAAACCTTGCAAGAACAAGAATGCGTTGAACGGAGAGACGGCAGCTCCAACGTCACGGAGGTACTGTAAACGGGCCTTCAGAATATAGCGAGCCGCAAAGAGGGGCTCCGGTAGCTCACTAAAGATAAGCCCGTGGTAGCTGGGATCGGGCTCCGTAAAGTTCTTGAAACGACCACTTGCCTCATAGTCGAAGGTTCCGCCATCGACGATGATTCCACCGATTGAAGTACCATGACCACCAATGAATTTAGTTGCCGAGTGTATTACGATATCAGCCCCATGGGCAAGAGGTTGACAAAGATATGGAGTAGCTAAGGTGTTGTCAATTACTAGGGGAATTCCAAATTCCTTGGCAACTGGCACGATACCTTCAAAGTTGAAGATATCTCCTCTGGGATTACCGATGGTCTCTCCATAAAATGCTCTGGTATTGTCACGAACCGCACTTCTCCACTCAGATGGATCATCTGGGTTGGAGACAAAGGTAACGTCGATACCCAACTTGGAAAAGGTGTGACGCAGGAGGTTATAACTTCCTCCATAGAGCGATGAGGACGCTACAATGTGCCCGCCACCTTCAGCCAAGTTCAGGAGCGCAATCGTCTCTGCCGCTTGACCGCTAGCCGTAGCCAAGGCTCCCACTCCACCCTCGAGATCTGCTAGACGCTCTTCGAAGACCGCCTGGGTTGGGTTTTGAATACGAGTGTAGATGTTTCCAAGTTCACTCAAACCAAAGAGAGCTGCTGCATGTTCGGTGTCTCGAAATACATAACTCGAGGTTTGATAGATCGGAACAGCGCGCGCCCCCGTAGTGGGATCGGCGACTGCACCTGAGTGAATTTGCTTGGTTTCGAAGCCCCATGATGACATAAGAGTTATTTCCCTTCCTAAGTAAAAGAAGACGAGTTAGTACAGATACCCCGTTAATCGGGAATTTTCGAGCGAATTGTTGAGCGAGGAAAGCTGAAAAGCTTCAACCTATAGCTGTCAGATCAAACACATTCGAAAGAGCACCGTAACTCATCTCCTAACGATAGGGATGGCCCGGAAAGGACACCCCGCCTTGTAGCATTACGCAACTACCAGCTCTTCCTTCGGGGGCACCGTTCTGCGGGAGCGGTTGCCAGTTTGCCAGCCGAAGGACTTTAGGCAAACAATCTTGAGCTAATTCAACAATACAGGACAGTCAGTTAAATTCGATCACCCAAATTGAAAATTTTAAAAATTACAGATATGACTAAAGGATACCGAAAACGCATCCCTAATAACGAAAAAATGTCATTACTTTGGAATCTATATAATTTGAAAACTCGTTGCAAAGCACATTAAATACTATGAACTCTAGAGTCAATAAGCAGGACGTTATTGCCTATTAGCACAATTGTCGGTATAGCGAGTTCTTGAAAACCTTGGTAAGAAGTTAGGGATTTCACTATCAATTGACTCGCGTTACCCCACCTCGCAAAAGCTGCGTCGATGGAAACCGGCTTCACTCATATGCCCGTAGCTACGATCTAGCTTGCCTATGACGGAGAATTGGCGAAGACTCCTTAACGCCGATTGACCCAGTAGTAAGTCGATAACCAAAAGGCCGTGTGACGATCGGGTAAGCGTTTGGACTCTACTTCACTGAAAATACGACGGTGCCGAAAAGTTTGGCTTTTTTATTGAACGGCCTCGCGCTTACTGATAGCATCACCAACATGGTGTTGATATCGGCAATAACCTTAGCCTTCAAAAATTATGTAAACTTCCAAGGACGAGCAGGAAGAGGCGAGTACTGGTGGTTTGCGCTAGCTAGTGCAATAGTTGCGACCGTGACTTCAACGCTTTCGGCGACTTCCAGTTTTTATGCAGCCTTCTACGGACTCTATGTTCTAGCAGTTTTTATCCCAGCATTGTCGCTTGCGGTTCGTCGTCTACACGACACCGATAGAAGTGGATTTTGGCTGTTCCTCTTCTTAGTACCGTTTTTCGGCGTTATTATTTTGATAGTCTTCCTAGCGCAAAAAGGAACCCCGACAGCCAATCGGTTTGGCACGCCACCGTTGCAACTTACTGCCTAATTTGAAATTCCAAAGATGACGGCGCTAACGCCCAACCAACGGCGATTCGGGGTGAACTCAAACTCTCGCGGTAATAAAATAAATAGAGCCAAAGTCGGTAATCAGGTTGACAAACCCTACCTCCAGTGGGAGGAGTTACCGATCTCGATTCTTAGGGGAGGTTCTGCACCCTCTCTCTGACAAGTAATGGCAGATACCTCCATCGCCGCCTTCACGCCATCTTTGACAAACTCAAAGTTTTCTAGGTCGGCCCTGTTGTACTTCCTCTGCAACCAATAGGCCAAAAAGCCGCCAACAAATGAGTCGCCGGCGCCAACCGTATCAATAACATCCACTTCCAAAACGTCAAAGGTTTCAAATCCACCAGGATGGTACAACTCGAGGGGTAATGCTCCATTGGTGACGAAGACGATCTTTGCGCCCGCCTCTTGAATCTTTCGAACCGAATCTTTGTGAGGTTCATCCCCAAAGAGATAGAAGAGGTCTTCAGTGCTTACCTTAACCAAGTCGCTCCGCGAAAATATTCTCCTAACCCTATCGACGTAATCTTGCCTATCGCGCACGGCTGCTGGACGGCAGTTTGGATCGATTAAGACGATGATGTCTTCTGCGCAATTTAGGATCAACTCTTCGCCCGCTGTAGCCATAGGTTCGACAAAAAGGGCAAGGGTACCGATGTAGAGAGCGCCTAGTTCGGACGCATACCGATTAATAACATTATCTAACGATGGAAGATCTACCTGAAATGCCGCCGTCTCATGGAGGTGGAAGTGATAGCTAGCAACTCCATCTTCAACTTCTGCTATCGCCACGGTCGTAGGATAGACCAATGATTCGGAAAATCCAAGAATCACGCCATCTTCAACCAGTTTCTTTCGAATTCCCCGTCCAAAAATATCCTCTGAGATCCCCATAAGGGCGAGGGACCGAGCTCCCAAACGAGAGATCGTCCTAGCTACGTTGAAAGGGCCGCCTCCGGCAACCAAAACGGGTGGTTTATCGCTGGCTACTATAAGGTCAACGAGATTCTCGCCAATGACTCCCACTAGATCACGACCCACCACGCACCGCCTAACCCCGCGAAGGAACACAACCAAACTTCGCTCAAAAGGAAGAATCTACACGACCGAGCCACAAGGAGCGTAACTTATAGGTATCACCGATACGAGAGTAAAGGTTCCAAACGCCTCAAAGACTTCATCAACTTTACTATGAATCCTCCTAGATGCGTGGCTTGCTTCATTGGCTCCAAATTTGCATCGCTGACGTTGTTATACTAAAAAGGTCATCTTTGATGACATGGTCTTTAATACAAGCGACAAAAGCGTGGAAGGTTCATCGGTTGACCAAAGAGAGAAAGCCAGCCGAACTACGTCGAAAAGAGATAATTGACGTTGCCCTTGCACATTTCGCAAATAACGGCTTCAATGCAACATCGACTGCAAGTATTGCTGCCGACGCAGGTATATCTCAAGCGTACCTATTTAGAATCTTTCCATCCAAATCACAACTCATCGCCGCGTGCATAGATTACGCTTTCGACCGCGTAGAAGATTTAATGCGAGAGGCTTCCGTGGGATTGAGTGGGGGCGATGCTCTTCTGGCGATCGGGAACGCATATCTCAACTACCTCTCTGATAAAGATCTGCTCCGCGCCCAATTACAGTGCTACGCCGCCGCATCCGTACCCGAGATTGGAGCCCTCGTAAGAGAGCGCTACAAAAAACTATGGGCGCAGGTAGCCGACGTGGGCGGGATTCGCAAGGAAGAGGTTCGCGACCTCTTCGCCAAAGGCATGTTACTTACAGTTCTGGCAGGCATCGAGATCATCGACGTTGACCCTCAATGGATCATCGACTCCGAGGTATTTCCGCCATGCCCAGTCTGCGGAGAATCACCCACCTTCGATGAAGATATGATCCTCCGTCCCCACACCCACTAGCGAATCTATAATTTCACCACTTTCCAATCGGTACCTTTGTTAGGTTCTATCTAACTAGAGCAAAGTTGGTAAAGATCAGATGAACTACGACGTATCGTCACCGGTATCGGGCACGATAAGTGAAGTGCGCATTTTAGTGGGTAGCCCCGTGGCCGAGGGGACGATCATCTGCTACGTAGAGTCAATGAAGATGGAGTACGAGGTAAAGGGGGAGGCAGCGGGGAGAGTGCTAACCGTCAACTTTACAACGGGCAGCCAAATTTCAGTTGGAGACGTCATCTGCACGATCGAATCAACTGTCGAAGAAACTAGCGTCCCCAAACGGACCGACGACGAATCACTCTCCCCCGAATTTGAGCTCTTATCGCATCGGGATTCCCTCTATAACACCCAGGCTGCGCGCATTCGAAATGGTAGGCGCCAGGGAGAACTGACCGCCCTCGAACGCATCGAGCTACTATTTGACGACGGTAGTTTCGAAGAGTACGGCAGATTTGCCATCGCCGCCCAAAGACGAAGGCGTCCCTACAACGAATTAGTTGAAAGGACTCAAAACGACGGAGTCATCACGGGTGTCGGTACTGTAAATGGCACTGCGGTCGCAACCATCTGCTACGACTACGACGTTCTTGCTGGAACCCAAGGTCTCCAAAATCACCGAAAGCTCGACCGAATCCTCGATATCGTCTCGCGCCGACGACTCCCCTTGGTAACCTTCGCCGATGGCGGAGGAGGAAGGCCAGGCGACTCCGACGGCTTTGTTCCAACGGGTCTCGAAGTGAGCTCTTTTGCAGAGATCGCCAAACTCTCAAAGAAGGTCCCTCATATTGCTATCGTGAGCGGCTACACCTTTGCTGGAAATGCCGCCCTAGCAGCTGTCGCAGATTTGATTATCGGCACGGATGGCCTCTCGATGGGAATGGGAGGCCCCGCGATGATAGAGGGCGGTGGCCTCGGAACATTCCATCCCAGCGAAGTTGGACCAATCGATGTTCTTGAAGAAAACGGCACAATCGATATAAGGGCTATCAATATGAGAGGTGCTATCGAATTATGCAAGTTAGCACTAGGGGTTATCTCTAAAAAAGTAGATAACTTCGCGGATGCGAAAACGACGATCGACCTTGATCACGTGGTTCCCAGCAAGAGGGGGCGCACCTTCGACCTTGACCTTATCATCGATGGCTTAGTCGACTCTGAGACAAAGATCGAGCTTCGGCCTAACTTCGCCAAAAACCTAAGGGTCTACCTAGCTCGAATAGGGGGTTACTCCGCTCTAATTATGGCAAATGATTCCCGACATTTAGCTGGAGCTATCGACCGAGACGCCGCCGCAAAGGCCATAGTCGCATATCGAATCGCCAATAAATTCGATCTACCGATAATTTCCTTCATAGACACTCCGGGTTTTATTGTTGGGCCAACAGCAGAGGCCGAAGGGGGCCTTCGCACCTTTGGACAACTCTTTATCGAAGGAGCAACCTGTGAATCTGAGGTCATCGCTGTAGTAATTCGTAGAGGTTACGGATTAGGCGCAATGGCAATGACAAAGGGTTCCTTCAAAGAACCCCTCAAAACAGTCTCTTGGCCAACGGGTGAATTCGGGGGTATGGGCCCCGAAGGTGCAATTCGCCTTGGATATAGAAAGGAGCTCGAAGCAATTGCCGACCCTGTTGAAAGGGAGGCAAAGTACAACGAACTCCTTCAGGCACTATTAAAGTCCACTAGCGCACTCTCTCTTGCCGACGCCTTTGAGATCGACGACGTCATATTGCCAAGCAATACTCGGGGGACGCTGATGCGACTACTTGAACAGCTGCAAACCCTCGTCGGCTAGCTGGTCTCGACCCTTCTAGAGGCCGCTGTGGCCAAAGAGAGCTCCAACGCCAGCAGTTACCGCCATGGCAAGTGATCCACCGACCATAACTCGAAGTGTTGCTCGAATTGGCTTGGCTCCACCGACCTTGGCTCCGACCCATCCAATGACTGCCAGGGCAACAATGGCCACTACGACAATAACGGGAATCTTCACGGAAGACGGTGAAAGAAGGAGTGCCACGATCGGGAAGATTGCACCGAAGGTAAAGGCGGCGGCAGATGCAAGCGCAGCTTGAACTGGATTTGCCCGATTCATATCGGCGATTCCAAGTTCCTCGCGAGCGTGCGAACCAAGGGCATCGTGAGCAGTTAGCGCTTCGGCGACCTGTAGAGAAAGCTCCTTGGAGAGTCCACGCTCTTGATAAAAGCCTGCTAGCTCCCGAAGCTCGGCCTCAGGATAGTGCTCTAACTCGAGAGCCTCTCTTGCTAGATCGGCCTCCTCTGTATCGCTTTGCGAGGAGACTGAAACGTACTCGCCAGCAGCCATTGCCATGGCACCGGCTGCTAGAGCGGCTAATCCGGTTGCGAGGATTCCCGAACGCGAGGCGGCCGCCGCGGCTACGCCAATCATGATGGAGGCAGTAGAGACGATACCGTCGTCAGCACCTAGGACGGCGGCTCTTAGCCATCCCGCACGATGTAGTTTGTGTGATTCGATATTTGGATGCGGCTTTTTGTTTTCGACGGAGGTCATGGCATCATTCTAGTCCTCAATCGTTTGAGATGAAACTTACGTTACTTAGAGTTAAGGAAGGCTTTACCGAAATCGAACCAAAGGCACTCATGAAGCTCGATTAGTAAGTCAAACCCTCAATTTAGTAACATTGAGAAAAAACGAATCTACTAAGGAGAATCAATGGCCGACACCTTCGGAACACGGCGCTCACTTACTGTCGGTGATAAAACCTATTCGATCTACTCAATCGCCGATGAATCGAAGTTGGGTGCTGTAGCCACCCTTCCCTATTCGCTCAAGATCCTCCTCGAGAATCTCCTCAGAAAAGAAGATGGCGTTTCAGTTACGCCAGATGACATCACCGCCTTGATCTCCTCCCGCAAAGAAGAACGCGAGATTGCATTTTCTCCAGCACGTATCTTGATGCAGGACTTTACCGGAGTACCGGCCGTCGTCGATCTAGCGACGATGCGCGACGCAATCATTAGCCTCGGTGGAGATCCATCGAATGTCAATCCCCTCGTCCCAGCGGAGCTCGTCATTGACCACTCGGTCATCGCCGACGACTTTGGAACGTCCAACTCATTTTCGATCAACGCCGCCCTTGAAGCACAGAGGAATAAAGAGAGGTACCAATTCCTCCGGTGGGGTCAGCAGGCATTCAATAACTTCGTCGTGGTACCACCTGACACCGGAATCTGCCATCAAGTCAACCTTGAATACCTAGCGAGGGTTGTCTTCGTAGACGACCAAGGAGTCGCCTACCCTGACACCCTTGTCGGCACTGACTCTCACACGACAATGATAAATGGCCTAGGAGTGGTTGGCTGGGGCGTCGGCGGCATTGAAGCCGAAGCTGCGATGCTTGGTCAGCCCATATCAATGCTCATTCCCAAGGTAGTTGGAATTAAGCTCACAGGAGAGCTACCTGCTGGAACAACCGCGACTGACTTGGTCCTTGTCGTAACAGAGATGCTGAGAAAACATGGCGTCGTCGGAAAGTTCGTGGAGTTCTATGGACCTGGCTGTGCAAATGTTCCCCTTGAAAATCGCGCGACAATCGGAAACATGTCGCCTGAGTACGGCTCTACGATCACAGTCTTTCCGATTGACAACGAAGTCATCCGCTACCTCGAATTAACGGGACGTTCAAAAGAGCAGATCGCCCTTGTTGAGGCGTACGCTAAAGCACAGGGTCTCTGGCTAGATCCAACCCTCGAACCCGAGTACGATGAAAAACTTGAACTCGACTTATCCAGCGTGGTTCCCTCAATAGCTGGTCCCTCAAGGCCACAAGATCGCGTCTCGCTAAGTGCTGCGAAGGCGAGCTTCGAAGAGGCCCTGGCTAAGCAGATAACAATCTCGAACGGAGATCGTGATGCCAAGGGTGAAGTGACACTACCTGACTCTAAGAGCTTCAACATCGAACACGGTGCCGTTGTCATCGCAGCTATCACCTCGTGTACCAATACCTCTAACCCATCCGTCATGGTGGCCGCCGGCCTAGTTGCGAAGAAAGCTGTGGAGCGCGGTATTACCCGGAAGCCTTGGGTAAAGACGACTCTTGCCCCTGGTTCCAAAGTTGTAATGGACTATTACGACCGCTCTAACCTCACTCCGTACCTCGAGAAGATGGGTTTCTACCTTGTTGGTTACGGTTGCACGACATGCATCGGCAACTCAGGACCACTCATTTCAGAGGTATCGCAAGCTATCAATGAAAGTAACATCGCGGCCGTTTCAGTCCTATCTGGAAACCGCAACTTCGAGGGTCGAATCAATCCTGATGTGCGCATGAACTACCTTGCCTCTCCACCGCTTGTGATCGCATATGCAATAGCGGGCACCATGAATATCGACATTATGACCGATCCAATCGCAGTCGATGCCGATGGCAAAGATGTGTTTCTAAAGGACATCTGGCCAACTGAGAAAGAGGTCGCAGAGGTAATCCGTGAGGCAATCGGAACTGAAATGTTCACCTCCTCCTATGCAGGAGCATTCGAAGGCGATGAAAGGTGGAGATCTCTCGAGATACCAACCGGGGATCACTTCGCGTGGAACAATGAGACTTCGACGTACGTACGTCAGGCTCCATTCTTCGAAGGGATTCCAAAGGAGCCAGCCCCAGTAACGGCCATATCTGGAGCCAAGGTTCTAGGGATCTTTGGTGACTCTGTCACCACAGATCATATCTCTCCCGCTGGCAACATTAGAGCTACCTCTCCCGCTGGTATCTGGCTAACAGAAAATGGCGTTAGCAGTGAGGACTTCAACTCCTATGGGGCAAGGCGCGGTAACCACGAGGTGATGATTAGGGGAACCCTCGCGAACATTCGTATTCGCAATCGTCTTGCCGACGGAAAAGAGGGTGGCTACACCAAACTGCTCCCAGATGGCGAGATCACTACGATCTACGATGCTGCTATGGCGTACAAAGAGCGTTCAGTCCCCTTGGTAATCCTCGCTGGTAAAGAGTACGGATCAGGTTCATCTCGAGACTGGGCCGCCAAAGGAACTAACCTCCTAGGCGTAAAGGCAGTTATTGCTGAGAGCTTTGAGCGCATCCACCGTTCCAACTTGGTCGGCATGGGTATTCTTCCTCTTCAATTTCTTGAGGGAGAAAACGTCGATTCTTTGGGACTTACGGGGTATGAAGACTTCTCCATACTTGGAGTAGAGTCCCTAAACTCCGGGAGCAAGCCAGCCACGCTGCAGGTAGTAGCTGATAATAAAGAGTTCACTGTTCGACTTCGAATCGACACACCAGGAGAGCTCGACTACTACCGCCACGGTGGAATCTTGCAGTTCGTCCTCCGCAACCTAGCAGCTAAGTAACACCAACGGCCATAGCTAGAGACTTCCTTCTAGCTATGGCCTAATTACGACTAACGTTGATTACGCTTCCAACCACCAAAATCAGACTCAAGATGGTAAGAGCGGAGATGGACTGGTGCAGAAGTAACGCCGACAGTCCTATCGTAGCGATAGGTTGCAGGTAGAGAAAGAGTGCCGCAACCTGGGAGCCACCACTTGAAACTCCCCGAATCCAAGCAACCATTGCAACTAAATTGGAGCCAAGGCTAATAGTAGCGATCTCGCCGACACTCGCCAAAGTTAAATAATTGGGGCGCACCCCTCCAAAGACGAAGGGAGCAAGTAGCGCCAAAGGCGCAGAGGTCAAAGATAATTGTGCACTCTTATCAAAGGCTGGGCAATTCCAACGCTCTGACAAAACGGTAAACAGTCCCCAAGATACAGCGGCAAGTGTTGCAAAGACGACACCAAGGGCCGAATTAGCATGCCTACCACCACTAGCGCCGCCTATAAGGGGAATGAGGCTAGCCGAAATTGCGACGATAAGCGAAAGACCTACCCTCTTAGATGGCATTTGACGCCTCGCCCAAGAATCAATAAAGACGATCCAAACTGGTTCAGTAGTAAGAACTATTCCAACCACCGAAGCTGAAGTTGTAACGAGCGCGAGCGAGATAAACAAGTTATAGGCCACACCTCCAAAGAGAGAGTACGCCAAAGCCCGAATGCGACCTATATCGCCCCTTACCGGCGTAACGACCTTGCGAGCAATTACCGAGCGCACAACGTAGACGAGAAAGAAGGCAACCCCTGTTGGAACCAGCCTTAAAAAGAAGAGCCAGCTGCTAGAAAACCTCTCTCCGAGGGCATATGTTGCAACGGGCGCCGCGCCCCAAATCGAAACGGCCGCCAAAAGATAAAGCTGACCCTTTGACTCCTTAGTTGTCGTCACTTTGATACTGGTTCTTCGGACGCTTACGGTTCGCAAATTTCGTAAATGAAGGAATGTAGGTGAGATTCACCGATCCGATGGGTCCGCTACGGTGCTTTGCAATGATAATTTCCGCACTATTTTTATCTTGAAACTCATCTTCGGCGCCACCTGTATCTCGTGAGATAAACATAACAACGTCCGCATCTTGCTCCAGCGAGTTATGAACCACTACTCCGTTGGCTACAAAGTTATGGTGGCCCTCTACCTCTAGGTCGTAGACCGCATCAAACCCTACTTGATGAATTTCGACGAACCTTCGATAGGTAACCACCCTGCTTGCGACCTTAAGCGAACCGCCTTCTCTACCACAACCGGCTGCATCACCGTCTGTTGCGATTGCGACCTCTTCACCCTCATTAATCTGCCAAAGCATCTTCCAACCATCCCGAGTCAGATAGCGATGATTTAGGGTCGAAACTATCTCTTCTCCACCTTCGATCTCTACTTTAAAGATCGGACGATAGCCACTTAAGTACGCGCGTTTAGCGATGGCTGGAACGAGGGTACCGGTCTCGTCGTCGTAGGAGATGACCTCTACTGGGCCATATGGAGTCAATCGTTCTAGCGAAGCGATAGTGACCTCTTCACCACTTGCAAGAAGGATCTTTGACGAACCATCAAGGCATCCCGATTCGCGCAAGTCCGCAAGGGTCGGCCTTTTATCTTGGCGACTCTCGACGCCTCTCGAAAGCTGCGAGAGTGCAACAACTGGGACTTCCAACTCCCTAGCAAGAAGCTTGAGGCCTCGAGAGATCTCTGAAACCTGTACCTGCCTCGACTCGGCACGCATACCACCTGACATCAACTGAAGATAGTCGACGACTATAAGTCCAAGTTCACCGAGGTTAGCCTTCAACTTTCGTGCACGGGTACGAATATCGAGCACCGAAACATTGGGCGAGTCGTCGATATAAAGTGGGGCGCTTCCAAGAGTCGAGAAGGTCTTTGATATGCGCTGCCACTCCTCGTTACTCAAGTCTCCATTCTTCAACCGCTTGGAGTCAACGCGCGCCTCGGAGGCGAGAATACGCTGAGTAAGTTCAATGTGGCTCATCTCTAGGGAGAAGATGAGAACTGGAAGTTGCTGCCTAGCAGATACGTGGCTCGCGATACCCAAGGCAAATGCAGTCTTTCCCATAGCGGGACGCGCGCCCACAATAATCATTGCCGACTTTTGAAGACCCGAAAGCAGTTCATCTAATTCGTCTAGACCAGTTGAAATACCACTGATATGGTCACTGCTGTTACTTCTTGCCTCGAGATCATCTAGCGTCCGATTAAGTGCATCCCTAAGAGCAACAAGGGTATTTGAACTCTTCTTACTAGAGATCTCGAATATTAACGACTCTGCTTTGTCGAGAACTTCATTTACATCCTCCGGAACTGAGTAGCTCATCTCAGCGACTTTGGTCGCCGCCGCAATCAACTTTCGAAGGAGAGAGTACTCCTCTACGATGGTTGCGTACCGAGCTGCACTTCCCATCGTTGGTGTAGAAGCGAGTAACTCAATCAAATAACCCGTTCCACCAACGGCCTCGAGTTTTCCCATTCGGCGGAGTTCATCTGAGACACTGACTGTATCGCAAACTGCAAGTTTGCTATTTAAACGCTGGATCGCCTCAAAGACGATCTGATGGCTGGGCTTGTAAAAGTCTTCCTTTGAGCATCGCTCGAGGGCCTCGCCGATAGCATCCTTTGAAAGTAACATCGCCCCGAGAAGCGACTCTTCCGCCTCAAGGTTATGAGGTATCGATCGTTCAGATGATGCGCCGATATAGTCGCCGTCACCACTTCTCGCCATAACGTTCCTATCTTTGGGTCAAAAAAAGGCCCGCGTTCAAACGAACACGGGCCTCCCTTCAAGGTATATAAAACACCTACTCAGTTACTGCTACTGTAACCGTTACTTTAACGTCTGGGTGAAGAACGACGAGTACATCGTGCTCGCCCAACTTCTTGATGTGGTTGTCAAGGTGTACAGCCTTACGATCCAAGGTTAGAGCGTAAGCAGCCTCAATAGCTTCGGTGATCTCATGTTGAGTTACCGAACCATAAAGGACTCCTTCGTGTGCTGCGTTGCCCGCGAGTGTAACTCGGCCACCAGCCAAGACTCGTGCAACTGACTCAGCACCTTCACGGTTCTTACGATCCTTGAGGTCACGTGAACGACGCATTGCATCGGCTTGCGCCTGGATACCAGCGGTTGCGATGATGGCATGTCCCTGTGGGATCAGAAAGTTACGGGCATAGCCGTCGGCCACATTTACAATGTCGCCACGCTTGCCAAGATTCGCGAGGTCACTACGTAGTACGATGCGCATTAGTTTGCCTCCTCCATCTCAACTTCCTCGATGGACTCAACCGCTACTTGATCCTTAACTGGTGCTTCGAACTTTTCGCTTCTATCGACCTTTGGTCCACGAAGTGAAGTTCTCTCGGCAACCATACGCTGGGTGTAAGGAAGCAGTGCCATCTCGCGCGCGTTCTTGATTGCATTTGCAATCGCGCGTTGGTGCTGGTCGCAGTTTCCAGATACTCGACGGGCGCGAATCTTTCCACGCTCTGACATGAACTTCTTCAATGGGTCTACGTCTTTGTAATCGATATAGTCGATCTTCTTGATGCAGTAAAGACAGACCTTCTTCTTAATCTTCTTCGTCGTCTCCTTTGGAGCTCGACGCGAAGTACTCTTGTCACCTTTAGCCATTAGAAAGGCTCCTCTCCTTCGTCACTGTAACTAGCTGGGTTGATCTCCTGGAAGGAAGGCCCTTTTGCAGCAGCAGGCGCCGGGGCGCTATAACTCTGCTGAGGTGTAGAGGACTCTCCTCCTCGTTGCCTGCGCTCTGCTCTGTTTAGTTGAGCTGAGGCATAACGAAGACTTGGACCAACTTCTTCAGCCAAAATTTCGTTCTTTGTTCTCTTCTGACCATCTTGGTCTTCCCAAGTTCTCTGCTGCAATTGTCCGTGGACTATTACGCGCGAGCCGCGCTCTAGAGACTGTGAAGCATGCTCAGCAAGCTCTCTCCAGCAGACGACGTCAAAGTAAGAAGTGGACTCTTCCCATTCATTTGTTTGCCGGTTTTGCCACCGTCGGTTGACGGCGATGCTAAAGGTCACGCTTGGAAGCCCAGATTGGGTATACCTAAGCTCGAGGTCACGCGTGACATTACCTATTAGAGTTACCGAATTTCCGTTCGACACAGCTTTCTCCAGATTCGCAAGTGTCGCGAGTAATTACTCGCGTTATTTATGCAGATGCCTCTTTGGCGGGAGTGCTACCCGCGACACGTTCAGGAAGCCGAATGATCTTGTGGCGAAGTACGCCATCGGTGATGGAGAGAACACGAGCGATTTCAGCGACTGTTTGAGGCGTTGAACCGAACTCGATTACCGAATAGTTGCCCTCTTGCACCTTGTTGATTTCGTATGCAAGCTTGCGACGACCCCAACGGTCGATCTTTCCTACATTACCATCTTGACGAGCAAGATCTGTTACACGATTGACAATAGCATCCGCGTCTCCGTCACTTAGACGTGAGTCGAGGATGACCATCAGCTCGTATGGTCGTACCATCTTTTCTCCTCCTCCGGACCCTACCAAAAGTAGGGGCTCTGCCGAATGCAGAGCAGGGGTGGTGTTACCCACAATATCAAACCATTAAGCATACTTGACTTAAAACTGTGGCACGCACACTCCCATTAGAAGATGGCTTTGACCTAGTAGAGCTTTCCTACCCTCTCATCGGTGGAGTGGTAGCTATGAGCCTCCGTAGGAAATTGCGCTGTACGAACCTCTTTGACGAACTTCGAAAGCGCATCTACCGAGACCTGCTCGATATCGGCGTATGCCTTTACAAACTTCGGACGGCGCCCGACTCCGTATCCAAGAACATCGTGGTATACAAGTACCTGGCCGTCACAGCTCAAACCAGCGCCAATCCCTATCGTTGGTATACCAAGCTGAGCGGTAATCTCTCTCGCCAATACGTCTGGAATAGCCTCAAGCACCAGCGCAAAGGCACCGGCGGCTTCGATCGCCTTTGCATCTTCGATAATCGCCTTCGCAGCCTCAAGATCTTTGCCTTGAACCTTGAAACCACCGAAGGCATTTACAGATTGCGGCGTCAAACCAATATGGCCTACGACAGGAATCTCAGCGTCAACGAGGGATTCAACTACCGCCGCACGCTTCTTTCCTCCCTCAACCTTAACGCCTTGGGCACCAGCGCGGATTAGCTTTGCCGCTGCCTTCTTTGCATCTGAACGAGAGGTATGGTAACTCATCCAAGGCATATCGGTAACGACCATTGCTCGGGTATCTGCTGCCTTCACTGCTCTAGTGTGATAGGCCATATCGTCGATAGTGACCGAGAGAGTGTCGCCATGACCAAGGACAACCATTGCTAGAGAGTCGCCCACCAAGATCATCTCTGCACCGGAAAGATCTACATGTCGAGCGCTGTGAAAGTCGTAGGCAGTTACCATTGCGAGCGGCTCGGCGCCCCGTGATACTTTGTTGGACCGAACCATAGGTACGGTGATACGCTCAGAAGTCATTTCTACCTCCCGTGTCCCGCGCGTACAAGCTGCAGGCACTATGTAGTAATCAAACAATAAAGGCTAACTTTATTCCATCGACAACCAAAGATCAATAGGAAAATCGAAGTTAAGCGCTTTCGACCTCTAAAACAAATGGCGCCAAGATACGAGTTAGGTGGTTGAAGTGGCACGACAGACACACCTCGACCTCATAAACCTTGACTTCAAGGTCTGAAAGTAAGTAGCGCTCGACCTCCCCACTTCGATTCTCAAGACACCTTCCGTGGGATGGCAACTTAGGACCGAAGGCGTAGTAGACGTTGACGACCTTGCCCTTCTTGCAGATTGGGCATTCATCTGCCTTCTCCACGCCGAGATTGGAAGCTGCTCGTATCAATTCGGGGTGGGCATCGCATATCTCTTCTTTGGAAAGCTCGCCTCTGTTGTATGCGCGTATCAACGCCCTTCGTGCTAGCACGAAGTCGATTGACCTTTCCCTTACACCTTTGAGATTGTCTTTGTCGAACATCACTTTTTTAAATGTTACCGATCTTTCACTGACTCCTCTTCGTTATCGGCAAATCAAAGCGCCATCAATAGAAAGTGGATCCCCGTTTGACGGAATTCTCGATTAGACGGAATAAAGTATTGATATATCAGTTTGATATATCGGAAAAACTACTAGCTGGGAGGAGTGAGCAATTGGGACGCGGTGCATCAACCTTTCTCGAACTAGCCATTCTTTCCGTTCTTAGAAGTAAGACTCCGCAAAATGGATATCAAATAAGAAAGACTCTCTCAAGCGGGTGCGGTCCACTCCTTCAATTCTCTTTCGGATCTTTATATCCCGCCCTCGGGCGACTCGAAGAACGTGCGGCGATTGAAGAGGTCAGCAGCTCCAACGGGGAGAGTGACTTCATATCCACCGGTTCAATCACTGGTGACTCTGCAACTAAGAGGGACTGGCTCAAAGACCTAGTTCCACAGCGTGCATTTTCATCTGAAAGAAGCGGACGCAATACGAAGTTATATGTCATAACGGATATTGGCCTCAAGCTCTTTTCAGAGTTAGTAGAGCACGTTCCACTAGAGAGCGAGCGCGACGTACTCACATGGCTTTCACTGATCGACGAAGCGTCGATAGCGACAGCCATTGAACGCTTGAACGATCGGATCACAACCCTCATTGAGGCGAAGAGAACAAAGAGTCGGACGACCAGTGGCTCCTACTCGAGCAAATCAAAGATCTCAACTGTAATAGATAAGAGAATGGCGGATCTAGTTGATGACGAAGTCGAATTTCTCAGACAACTAGTTCAAAGTCTCTCAAACAATGAAATTCAAGGGGAAGTAACCTCAGCGAATTTTAGAAAGGACAACTAATGGGCGAGAAAATTAGAGTCGCATTGGCGGGTATTGGTAACTGTGCTAGCTCTTTGGTTCAAGGAGTCAAGTACTATCAAAACGCAGACCCCAACGAAACAGTTCCTGGCTTGATGCACGTAGTTCTCGGCGGGTACCACGTCGGCGACATCGAATTTGTTGCCGCCTTTGACGTAGATGCTACCAAGGTAGGTACCGATCTCTCGAAGGCGATACATGCCGGTCAGAACAACACTATCAAGTTTGCTGAAGTCGAAGACTCAGGCGTAACAGTCATGCGCGGACCAACATTTGACGGCCTCGGAAAGTACTACCGTTTGGCCATCGAAGAGTCACCTGCCGAACCAGTTGACGTAGCCCAGGTCCTCAAAGACACAAAGGCTGACGTCCTCGTTAGCTACCTTCCAGTTGGATCTGAAGAGGCACAAAAGTTCTATGCGCAAGCTTCGATCGATGCCAAGGTTGCCTTCGTAAATGCCATTCCGGTATTTATCGCATCCGACCCTGAGTGGGCAGCTAAGTTCACCGAGGCTGGAGTTCCGATCGTTGGAGACGACATCAAGAGCCAGGTAGGCGCAACCATCGTCCACCGAGTTCTTGCACGCCTCTTCGAAGATCGTGGCCTCGTTCTCGACCGAACCTACCAACTAAACGTCGGTGGAAACATGGACTTCAAGAACATGCTCGAGCGCGATCGTCTCGAGTCAAAGAAGATCTCAAAGACTCAAGCCGTTACAAGCCAAGTTGACAAGACCCTAGACGAGCACAACGTTCACATCGGTCCATCCGATCACGTTGCTTGGCTAGAAGATCGCAAGTGGGCCTACATTCGCCTCGAAGGACGCAACTTCGGCGACGTCCCCTTGAATATCGAACTCAAGCTTGAAGTATGGGACTCTCCAAACTCCGCCGGTGTCATCATCGACGCCCTACGATGCGCCAAGATCGCCGCAGATCGAAAGATCGGTGGGCCAGTACTTGGAGCATCCGCTTACTTCATGAAGTCTCCACCGGTTCAATATCGCGATCACGTAGCACACGATATGATAAATGACTTCGCCAACGGCAACGCCTAAAGGCGCTTCTCGGTAACGAGGGCGACAAAGAAATGAAAAAGGCACTCTCTCTTTCCCGAGAGAGTGCCTTTCTTTTTACCAAATAGCTACCTACTACTTACGGCGAAAGATCGCTGCGCTCGCACCTTCGAGAGAGACTTTCGCTTCATTAGGTGCTGTTACGATGATCGCTTCGAGGTCATCTGTTGGTAGGTACTCTTGAATTGGCAATGCCCCATCACTACCTGTGAAGATGAGATCAACGATAAAACCATTTATCTCATAGATCCATCTCTCATCGCTCAAAAAGATATCTATTACTTGAGCTTTACCGTGAATCTCCTTATGGATCTTGATCAATTCTTTCGTGAGGCTTAGGATCGAACCGTCGTCGCCTCGCTGTGCCGCAACCGATCCAAATGGTGCATCTACCGACGGTAACCAAGTTGAAGCCGAAGAGCTAAAACCTCTCCCCTTCGAGTCATCCCAATGGAGAGGAGTACGGGCACGATCACGCAAGAAGACATTCTTTACCGAATCAAGGCTCATGGTATCAACCATCGATTCCCGCGGAATATCGGCGTCAACCCCTCCAATTTCGTCGCCGTAGTAGAGCACCACAACTCCCGGCATAGTCAGTAGAAAGACCAGTGCAAGCCTTATTAATGCTTCGTCATTGTCGCACCATCTCGTAGGAAATCTTGAGATATCGTGGTTAGAGCCAGTCCAAGTAGCAATCGATGACGCCGGTTGCTCTGAAAGTGCCAGATGTACCGCATCGTGCATCGCCCTTGCATTGAATTTAGTCATAACGAAGCCAAAATTAAAGGTCAATTGGAGTTCGTCGTCGTCACCAAAGAATTTAACGAGAGCGACTGGATCATTCACCCATGTCTCTCCGAGAAGGACACGCTCTGGAGTGTACTTTTCAGCAATCTCTCTCCAACTCTTGTAAAGGTCATGAACCTCAGGACGATTAGCTGAGTAGACGGGAAGGACGTGGTAGTTTGCACCAAGTTCGCCCCCCTTTGCTGGAGGGTCATCCCGAAGTTGGGCGTCTTTGAAGATTCCGTGGGCGACATCGATGCGAAAACCATCGACACCGAGATCGAACCAAAACTTCAAAATATCACGGAACTCCTGTTGCACCTTCGGATTCCACCAATTGAGATCTGGCTGATCGACGAGGAAGTTGTGTAGGAAGTACTCGCCGGTAGCGTCATCAAAGGTCCATGCGCTAACGCCGGTAGCGTCCAACCAGTTGTTGGGAGGTGTCTTACCACCGTCGCGTCCCTTTGACCAAACGTAGTAGTCGCGGTAGCTATTTTCGGTCGACTTTGAGGCCTCTATAAACCATTGATGCTGACTACTCGAGTGGTTTGGAACTAAATCCATGATCAATTTGATCGAATTCTTCTGAAATAGTCCGACCATCTCAATAAAGTCCTCGAGAGTTCCGTATTCAGGGTTGATACCCACGTAGTCCGCGACGTCGTAACCGTAGTCTTTGTTGGGTGAAGGGTTTATTGGACTAAGCCAAACACCATCGACACCGAGATCTACAATGTGGTCGAAGTTACCTATAAGGCCTTTAAAGTCTCCAACGCCATCACCATTAGAGTCCTTCCAACTCCTAACGTAGATCTGATAGAGGGTCGCACTCGACCACCACTTTTCGTCTATGTTTTGACCCATCCGCAGCCCCTTTTTTACCTCGTGACTTGTAAATCCTAAGACATAAAGTATTTACGACCGATAGCAAATCCTCGCTATTCAAACGCTTTCATTTCACACCTATTCAGTGCCGGTGGCGGTGGCTCCACCTCGTTCCTTCCACCAGACCTTTAGTCGGTTCACTACCTCATCCTCACCCAAGATACCCTCATCGAGGCGAATATCCATGAGAAAAGCAAGCGCCTCTCCGACTTGTCGACTTGGACCGATCTCTAGAACTTCCATAACTTTGACGCCGTCGATCTCTGGACGCAACGAGTCAAGCTCTTCCCTTGCGCGTAAATCTACGATCCGCTCTTTGAGCTCAACCATACGATCTTCAAGGGCTCGTACCTTGTTAGCGTTTCGGGTAGTGCAATCCGCTAACGTCAACGCATTCAAACGATCGAGTAGTTCTCCAGCGTCAGAGACGTATCGACGCACTGCCTTGTCCGTCCACCCCGCCTGATAGGTGTGGAAACGAAGGTGAAGATATACGAGTCGCGATACCGCATTTATCGTCTCAGTTGAGTACTTCAACTCACGCATCCGCTTTTTCGTCATCTTCGAACCGACGATATCGTGGTTGTAAAAGGTGACTCCACCCTTTTCAAACTTACGAGTACGTGGCTTTCCTACGTCATGAAATAGGGCTGCAAGGCGTAGTTGGAGGTCTGGATGTGTTTTATCAACTACCGAGTAAGTGTGTTCTAAAACGTCCTTATGGTGGTGAATAGGGTCTTGCTCGAGTGCCAACGCTGGAAGCTCTGGTAGCACCTTAGCCGCGAGGCCCGTCTCTGTCATAAGGCGAAGACCGACCGACGGCCTCGTCGTCAAAAGTAACTTATCGATCTCGCCTCGAATCCTCTCCGCCGAGACGATATCTAGACGATCGACCATCGATTGGATAGCCTCAAAGACCCCTTCGTCCAACCGAAAGTCAAGCTTCGCAGCAAAGCGAACCGCGCGCAACATTCTCAGAGGGTCATCTTCGAAGGACTGCACTGGATCCCTCGGAGTTGCGATCAGACCATCTTGGATATCTTTAACACCGCCAAATGGATCAACTAGAGAAGGTCGATCTCCTAAAAAGTCGATTGCCATAGCATTCATTCGAAAGTCGCGACGAATAAGATCCTCATCCAATGTGGTCGGCATCGTTACAACCGGTTTACGAGAGTCCTCACGATAGAGGTCTCCCCTATGAGTAGTGATCTCAATCGTCAAACCACGAATCCGGGCCGCCACCGTTCCATAGGCCGCGCCAACGTCCCAAATCGCTTCAGCAATCGGTAGTAGCAGCTCCTTAGTTACCTCTGGAAGAGCATCGGTTGTAAAGTCAAAGTCGATCGCCTCAAAGTCGTCGAAGGCGCTTTCATCGACTCGGCGCTCCGAGATGATCTCATTTCCTAAAAGCAGATCTCGAACCGATCCACCAACTAAGTAGAGTGAATTGCCACTTTGGATAAATACCTCTCGTAGCTTCGCAAGCCTTCGGCCTAATGCGGTGACTTGGTTTTGCACTTCGGTATCTAAAAACATAGAACTACAAACTAGAGTTCGAGAGACCTCGCCCTTGCCATACGTATCGCTTCAATAGTCCGAAGATCCACTTCTTCGCTGCTGCTCTTTTCAAAGCCAAAGCCTTCGCCGACCATTGCAGCTAGGGTCTCGGCAGTGCTGATCCTCAAAGCATCGAGGTCATAACCACCCTCGAGAAAGACGATTCGCTTTCCGCTTGGCACCAGAGAGAAGAGCCAATCTACAAAGATGCGATAGTCAAATGAGGTAAGTCCCAAGTCGGTCAAGGGATCGATGTAGTGGCTATCGAATCCAGCAGATATCAGGACCCAGGTTGGCATGAAAGCCTCTACTTCGGGCGCGATAATCTGATCGATGGCAGCCCTATAAGTGCCGATTGTGCTTCCTGCCGGAAGAGGTATGTTGATGGTCCTGCCGACACCCTCACCTTTACCGACCTCCGAGGCCCTACCGGTCCCAGGGTAGAGCGGGTACTGATGAAAAGACACGTAAAGCACAGAGGGGTCGGTGTAGAAGATGTCTTGGGTGCCATTTCCGTGGTGGGCATCGAAGTCTACGATCAGAACCCTTTCGCCTCGGTCAGAGAGGGCACGCGCAGCAACGGCAACATTATTGATCAGACAAAACCCCATCGCTCGATCGAGGACTGCATGGTGACCAGGTGGCCTCACCGCCAAAAAGGCAGAGTCAGCCTCGCCACTATCAAGACGAGCGATCGCGTCTAATCCGCTTCCCGCCGCCAAAATCGCAGCATCCCAAGAAGCCTCTGATACTGAGGTGTCTGGATCGAGTCGGCCACCTCCCATAAGACAGAAGCGCCTCAGAGCGTCGACGTATGACTTATCATGCACTCGATAGAGGGATTCAATGGGTGCAGGCGTGGGCGCAAAGAAGTTGACTGCATCGCCCAAGTGAGCCTCATCGATCCCGCTTAGTACTGCTGTCAGTCGCTCCGGTCGCTCCGGGTGTGAAGTTCCGGCATCGTGTTCGTGAAATTTTTGATGCATTCCAAAGATAAGTCCCACACCCTCTAGAATAGGCACAATTAGCCACCGATTATGAATCGGATTAACTATTTCGAGGTAGCGCAGTGTCGATAAGCATTATGCCGAGTTTGCGCCGTGGACTATTCCGCCTAGGTGCAATGAGATACACCTCGTCTTCCTAGTCTCTATTTACTGAGATTAATAGATCCCTCTGGTAAGTATCAAATGCGCCCATATAACAGACGAATAGATGCCGCTGCGGTACTTGCGCGGGCCTCAACTAAGGTTGCACGGCTCATCGTCGCTATTTTCATCACTCTTATCGCGACTAATCTCTCGTCGATCATCAAATTGCAACACAATTCGACCCTGGTATCTGATAATTCAACCATCACCCTTTTAAATGGTCCAACTACCGCCGTACTCAACCAAACCTACGAGACGACTTTCGCCATCAATAACGTCCCCAAAAACTCATACCTCGAGGTTTATATCTATCCACACCTAAGTAGCAGAAGTGAAGTTCAATACTTCTCAACCCTCTTCGACGGAAACCTGCCACTCGCAGTATCAAATGCAATTCCAATAACTGGTTCGGGAAAGATCACCATTCCCCTAACTCTCCTATCGCAGGCACAAGCCTCCGGAGTAACACAAAGCGGGATTGCGATTCCACTTCCGGAATGCAGTACGAATCCCTGTGACGGCGTCTATCCAATTCACTTCAACATAGTTACCGATGGCGAGGTGACTACGACGATACGAATTCCCGTATCAATAACCTCAGGAACCACCGTACCTTCACTCCCTCTTGGGACGGCAATCAACATCGACCTAACGCAATTGAGCAATAAAGACATCGCGACCTCGTTGCCAGAGGTGGTAGACGAACTCATCTCGCTACCTCAAATCTCGGCGACCTTAACCCTTACAGGACAGCAGCTCGAAGGTCTAACGACTTCAAAGTCACCAATCCTCCGCAATGCAACTAAGAGTCTTCTCAGCTGGAATAACAATCAAAATCACGAAGTCCACGTCGACGAACAGGCTCCTTTGGACCTGGCATCGTTGGCAAATACCTCTGTAGATAGCCTCATCGCGACGAACTTTCAATTAGCCAAAGCCGCTATCTCCTCGACAAGTATTCTTCCGAGTAAGTACCTCGTGACCAACTACCAACTCGATCAAAAGTCACTCGATCAAATCAGCGCCCTTGGAATTTCAAATGTCATAATTCCCGCCAACTATGTAAACACCCCCGATCTCAAGTACACGATCACATCCCCGATAGATCTTGAGACAAAGGGTGGCGGCTCGGTGGCGGCATTCCTTATGGACAGGCAACTCGGCAGTGACTTCATCAAGACCTCGAACCCCTACTACAACGCAAGCCTTCTAACGAGCGATCTTACGGCGATCTACGAGGATCAGCCGAACGATCCAAATCAACGGGTAGTGGTCGCTAATCTTGCCATTAGAGGCTCGACTGAGGTATCAACCTTGATCGACTTCCTTGGAGGGCTCGCCTCTACACACCTTCTAAAGACCGAGAGTTTGACCAACGCAACGACTCTTGCCTCATCGATTGCGCCCGAGACGGTAGGGACTTTCTCGAGAGCAACACCTAAGTCGATTGGCCAGATTGGCCAAATTCAAGTTGCGATGCGCAAGATTCAGTCTGCAGCTAGTGCCAATCTTCCCGACAAGGTGATAAACGATCTACTTTCGAACGTTTTGGCTGCAACTTCGCCCTTGAATCAAGGGTCGCAGTCATCTCTACTTAACGAAAATGATCAGATTTTGACCAGGATATTTAGTGGAATCACGATTCCCGCCAGCAAGGCGGTAACCATCTCGTCGCGAAGGTCGACTGTTCCGATATCGATCAGCGCCAAGAGTCCAAGTACAAACCTAAAGGTAAAAGTATCTTTGATAAGCGACCGTGTTCGGGTGGATGGTGGTAACTCACGGCTCGTACGGCTCACCTCTTCAAACGACACCATTTCTCTTACGATGAACGTCAATGCGTCAGGAATCTTTAGAGCTACTATCGCGGTGACTACACCCGATGGCTACATAAAGCTCGGACAATCGAACATAACATTCGACTACTGGGCGTATGGTTATATTGGAACTGTAGTTACGATTGTCTTTGCCTTACTGCTAATTATTTGGTGGATACGAACCTTCTCGCGAGGACGACCGCGCAATAGCAACTTGCTTCCGAAGGAAAAAATTGCAGACTAAAACTTCCGCTCTTTCGTCACTGACTGCGAAGTTATCGATCCGCTCACGCCACGTAGGCGCAATGGCGATCGGGACCCTGATCAGTCGAGTGACTGGGCTCTTCAGGTTGAGCGTCATTGCATGGTCCCTTGGAATTTCGACGTTATCGGATATCTTCAACCTCTCAAACAACGCCCCAAATACCTTTTTCGATCTTCTCATCGGAGGCGTTTTAGCCTCGACGATCACACCGGTAATGGTTGCGTCGGCCTCAAGAACGTCACGTAGAGAAGCTCGTCGAGCTCTTTCGGCAATATCAACTATCACAACTTTGGCATTAATTGTTGCAAGTATTCTCTTCGAACTTCTTGCACCGCTAATCATGCGGGCCTACTTCGTCTCCAACCACCAACCCACCCGTGAGCTTCAATTACAAGCAGCCACTAACCTGCTTCGCTTCTTCGCACCGCAACTCTTTTTCTACGGCGTAATATCGCTCGCTACATCACTTTTGAACACAAAGCGCCACTTCAAAGTACCCGCCTTTGCACCAATCGCCAATAACGTCGTCGCGATCTTGACGCTAGTTATATTTCACTTTTCGTACGCTCGCCTAACTGAATTGCAACGAGTCAGCGGTCTAGCACACGCCTCCACGCCTCTCTTTGTCTTAGGATTGGGCACAACGGCTGGAGTAGCAATTCAGTGTCTCGTAGTCATAATTGCAGTTCTGAAATCCAATATCTCCCTATCATTTATCTTTGACCTTCGCCACAGCGCCGTGCGGGAGATCTTTAGGCTTTCAGGTTGGAGTTTTGGATACGTAGTTGCGAATCAGATCTCTCTGTACGTCGTCTTGGCTCTTGCCGAAGGTCACGAAGCTGGCGCTGTAAGCGCCTACAACAACTCGTATCTCTTCTTTCAACTCCCCTATGGAATCGCGGCTTTTTCAGTAATGGCTGCGATAATACCGGATCTATCCGAGTACTACACCCACGGAGAGCGCTCAAACTTTGTAAGTACCCTATCTAGGGGCCTTCGAGTCTCGGTAGCACCACTCATACCATTCACAGCGCTCTATCTGACCGCCGCACCCGCGTTAGTTACTCTTCTCCTTGGCCACGGAGCGGCCACACAAGCTGGTATAAATCAAACGGCTCGTTCACTCGAAGCCCTGGGGCTGGGTCTAGTTCCATTCGGTAGTTTTCTCGCCCTTGTACAGGGCTTGCAAGCAGCACGCGCAGCAAAAGAGGTCTTCTTTACCTACCTCGTTGAAAACACCGTGAACGTCGTTTTAGCGTTAGTTTTAGTCAAATCACTCGGAGTCTTCGGTCTATCCCTGAGCGTCACAATTGCATATATGGTTGGTACTGTGGTTGCCCTTGGATTTATGACTCGGCGCAAGATTCGTCCCCGTCTCATGGCGACCATCCTCTCGTGGACAAAGATCGGTATCGCCTCGATTGCAATGGGTTTAGGAATCTTATTTACCTCTCACAAGATTCCGACTTCAAGAGGCTTTATCGAGATCGTCTATATTGGCATAGAACTTCTAATTGGAGGAGCACTCTTCGTAGGAGTACTTCTTGGAAGTTACGGTTTATCAGTCACACTAAAGGGCAAGAGACAACATGTCTAACGTAAAGGTGATCACTGATTCTGCCGGGGACATTCCGCCGGCGATGATAAGTGAGCTAAACATTGGAGTAGTTCCGTTGTCGATCACCATCGACGACAAGACCTACGTTGACCTAGTAGAACTGTCGACCGAGGACTTCTGGAGGCTAGCAGGTATTTCTAACGGCCTCCCAATGACTGCAGCACCATCTTCAGAGGCCTTCAAGGATGCCTATAGAACGGCAGCATCAGAGGGGTCTAGAGAGATCCTGGTGGTAACGCTTTCAGCGAAGCTATCTGCCACCTATCAAAGCGCTAAAACCGCTGCAGAAGAGTTCACCGCAGAGGATGGCTCAGTCAAAATAATGGTCCTCGACACTGAACTTGCTACATACGGCGAAGGAAGGTTAGCCGTCTATGCCGCCCAAAATTCACACAAGCCACTCGAGGAGCTCTTCAACGCGGTCGACTCGTTGAGGGCGCGGACAGAGGTAATCGGCACGATCGATACATTAGACAACCTCCGCAAAGGGGGACGCATAGGCGCTGCTGCGGCAACTTTAGGTTCTCTACTATCAGTAAAGCCCATAATTGAAGTTCGTGACGGTGTAGTTGAATCTCCGGCAAAGCAGAGGACTAGGAAGCGCGCCCTCGACTACTTGATTAGCTACCTATCAGAGCGCTCCGAGCGAATTGACGAGATCGCTGTCATCTCTGCAAACGCCACCGATACGGATGAATTTATCTCTCGCATCCAAGAGATATTTCCAACAAAGACGATCCTCTCCACGACTATTGGCCCCGTAATTGGGAGTCATGCCGGAAGAGGCACTATCGGGATCACCTTTACGACGCTCTAGATAAATATAAAATTAGACTAACTTTGAAGACGCACGCCAAATCTGCGTCGTCGAGTCCACTCGTTAGGAGTTCAATCAACATGGCTGACGATAAATCGATAACCACTACTAGCAACTGGCCTGAAAGAGCCGCTCAAATTGTAGTTGAGGTTACTGATAACATCAGAGAAAAGGGGATCTCTCCCCTCTATCGCCTCGTTCGAATCATAACCCTTGGCTTAATGGGACTACTCCTAACTATCGCCGTGGCTATCCTTGGCCTAATCGGAGTCATCAGAGTTCTCGACTCGTACCTCTTCGCCGCTCACCAATGGGTGACATATGCCATTTTGGGAACTATTTTTCTGGCACTTGGTTTAATCCTTTGGTCAAAAAGAATTAAGAAGGAAGATTAATGGCAGAGAGAGTCAAAGTAGCGATCGTAGGATCCGGTCCAGCAGGACTAACAGCGGCGATCTACACCGCTAGAGCAAATCTAGAACCTGTAGTAATAGAGGGTGAAATATCATCTACTTCTGATCAACCAGGCGGCCAACTTATGCTGACCACCGAGATTGAGAACTTCCCGGGTTTCATCAACGGTATCGAAGGCCCGGAATTGATGGCCAACTTCAAGGCTCAAGCCGAGCGCTTTGGCGCGAAGATCCACTCCGCTAAAGTCTCAAAGGTTGACTTTAGCGAACGCCCTTTCAAACTTTGGACCTCAGATCAGACCGACGATACTGAACCTGCGTACATCGCAGATTCAGTAATCATCTCCACTGGTGCACGTTCTCTAATGCTTGGCCTCGATCGAGAGATCGAACTGATTGGCCATGGTGTCTCAACTTGCGCTACCTGTGACGGATTCTTCTTCCGCGGCAAAGAGATAGCAGTTGTTGGAGGTGGCGATTCAGCAATGGAAGAGGCCATCTTTCTAACTAAATTTGCGTCCCGGGTTTACCTAATCGTAAGGCGTGGCGAACTCCGTGCGTCGAAGATCATGGCTGAGCGCGCGTTGAAGAACGAAAAGATAACGATCGTATGGAATAGCGTCGTCTCTAAACTAAACGGGACGAGTTCACTTGCTTCGATCGAACTAACAAATATAAAGGAATCGACAACGAGCCAACTAGATGTATCTGGTCTATTCGTTGCGATTGGTCACGTACCGAATACCGACATCTTCGCATCGCAGATTGAGATGGAAGAGACCGGTTATATCGTTACTTCGAAGGGTACCTACACCTCAGTCGATGGCGTCTTTGCTTGCGGAGACGTCCAAGACCACACCTATCGCCAGGCAATCACCGCAGCAGGTTCAGGGTGTATGGCAGCAATTGATGTCGAACGATGGCTCGAAAATCAGCACTAAGGGAATACTCGACTATCGAAGTCGCGTTTTGCAAACAAACAATAGATGGAGACAAGACAAAATGAAGACCCTTACCGACTCATCCTTCAATGAGGAACTCATCAATAACGATCTAATGCTTGTTGACTTTTGGGCAGAGTGGTGCGGACCATGTAAGTTAGTGGCTCCTATCCTTGAAGAGATCGAGCGAGACAAAGCCGGCGCGCTAACCGTTGGTAAGCTAGATATAGATGAAAATCTAGATGTCGCACGCAGGTTCGAAGTTATGTCGATTCCCACGATGATCCTCTTCAAAAAGGGTGAGCCAGTTGCTCGAATCGTGGGCGCAAAGTCGAAGAACGCAATCCTTCGCGAACTAGAGAGTCACTTCTAAAGAGAAAAGATTGGAGCGATCGGAACAGGTGGAAGAAGAATACTCAGATCCATCTCTTCCGATCTCACCACTGTCGGGCCATAACTCGATCGCCCACCTTCAGCGACAGCTAACCCAATGCGGCTTTGTCGCAGTCGATCCAATAGGAGTCTTTGGTCCATCGACTCGAAGCCAGCTCCGCGGATTCCAACGCAAGAATGGAGTCGACCCGACAGGAATCTGTGACTCAAACACTTGGCGACTACTAGTTGAATCTCATTGGAACCTAGGTGACCGCCTCCTTTATCTCAAAACGCCGATGATGCGCGGTAATGATGTGGCTCAACTCCAAGGGCGTCTATCATGGCTAGGTTTCGACGCTGGTGCCGTCGATGGGGTCTTTGGCACAGATACCCTGAGCGCAGTTACCGAGTTTCAACTAAACGTTGGGCTAGCTGGAGATGGGATCTGCGGCAAAGAAACTGTCGTAGAACTCAACCGCAACATAGGCCGATCACAGATGACAGTAAGCGCCTTCAAAGAACAGTTGCGCCTTGTAGAGTTTGCAACAGACCTCCTCAATCGAAAGATAGCTATTTCTGGCTCAATCGAGAGCAGTGCAATCGTAGAGGATGTCAGGGTACGCCTACGCCAAGGCGGGTACAAAGTAACAAGTTTCACTCATTACAACTACATGAGACTCGCACACGCCATCAATAGCTCATCGTGCGACCTCGTAATTCACCTCGAGATTTCAAGATCCGACAATAGCTCAATCGAATACTTCAAGGGCTACCACCAAACATCTCCTATCGGCCAATCCCTTGCGCAGGCGCTACATAACGCACTCCTTCAACAGATCGAAAATGAGACAGTCACGCTTGAAGGTACAACCCACCAGATACTTCAATTGACCAAGGCTCCTGCTATATCTTTCGCTATATCTAAACCTCTACTTCACCATACACCTTGGCCAACCTTAACTGAGATTATTGCCACTACTCTGAGCTGCGCTTTTAACTAGTACGCAGACTTATTCACAAACTTATCCACACATGTGTAAATCTCATATTGACCTTTAGAATTACCAAAATATATATTCGTCAAACGAACTAAAATTCATCCCCCCAAAACAACTTTTTACTGCATGGTTTCTTAAGAAAACTAACTGTCATTCCGATATGCATAAGCGTGGGTGCACAAAACAGTACGCAGATGCAATACGAGAAACAAGATAGAAACATCGAAGAAAAACTCTCCGATGCCCTATTTTCCTATTTACGAATAGATCCAACACCTCTTTTAGTCACTAAATCCAACAAGATTCTCTGGATCAACGACGCACTGGAAGAACTACTAGCCATTGGTCTTGACGACGTGTTCCAACTGGACATCTCTGAAGTTGTAATCGACGAATTACCAACGATAAAGATACGAAACACCCAGGGAAAAGGCACCGCATTTCACAACACCGGTCGCGAAATAGGGGTCCACGTTCAAGCAACTCCGGTCGGCGACGACACTACAGTAATCAAAATTACACCAATGTCATTCGAAAAAAGTGAAAGCGAAATAACCAAATACCGAGAACGCTTATGGGTACTAGCAAATCAAATTAAAATAGGAGTTTTCTATAGCGAAGCTGGGGCGCGAATTCAATTCGCAAACGATGCAATGGCGCAAATATACGAAAGCCCGATCGAAACCCTATTGGGAACCGGTTGGATAGACCAAATTCCGCCTAAACAACGGGAAAAAGTGGAACGAACCATATTGGATACGCTATCAGGGCAGAGCTCGAGCGTTGAAATTAAAATAACAACCCTAACCAATCGCGTTAAGGACGTGCTCCTCACCCTATCGCCCATCATCTCCAACGATTCAAAATTCGGCTTTGCGGCTACCGCAGAGGATATAACCGAGCGACTACAGAAAGAGCAGGAGATGGAGAGAGCAGCACTATACGACTCTCTCACTGGTCTGAAAAACAGAATATCCCTCAACCACAATTATCACGACCTCATAGATCAATTGCAAAGCGGTACGATCAATAGCATTACGGCAATCTTCTGCGATCTAAATAATTTCAAGACAGTAAACGACACCTATGGCCATAATGCGGGGGACCGGGTACTAATATCGTTCGCCACTGCCCTATCAAGAACTTTGGGCTCCCACCTCGTACCATACCGATATGCCGGCGACGAATTTGTTGTGATCGGAACAGACCTAGCGGAAGAAGAACTGAGAGAAACCCTAAGCGAATTGCGAAGAAACACATCACTAGAGATCTCCTTTGGTAACAACATCATAAGAACTAACGCGAGTTTCGGTTATCACACCACGGATTCCAACAAACATGAGCTCTCGGAATTGATCGCCGAAGCGGATTGTGCAATGTATAAAGAAAAACAGGAAACTAGGGCGACCAGAGAGGGGAAATAAATTGGCGCCGGAACTTCTCAGTTCGATAAACCGCATGAAAAACAGCAACTCCAGCACATCGGTTGCGCACTCAATCATCTCAGCAATCGATAACCCCGATATGGGCGCCAACGACATAAGTAGGATGGTCTTTACCGACCCGCTATTGAGCGCCAGCGTAATGAGAATCGCGAACTCAAGCTATTACGGACTAAAAGGTAAGGTCGCTAGTCTACCCTTTGCTATATCAATACTAGGAATGACAGCAATACGCTCCATAGCACTTGCATCACTCATGCGTCAATCAATATCCATACCTTACAACATCTGGAAGAGATTCCTTGAGAATGGGGCCATCTCCGCTAAAACCGCTGAAGTCCTTTCAATTGACAGATCATCTGGACTTTCAAGCGGCCTTTTGGCCGATTTCGGCGAAATACTCATCCATAACTTTGACACACAGGGTTATCACGACATCAAGCAAGAGGTAAGCACCTTACCTGTCTACGAACGAGGACCGATACAAGAGGCATTAGAAGTCGAAAGGTACGCAGTAAACCACTCAAACCTCTCAAGGATGATACTAGAACGATGGGGTTTCCCCGAGACAATCTGCTGCGCCGTCGCAAAGCAACACGAAGAACCGTCGAAACAAGATAACGCCATCAACCACGCCCTTTACTGGGGTCTAATGATCTCAGAAGAGTACGGTTCCGCGGATGGAACACTCCATGATCTATCATTTCTACCCTCTCAAATCTCGACAATCAACTTCGAAGAACTGGAGAATGACACAGACGAGTTCGTAAAGCAGTTATCAACCCTTTAAAGCTGATTCATATCGCCCTATAAGCCATTTCAATATCATCAACTGCTATAGACTATCGGTATAAGCCAAGACCGCAATGTTTCACGTGAAACAATAAAGCAGAGGCACGTATGGAAGATGAAACTCGGGTTATAGCGGTAGCGAATCAAAAAGGTGGGGTAGGGAAGACAACCACCTCAGTAAACCTTGCAGCTGCCTTAGCAGAAATGGGCCTTCGAGTCCTAGTGGTAGATCTTGACCCTCAGGGTAACGCAAGCACAGGACTAGGAATAGATATACGCTCCATCGGCGTAACTGTATATGACGTACTCCTACACGATACGGCCATAGAAGACGCCATTGAGGCTACGGGAGTGAAGAACCTCTTCGTACTCCCATCGAATATAGACCTCGCTGGTGCAGAGATCGAACTAGTCTCGGTACTAAGTCGCGAAACACGCTTGAAAAGAGCAGTTGACCAAATTAGGCCTGACTATGACATCGTTATCATAGATTGCCCACCATCATTAGGGCTCCTCACAATCAACGCCCTAGTAGCAGCTAACGAGGTATTAGTACCGATACAGTGCGAGTATTACGCCCTTGAAGGGCTAACGCAGCTATTCCGAAACGTAAAACTGGTCAAGAATAACCTCAACGAACGTCTCAATATATCGCATATCGTGCTAACCATGTACGATTCGCGAACCAAACTCGCAGAACAGGTGGCAGCAGACGTAAAGGAACACTATCCCAAACTGGTCTGTCGCACATTCATACCTAGAAACGTGCGTCTTTCGGAAGCGCCATCTTACGGGCAACCGATAACTGTCTTCGATCCACTGTCAAGAGGCGCAGTAGCCTATCGCGAACTGGCCAAGGAGATACAGAATTGACAACTAGAAGGACTGGATTGGGGCGAGGACTAGGCTCCTTGATTCCCCAAAATGAACTGCACGAATCTGAGAATAAGTACCGCGAACTACCGACTAACTCCATATCGCCTAATCCCAACCAACCTCGAAAAGCTTTCGATGAAGAGGCTCTCACATCACTTGCTGCCTCTATATCATCTATGGGCATAATACAGCCCATCATTGTGCAGGAGAACGAAGAAGGCAACTACACCATCATCGCCGGTGAGCGCAGGTGGAGAGCCGCCCGAAGAGTAGGGCTAGATCTAGTCCCAGCAATTGTCCAAAGTGGGGGAGCGCAGATCAACCTAGAGCAGGCCTTGGTTGAAAATCTGCATCGTGAGGACCTTAACCCGGTTGAAGAGGCGATGGCCTTTCAAAGCCTGATTGAAGAATACTCCTATACACACGAGAGCCTTGCTAAAAGAATCGGCAAGTCTCGAGCAGTCATATCGAACGCACTACGCCTCCTAACACTACCAACCGCCGTTCAAAGACTTCTGGTGGAAAAGAAGATAAGCCCAGGTCACGCTCGATTACTAATGACCATTTCCGACAGAAACGCACAAGAAACGATAGCAAGAGTCGTCTTCGAGCAAGATCTATCGGTAAGAGCACTCGAGGAGATGCTGAAGAACGAGGAACATGAAAGGAAGGGCGAAAAAGTCGCCACGTCCAAGAAGGCCAAACTCAAACCACCGGCAATCATAGAACTCGAACGGGTTCTTTATGACTACTTCGACTCTAAGGTTGAAATACAACTCACTAAAAAGAATGAACAGACGACAGGTAAAATAGTCATCGCATTCGAGAATCTTGAAGACCTCAGACGGATAACAGAGCAGATGATCGAAGAACAGTAGCTACCATACTGGCGCTTTTACAATTTTCGCATAACCTCTCGGTGGGATCGTACTCGGTCCCACCTTCCTAATTAGGGCAAAGTTATCGCCATTCTCGGTTATCAGATCAACTGGAGCAAAACCAAGGCGCTTAAGGCCTGTCGAGGGCCACCGACTCTCGTAATCATCGTGCGGAGAAGTCAACACCATAAACCCGCCGACCTCAAGAAGGGGAGCAGCCAATTCAGCAAAGATAGATGTCCTAGAAAAACAGCGAGCAACCACTATGTCGAAACGGCTCTTACGGGGATTTAAGTCCTCGACTCGCTCATTCAGGACGTCACACCGCTCTGCTAGATTGAGTACCCCGACGTACTTAGAAGCGAGATCAGCTCTCTTTCGCATGGCATCCACGAGTGTCACCTTATAGAGTGGATCGAGATACGAGATCAGAAGACCAGGAATACCGACCCCGCTTCCGAAGTCAGCTAGTCGGTAACTGGTTAAAGAAGAATAGCTTCGAATTACATTTCTGTAATTCGAAGCTATATCTAAGAGACGAACAAGAGAATCACTTCCGATACCCCCAATTGTAACACCCTCGTGGTACCAAGCTTCTAGAAGCGAATCAGGAACAAAAGGGGTCAAAGTGAGTAACTACGCTTCTGTGACTACGTTTTCCTCAACCTCAGCTACGGCAATAACAACTCGACGCTTAGGCTCACGACCCTCGGAACGTGTTGCAATACCTTCGAACTCGCTGAGGGCGTCGTGTACTACTTTACGATCTGCACTACTCATAGGATCCATAGCCTTTTGTACGCCTGTAGCCAGAACCTCTTCGGCAACCCTACGAGCAAAGCGCTCAAGGGCACTACGACGGCGATCACGGAAGTGATCGATATCTAGGTGCAACCTAGCATTAGCGCGCTTGAATCGGTTCTGAACGGCCGCACGGGTCAAATCCTGGACGGCAGACATTACTAGACCCTTTGGCCCAATCAAAAGACCGAGGTTAGCGTCGCCTGTTATCTGCACCGAAATTGTATCGTCCTCGATGGACTCCACCGCAATCTGTCCCGGAACCTGAAACTCACGCATCAAACCAGCTAGGAACTCTTGTGCAGCACCAGCTTGTTCCACAACAGATGCGGAATCTTCTTCTTCGACTACTTCTAAGGAAGTCTGATCTTTACTCATACGAGTACCCCCTCTTCGAGAACCCTCTTGGCGCTCGTTATTAGATTCAACTATGTTCGATTCATTGAGGGATGAATCACTTCCCGACGGTGTACGTGGACCTCCTGGACGCTGCTCCTTGCGACGACGATTACGGTTTCTTCCCGCATCCTTCGAGCGAGGAACTGACGGCTTGACGCGCGCCCTGATCCTTGCTTCACGCTTTGTCTTACCGAAGATACCAACCTTGGCATCTTCGACTACTTCGAATTCGATCTCTGACCTGTCAACGCGCAACATATCTAGCGCACTGTCGATGGCCTCATCGACCGTACGCCCCGTAGTTTCAACCCATTCCATAAATAATCCCTAACAGCGGTAGTGAAGTAGACAGTCGATTACTTCTTCTTTTTCTTGTTGTTGCTGCTATTGGATGCTGGTCTTCTACCTTGGGAACCTTTGCTCTGAGACGTAGAGCTATTGCGCTGTTGTTGATCCACGGAAGCCTCTCGGACACGATCCATGAACCCCTTCTTGGGGGGAGCGACGTACTTCCCCGACGCTTTCAGCTCTTTAATCTCGTTAGCCTTTTGCCTGGACTCTTCGGAGTGACTCCTTAGAAGTGGATCGCGGCGCCACATAAATTCCTGTTGGCCGATCCTGAAAAGTGAAGATACTACGAAGTACAAGTTGACACCTGCTGGAATTCCAATGTAGATAACACCGTAGATAAGTGGTGTGTACTTCATTATCGCAGCCTGTTGCGGGTTTGCACTCGCCGCTTGCGGGTTCTTCGAATATATCTGGTAGGTAGATACGAAAACTAATCCAATAGCAAGTAGAACGACAACGTAGTAGGGTAGTGCATTCGCAAATCCCTTGACGTGTGTCGCGGCCGTTCCTAAATCAATCCCTAACGAGTGCATCGAACCATTCGATTTAATAAGGTCTTTGTAGAGGGAAGTGGTGTGACCCACATATTTAGGAGCGGCTATCCCAGCGGCTGTTCGGTTAGTAAGACCACGTATGACGTCGTACATAACGAACAGAACTGGAAACTGGAGGAGCATTGGTAAACAGCCACTGACTGGACTTACCTTATTCTCCTTGAAAAGGCGATTCATCTCTTCGCTTTGCCGAACTCTATCGGACTTGTACTTGGTCTGAATCTCCTTCAATTCCGGCTGAATCTTTTGCATTGCGATCATTCGCCGGGTTGAAAGTGCGGTGAGCGGCCACAGAAAGGCCATAACCGTGATGGTCAAAAGAGCTATTGCGATCGCATAGTTGTGGACTAGGCCATAAAAAAATGCGATAAGGCCTGCAATCAGATAAAAGAGTGGCTTGAAAATATCGCCGATGATCGTCATTTAGATTTAGCCTTTATGTCATCTAGCTCAGGAACCGGATCGTAACCTGAACCACCAAATGGGTTGCACCGCCCAATGCGGCGTATTGTGAGCCATGATCCCTTGAGTGGACCGTGTAGTTCAATTGCCTCTACGCCGTACTCGGAGCACGACGGAAAGTATCTACAGACTGAGGGTCTACCGAAACGTATCTTTTGATAGATCCGTATTCCACCCACGAGCATCTTCTTCACTGAAATCCTTACTTCAGGCAAAGGGGCATATCGAGTAATTTCGCACGCTTAGGTCAACTTCGCCTTCAAAAACGATTGATGATCGCTCAACACCTCAATGATATCCTTGAGCTCTATCGTAATAGAGGTAGCGCTGGCTGAAACCAGATAACTTCCACAGGCCAGCTCATCAGCACAGATACGAAAAGCTTCCCTAACCCTACGACGAAATTTGTTCCTCTTTACAGCGTTACCAGACTTTTTTGATACCGCTGTAGCGAACTTTATCAGATCAGGTGGGGAAGGAGCATAAACAATCTGAAGGTTACTCTTTCTAAAACGTACACCTTGGTTTTTGAGAAGCTCGAATTCACCTCGCCGCGATAGCGACTTCGAAGTCATTTATGCACTTATACGAGTGCGGCCCTTGAGACGACGAGCCTTCAAGACTGCTCGACCAGCTCGATCGGACATACGGTGGCGGAAACCATGCTTCTTCGAACGCTTGCGGTTATTTGGTTGGAAAGTTCTCTTCATAGCTCGTTTTTCCTACTTACAGTAATTAAATTCACCAAAGTGCGCAATTATGGCACACTAAACAGATATCAATAATAGTGATGATTGGGAAAAACAGAGCCAAATCGTCCTCTAACCCCGAAGACGCCGTCCAAATTGCTCTCTTTTTAGCACCATAAAGGCTGAACACTCCTAATAAATGTGGCACCACCAATCTTTACAGATTAAGGAAGAGCGATCTTCTAGACTCAGTAAACCAACAACTTATGATTCAAAAGTAGCTGTCAACGAGTGGTACCGCTAGTAGTCTCATAGAACTTTAGCAAAGGTATTTCAATTGAAAAACGCCGACGAGATATGGGAGAAGTGTCGCGACTACCTCTCAAGGGAGGTTGGCGGTTCCACCTGGTACGGATACCTAGCCCCTGCTCAAGCCGTTTCAACAGATGAACCCGAGATTTTACTCATCAGCGTTGAATCTGAACTTTCCAAAGAGCGGATCATAGAACGCCACCTGATGTCTATCTATGAGGCACTCGACTCAATTGGAGCCAACGACGTTGAGGTAGATATCGTCGTTACAAATCAGCCAGAGGGACAATCAGTAGAGTCCCAAACTGAAGAGTCCGAGCTCCTCTTCGCTCCACGCAAGACAGAAGATCGACCGAAGACCTCACCCAATCCCGTGAGAACTAGCGATACAATGCTTGTAAACCGAACTCATACGTTTGAAGCCTTCGTAATCGGATCCTCAAATCGCTTCGCCCACGCCGCCGCACTTGCAGTAGCGGAGAGACCATCGAATAGTTACAATCCCCTATTCATTCACGGCCACGCCGGATTAGGTAAGACACACCTACTAAATGCAATAGCCAACTACATAGTTGAAAACTATCGCGACTTAACGGTTCGCTACGTTTCAACCGAGGCCTTCCTCAACGATTTCGTCGATTCGATACGCACCAACCGCAAGACTGCTTTCAAGCGGAGATATCGAGAGTGTGACGTTCTGTTAATGGACGACATACAGTTCCTAGAGGGTAAAGAGGCACTCCAGGAGGAGTTCTTCCACACCTTCAACGATCTAAAATTAGCGGGTAGTCAAGTCGTTATCACCTCAGATCGACCTCCTAAAGCCATTTCAACCCTCGAAGAAAGGTTGCGATCAAGGTTTCTTTCCGGGCTAATAACAGATATTCAGCCACCCGATATCGAAACTCGAATTGCAATCTTGCAGAAAAAGTCTGACGAGAGTCGAATCCCCATCCCACCGGACGTTCTCTATTTCATTGCCGAGAATGTACGTGACAACATTCGAGTCCTAGAAGGTGCATTTACTCGTGTAACGGCACATGCGAACCTCACTGGAGAAGCTATCTCGATTGAGTTGGTTGGAAGGACGATTACCGACTTAATCAGCTCAAATGGAGACGTACCACTCACCGCCGAGCAGATAATTGATGTAGTATCGCAACATTATGGCTTCACAATCACCGAAATTAAGGGAGTATCGCGCAAGAAGCCTCTGGCCGAGGCACGTCAAATCGCAATGTACATCACCAGAGAGACCACCGATCTCAGCTTTCCTGCTATCGGTAACCAATTTGGTGGACGCGATCATACGACCGTGATGCACTCAGTGAAGCGCGTTGAGGAGCGTATGAGCGAAGACAGGGAGACCTTCAATACAGTCTCCCACCTGCTAACTAAGCTAAGAAGTCAACAAGTGTGAACAAACCTGTGGATAAGTATGTGAACATTTATAGAACTTCTGTTGAAATATATGTAAAAGGTGTTAATCCTCTGAGAAAAATGACTAACGATGTTGATAACAAAAGGACTCTGTGGAAATAATATTGAAAACTCTGAACCTTCTAGAAGGAAACTCTCGACTTTTACACAGTTCACAGGTCCTACTACAACATCTACTTGTCTTGATAAATAAAAAGGAGTTATTAGTTGCGGTTTAGTTGCGAGCGAGATCTCTTAGCAAATAGTATCGGCACCGCTTCGCGTGCACTTGAGACAAGATCGTATGGAAATGGTGTACACCTAAATCTGAAGGCGGATAGTCTTACAATCTTTGCCCATGAAACCGATATGCTCATTGAAGTTCGGATCGAAGTTATCGGCCACGAAGACGGACGCTGTGTTGTCCCAACTCCTCTTACGCAAGATATGATTCGATCCCTACCTGAGGGTATCGTTGAAGTTGAAGTCGATGACATGTCGCTTACGATGCAATCTGGCAAGGCGAAAATTTCGGTCTACTTAGTAGCTGACTTCAACCCCGAATTTACCCGCGAAGATGGTGGTGACCCAGTTACTGTCCAAGCGGGTGACCTTCGCGAAGCACTAACTCAGGTCATTCGAGCATCTGCCAAGGGCGAGGCTCGTGACTTTGTCTACACCGGTGTCCTCTTTGCAGCAAATGAAGGTGAACTTCGACTGGTTGCAACTGATGGAATTCGGATGGCGATTCGAGATCTAGCCGGAATAAGTCTCATATCTGGCGACGGAGAGGTTCTCCTACCCGCTCGTTCACTTAGTGAACTGGAGCGTATTCTCTCGGCTAAGTCAAAAGAGCACCTCAAGGTAATGATTGGAAAGCGTGAAGCCTCTTTTGAGGTGGGTGAATATCTCCTAGTAACCCGCATTATCGATGAAAAGTATCGTGACTACAAGCAAGTGATTCAACCCTCGTATCCAAGACGCCTTGTCGTCAAGAAGTCCGATATCATGGAGTCGCTTCGTCGCCTTAGGAGGATGGCTCGGGAGAATCGAGAGCTCACGAACTTGAAGCTTGAGATTTCAGAGACTTCTGTAAAGCTCTCAGTGAACATTCCTCAAGTTGGTAATGCCACTGAGGAGATTGAAGCTACATACGTAGGTGAAGACGGAATCACCCTCGCATTTGATCCCGAGTTGTTGAATGAAGGCATCGACGCTGTTTCGACTGAGTACGCCGCAATCGATATCGTTGCTGCAAATAAGGCTGTTCGGATAGCAAACGCTGATAACTCAGATCTGATCTATCTTTTGATGCCGATCCGTCAGTAGAGGGGATTCGGTTCAACTGTTCGTCGATCATTTGGAGGTCACCAACTTTAGGGTCATTGAGAGCCTTTCGTTTGAACCCCATAGCACCGGAGTAACTTCGATAGTCGGCAGTAATGGCCATGGAAAGACCTCGATTATCGAGGCTCTTTCCTTTGCTGTTACAGGAAAATCCTTTCGCTCGGCGCCGAAGGATTCGCTCATTAGAAGGGGATCGGACGAAGCACTCGTAAGGGCGCGCTTCATCTCCAATAGTGAGCGGGAGTTGTCCCTCGATACTTTGCTATCTCGAAGTGGTCAGGATCGCCTTCGCCTTAATTCCAATGCTTCTTCTCGGCGAGAAGTCTTTCGCACGATCCCCCTTACGGCATTTTCCGTAACAGATATTGAGATAGTTGCAAGTTCGCCCCAGTTGCGTCGCGACTATATGGATTCTGCGCTAGTTCTGCTGGGATTGAATGCGGCTGGATCTGTGGATAACTATGAAAAACTCTTGCGCCACAGAGCATCCATCTTGCGGGGAATAGCGCGAAGTAATGACGGTGAATCATCTGAGTATTTAGATGTCTTTGATGAAAGTCTCGCGGCGGAAGGGGAGAGGGTCATAAATTTCCGCCTCAATTTTCTCTCTAGAATCGAGTCATTTCTTGAGGAGATATATAGAGAGGTGGCGGGAACAGGTCACAGCGTGCGTCTGAGCTATTCTAGAAGTAGTGACGATTTGTATCGCGATCTAAAGCTGTGCCGTAGTGACGATATTCGAAAAGGCACGACCGGAGTTGGACCTCACAGAGACGATCTGTTGATTTATCTGAATGGGTTGAACGCGAGGTTTGAAGCCTCTCAGGGAGAGCAGCGAACGTTGGCATTTGCTTTAAAGATGGCGTTACATAAGTTGATACTAGATCGGAGTGGCGACGCACCTATCCTGCTTCTCGATGACATCTTTTCTGAGTTAGACGAACTTCGAATTGCATCTCTTCTTGGCGGGTTCGACTCCACTCAGTGCATCGTAACGACCAGTATCGACCATCAGTTACTGTCGTCCGTAGGTCCTGTATATCGGATTGAGAATGGATCTCTAAAGTGAATAGATCTTTTCAACGAGAGCGTGGAGTTCACCGAATAGAAGACTCTATTCGAGTGATAAAGACCTTTATCGATAGTGATGATCTGGCAGCTGCGAATCTCTCAGTTGAGTGGTCTACATTTGTAGACCGCAATATAGCCGAACATTCGAAACCTATAGGTGGAAAGGGCAACTATTTGATAGTTTGCGTCGACTCACCTTCGGCAAGAACTTACCTGAAAATGCAGAGCAGACAGATCCTCAAAAGACTGAATGATGCAGGTTATGGCTACTCTGAGTTGAAGGTAACTCAAGGTCGTCTTTAAAGAATGAAGTTTAAGGAAATTTAATCAATTGACAAACGAATTTGAGCCAAGCGCTTCGACCGAATATAACGCGAGTTCCATCACAGTACTCGAGGGACTTGATCCAGTTAGAAAACGTCCCGGTATGTATATTGGCTCCACTAGCACTACGGGCCTTCACCACCTTATTTGGGAAGTTGTGGATAACTCTGTGGATGAAGCCATGGCGGGTCACTGTGATCACATTGTTGTAACACTGACCGAGGACGGTGGAGTACGGTGTAGCGATAATGGGCGAGGCATACCGACCGATCCCCATCCGAGCTATCCCGGAAAGTCGGCGGCTGAAGTTGTACTTACGGTTCTGCACGCCGGTGGGAAATTTGGCGGTGGAGGATACAAAGTCTCTGGTGGTCTTCATGGTGTTGGTGTTTCGGTCGTAAATGCCCTTTCAAGTCGTTTGACTCTTGAAATCGATCGTGATGGTAGTACGTATGCGATGGTATTTACCGATGGTGGGAACGTCGAAAATCCACTGGCTAAAGTTGGAAAGTCAAAGGGTAGAGAGCACGGTACCACAGTTACCTTTTGGCCAGATTCTAAAATCTTTGATGATATTGAATTTCGCGCTCAAACCGTCACTGAACGCCTTCAGATTATGGCATTTCTCAACAAGGGACTTCGCATCGACTTCTACGACCGTCGCCCTGGCAGAGACCAAAGTGAGAGTTTTCGTTATGCGGGCGGAATCATTGATTACGTCGGTCACCTGAATGCATCAAAGGATCCGATCTTCAAAAAGGTTGGCTACTTCGCAGCCATTGAAGAAAGCCAAGAGGTAGAGATTGCCTTTCAGTGGAACTCTGGATATAACGAGAGCATCTATAGCTATGCCAACGGTATCTCCACTAACGACGGCGGTGCCCACGAAGAGGGTTTTCGCAAGGCTCTTACAACAGTATTGAATAAGTATGCCCGCTCTAGGAA
>JAKAZZ010000054.1 GCA_021826315.1 Actinomycetes bacterium
AAGCGACGAGCCAATATCCTTTACCATCTGGGGTAGATGCCATGCCGACGATTGGCTTGTTTAGATTGATATTTCCAGTTGATCCGAAGAAGCCCGCATCTCCAAATGTAAAGATCCCACCATCAGAAGCGACGAGCCAATATCCTTTACCATCTGGGGTAGATGCCATGCCGACGATTGGCTTGTTTAGATTGATATTTCCAGTTGATCCGAAGAAGCCCGCATCTCCAAATGTAAAGATCCCACCATCAGATGCGGCGAGCCAATATCCCTTACCATCTGGGGTAGATGCCATACCGACGATTGGGAGGTTGATGTGCATCGCACTCGTATCACCGTAAGATGCGGCATTCCCGTAAGCAAAGACGTTTTGAAAGGGGTTAATAGACGCGCTTGATGCTTTTGATCGAGAATTGATCGGAAGTGCAATGAGGCCGATCATTAATAATGATACAAGGTAAAGATATATCTTCTTTGTAGTTGGAGGTCGTATCGATGGAAATTCTCCCCTATTGCGGCTTCTATTTTTCATAATTCGACTTCTCACTATCTAGCAAGTTATTACTTTGCGGAGTATCCACCATGGCAACGTGATAAATCGAAGCCAATATTTACCCGGTAACTGCTGAAACTAAGCAGTCGAGAGATCCTTCGTTGCTCCGTTATCATCAACGCCAGTAATAGTTATAATCGACGCGTTTGACGAGTGAGTAAAGATAATAAATATCTCATTTAAAAGACGTGGCTCTAAGTAGTAGTCTTATTTTAATATTTTGGAAGGCGTCGCAATTGAGACATTATGAAACTTCAAGTAATGTCTAGACCTCTAGTCGAGGGATCTCTCGCGTGACTTTTGATTGGTAAGTGCTTTATTGACACCTTCAGCGTTGTGGGAATGGTATTCGTCTATCGCTAGACGGCGTAGTCGTTGCAGAGTGATGTCGAAGATCGATTGAAGGCGAGCGACGAGTACGCCCTTTTCATGGGTCGTACTTGGTTCGAGTATTGCATCGATTATTCGGTGCTCCTCTTCGTGTAAACCCTTCGTCGTTGAATCGCGGCCGAGCATCTCGGTCACAAAGCAATTCCCCACTCCGAGTATTCCTTGGACCATCTTGGGAGGAAATGGTTTTGAGATGAGACGCATTACTTCATCATCCCAGGTCAATTTTTCAGCATATCGGGCGAGATAGGAGCTTTCTCCTGCGGTGGTAGCGATCGAATCAAAGTCGAAATTTGCAAGCAGGTCACCAACCTGTGTCGCCGAGATCGGTTCCGAGAAGTAGTATCCCTGGACGTAACGAATTCCAAGGTATGAAAGGGCATGAAGCATGGCTGCGTCAGCCACTCCTTCGACGATCAAATTGATGCCTAACCCTTCCGAGAGGGTCTTTACGCTTCGAATGAAGTGAAGGTCAGATGGTTCTTCGAGGAGGTTGAGTACGAAGGTCCGGTCGAGTTTTACTTCGTCGACCATGATCTCTCTTAGTCGTAGTAGGCCGGCATATGCGCTTCCTAGATCATCGAGAGATATCTGGAGTCCAAGGTTGCGCAACTCATTGATCGTGTTGCGAGCCTGTGATAGCGATAGAAATTCGCCGGTTTCAAGAACCTCTAAGTTGAGGTTATGCGCTTCGATTCCATAATTTTCGAGAGTTTCAAGGATGTCGATCTTGAAGCGGGGATCGATGAAGTTCTGAGGTACGACATTTATCGAGACTGTGAGCTCTTCCGACCCAACTATTCCTTCTCGTCTCCACGTTGCCAAGTCGCCAAGTGCTGATTCGCAAACGAGCATAGAAAGATGCGTGAGCTGGTGGTGAGTGAGCTGGGGAATGAACGACTCCGGCGCCAAAAGACGACCATCTCGTCGAAGGCGTGCTAGCGCCTCTACTCGGACGATTCTTTTGTCGACGATGTCGACGATCGGTTGGTAATAGACCTCGAGCTCGCTCTTTAAAAGTTCGGTGAAGTTCGCACCATTTGTCTCTGACGCTTTGAAGTGGCTAAGCCAATGGTCGGAGTAGATCAGGTAGAAGATCCCGAATGACTCCTTTTCTACCTTGGCTCGAAAGAGGGCCGTGTCGGCGTGGCGCAGTAAAACTCCAGCGCCACTTTGATCAGCCGGGTATATCGTTACGCCCATGGTTGCCGTAACGGCGATCTCCTCATCTTCTCCTAAGTCAATGGGTTCGCTGATGAGAATACGGATTGCATCTAATGATCTGTCGTGTTGGTGGTGACTTTTTGCTCCCTCCTCGACTACTACGAACTCGTCGCCTCCGATGTGTGCAACAAAGATATTCTCGCTTGAAAGGGCGGTGAGGCGTTCACCTATCTTTGTTAGCACCATGTCACCGACGTTTCGACCAAAGGCATCGTTGATAACTTTGAAATTGTCTAGGTCGATGATGGTTACCGACATTTCAAAGTCTTCGATAAGAATTGATGCCGTAATCCTCTCTGTGATGTGGCCCTCAAGCCTCGTTCTATTGGGTAGCTGCGTGACTGGGTTGAAAAAGTGGATTCGGTCGAGTTTGGTTTGAAGTTCAGCCGCATTATCCTTCAAACGGTTGGAGCTTTGTAGAGTTTCAAAGATAGAAGTAATTGATTCAAGGAGCGACGCTACAGTATCAGAGGTGGCAGTTGAATCGCTCGAAGCCGCAAATAGCATTACGCTTTCGTAGTCTGTTGCCACAAATGGCGTTCCTATCACGCTCTGCCATTTGAACTGCGTTGCCACGGGACCAAAGATTTCGCGCAGCGCGCCATCGGGTACGTCGTCGATGATTCGCGCTCGTTCGCCCCGCAGTATTGAGTAAAGGTCGTCGGTGTATTCGGTAGTAAAGATTTGCTTTATCGACTTCATTCCGAGTCCAGCCGATGCGAGTACCTCAATTTCGTTTTTGTCGTCGGAGATGGCGAGAATAAAGACCGACGAGATATTTGCAATTTTCAGTATGGATTTGGTTAGATCTTTGAAATGACCTTCGATAGGTCCAGCGATCGACGTCAACTCGATCGATTCGCGCAGAATTTGTAGTGTTCTATCAGCCAATTTAGCCCTTTTACGCTCTTCCTCGAGCGTAAGTATCGCTATGCGACGGTCGTTTTTTCGTTCGAAAGTAGTGACGAATGAGCGGATATGTACCTCTTCGATCACTCTTCCGAAGAAGCCAACGTAGGGACTCGTGAGTATGAGTGTTACAGGTCCGTGGTCAATGGTATTTAGGGGAACTACTGCAATCGAACCGTGGAGCGTATCGCTGATTGGTGATTGGATATCTTCGCAGCGAATTTTATCTTGATCTTCGAAGGATCCTACATAGTCGAGAACGACCTCCAGTCGCTGCGAACTCCTCTCTTCGTAGGGATAGACGTCGATTAGGGACTTGAACGCACAGAGGTCTATACCGTCGATTTCGAGGAACGTATCCCTGATGGCATCGATGTATTCGTTGAAGCTTGGTTGGTCGTCATTTAAGTCAAGAACTGTTTGAAACTTTGAAAGTGTCTCATCCATAAGTGATGCAGTAATTTCGCTATGCAACTTCATTGCTTCGATCACTTGAGCCGTTATCTCACGTAAGAGGACTTCGGACTCTGCGATGTTTAGAAATTCGACCAATAGTTCATTCGCTCTGTAGAGGAAGGTAATGAACATCTGGTCGACCCAGGCATCTTCGATTCCGCAGAAAAAGTGTATTCGCGCAAATTTCTCGAGATTGGCTTTAGCTTGACGGGGTTCTACTACTAGCTGCTTGAAGTATTTGATTAGCTCAGTCGTTGCGACTTCCTTGCGCGACTGCGGCAGGCGATTTAAGATATTTGCTACCGCTTCATTTTCTGCGAGGGGATTCGTTACGTCATTCGAAATCGACTCCTCAATGAGAAGTGCTAGGTGATTGCGTAATTCAATGTAAGCCTTCGAAGTCATCGGGCTTGCGCCGTCACCATCGAAACTCTGCGCTTCAGTTCCGTTCACGTAAGACCCCTGAATTACCCGTCACTAATCCTTGCAACCCGCATCTGTGATTCTGTGTTGGTGCTCCGGTTCAAACAGCACGTAGCATCAAAAGCCAATCCGCCTCGATACTCTCGGTAAATGAGCTAACTTGGACGCGTTGCGGTTGCACAGCTTCACAAAATGCAAAAAAATCCTTTGTTACATGTTATTTGAACAAAAGTTTTCATGGAGGACTTTGATCCGATTTTTATAATTATTAGGAGATTGTATTGATCTAAAGAATATTCATTCTTGTAAATAGATGGATCGGAAGCGTTACCCGTTCGAAGTCTGCTAGGAGAATAAGGTTCGCAACATGGAGCGATGAATGCCGGACCTCGGAGATTGTTATTATCCCACTCCAGCTAGTAAGTAGGAAAGGGAGGAGTTGACTCGGTAGGTTGGGGCCTCGGATCTATGAAAGGTGACAAAGCTTTGAAGGCAAAAATATTTATTTGTATGTGTGCTTAGTAAATTGATTTATCCAGGTTTATCCAAAAGGATGAAATTGAATCGAACCATAGATCAGCCTTTATATGGCGAATGTAGTAGCGGTGAAAACTAGGGAAATTGGTGGCTGTATTCGTGCTACAACTTTCCAGCTTTTAGCGACGAGATGATTAGAGCAGTAGAAGAGAATTTGCGTGACATTTGTTGTTCTGAGAGCAAGCCCGCAAATGCAACGGGTGTGACGGTTCCCTAAGTTGGGTCATGCATCGATGTTGGTTGGAAGTAGCTTGGCTTCAGGTCATATTGGCAGTTGAGTGACTGCTGAAGTGGTTGTTCTCGCTGATGGTGGCAGATGGAATACGGCAACTCTGCGTTTATATTTTTGAAAAAATTTAATTCGGATTCCTGTGAAATTCGGCTCTAGATGGCCAATCTGCCTTGGTTCGCCCTCGGATGGTGGAAGTTTGTAGCTTCCCCGAAGTCGGATTGTGGAGACGCTTCGATCTCAATTTTAGATTCGATGGTTATGCGTTGAACGGTGCCTCTTTTGTATCTACGCTTCATATTTTCGATTTTATTAAATTTTATTGGTCGGTTGACATATTTATTTGACGGCTTGTTTCAAACGGCGATAATCACACCACTTGGGTAAGTTGTTATGTTATTTTTAGACTGAGAGCATCGCTAGTCTGTTCGTCATCTCTTTGAGTCCTTATCTCGTCGCCTCGCTTGGGACAAGAGTACTCCTGTAGCCAAGAGACCTACTCCTCCTAGTGCCAATCCCGTTTTTGCTCCTTTTTGGGCGTAGGTCAATTCCAGAAGAAACGGTTTTCCTCTCGAAGATGGAATTGCTAGGCAAGTTATTGCCTGGTTGCACTCTGAGACGGGTATCGACTTCGCCGTTGTCCCTGATAGGAGCTCTGCGTGCCAACCGCTGTTGTAAGCGAGAGACACGATGATTGTCGTCGCACTTGCAGTGCTCATTTGATATTGGATCTGATTGGGGCCGTCGAATTTGGCCTCAATTAGTTTTGGTAGATCGCCGTGGGTGGAGAAAAGGTACGGTATCGATTGTTGTGATGGTTGAGTTTCCTTTATAGCTGTGATACCTGAAACCTTGAGATCGCGCTTGATGTAAGCCGTTAGCGCGTTGTAACTCGGTCCAATTTTGTAATCACTCGGCGTTACGTTTTTTGCAAGGCCACCTGAGATGGTGTAGCGGCCTGCATTTACTGTCTCAACGGAGGTGCCCGCCGCAATTGCGTGCGATGGATTATCTTTTGCGGAGATGTACTCATCGGCAAATATCTGCGTAGCTACGGTCGGATGAGGAAGGGCGTAGGTGACGATGGCGGCCCCGCTCTTGGGATCTTTTGTCTCAGAGACCTCCTTTGCTACGACCCTTCGTCCTTGCGCATTCACGACGCCTACGCCCTTGTCGATCTTTGACCAAGTTGTTACTGAGGTTGGCGCATTTGCTACTGAAGGATAACCGTATGTCAGTTGAATCGAAGTTACATAGAGGGGTGCACCAAGGAAGGTGGAGTCGGTAATCGCATTGGTACTTTGGGGTTGACCAATTAGGTTCGGTGATCCATATGTGGTAAAAGTTTGACCTACTGGGTATGAGAAATAAAGATTCCCCGTTAGCAGAACCTTTCCCTCGAGTAGTGAAAACAGTGATGATGACGGAAGCGATGGTATTAGAGTCGCCTGCTGGTGACTTCCCGTAGCAGCTTCATAGTTTGCTAGCGAAAGTGAGCCGTACCCCTGGATGGAAGGTATTTGGTTGTAGGTGTTTAAATTTGGAATCCCAACTTTGATATCGTCAAAGTAGTAATAGAGGTTCGGATCGTAGATGGCAAATCGACCTCGCTCCTTTTTCATGAGCGATGTAAAGGCTGTTGCGAGGCTTCCCTTGGCTGTCGAGACTGAGTTAGAGAATCCACTTGTCGTATATGAAAATAGATCAAACGATAGTAGGTCGATAGCGACGATCGCAGCTATCGAAAGTCGAATCGTTCGATCCTTGGTAGGCCTCGCATACACGATGGTAAACGCCAATATCAACGTCGCTGGAATGAGCGAAACGGCCGATAGTGATCCGAATGGATTTAGAGTACCGCTTCCATCGAAAGCGTATAACGATCCATTTCCACCTAGGACGATTCCGACGATGAGGCCGCCGGCGGTCAAGGCGAATGCGAAGGCCATCCCTAGTACGAAGCGCTTGGATACTTTGCGTAGTACAAGTGCCTCGAGGCCAGCCATGGCGGCCATCAGCGAAGATATTTCAAATCCGATAATATTACGACTTGGGAGCCGCTGCTTTTTGTAGATAGGCACATGAAGCATGACAGATTCAAGAGGGGTGTAGCTTCCTAGCGATAGCAGTGCCGAGACGGTTCCTGCTATCAGCAGTGGGACTAAGTCGAAGCGTTTTGATTCGTGCATTGCGAATCCGGCTAACCGCCCGCGAGAAGACTTTGACCTAAAGATTGATGCAAGCGCGATTATTGCAGCTAGGAGCGGTAGCACGCCGATATAAACCAACGTCTCTTCAAAGGTATATGGACCCTGATAATTTGGAAGGATCTGTGAAGGGGATCCAAAGATAAATGGAGTCACCAATGAGACAAACATCTGGGGATAGAACGGCCCTGCAGTTGCATAATTTGACGGTAGGTTCGCCCGTTGCGATGATGAGATGTATGAGTAGCCCGGAAGTAGTTGTGGCGCTGAAAGAGTAACCGCAACTAGCAGGGCAACGGCTATGAAGGTGGCAAGCGTCCGGAGACTAACCCTGTTGACAAGGAATGAGCATAATAAATAAGTACCTATATATGCACCTCCGAAGAGCATCGCCTCTGGCGCTCCGCCAAGAACTATAAGCGCATATGCAACTCCGAGGAGGACGCCATTTTTGATCGAGTCGGCTCCATTTGCGCCTTTGGATTGGCGATAGATGGCTAGGAGCGCAAAGGGTATGACTGCTATTCCAGATGCCATGTCTAGGTGAATCGTTTGAGCGTAGAAGTAGGATACCCCCGGCGCCGAGATCGCTATTACATTGACAGCGAACGGCGAGTATCCCATCGATCGGCCGAGTTGTCGTAGGCCAATACCAAATGTCAGTTGAAGAATCGTAATAAATGCAAGCGTTGCGATTTGGGTCGGTAGAAATAGGTAAAGGACCTCTAAGGGATAGTAGGCGCCAGCGTTGAAGCCGGCAAGAAGGGGAGTCCCCGACCACCCGAAGATGTTCATGAGTGGAAGGTGACCACTTAGATAAGCCTGAGCAACGAGGTGGCGTAGTGGAGCATTTTGCGTAAGGTTGTCGCCAACTATCGGCGCGTAGCCGAAGATGTAGGGTAGAAAGTTGATGAGTCCGTAGATCAAAAGGCAGAGAGCTATAAAGCGCAATGTCTCTTTCGAATTACTTCTAAGTGGTCGTCGCAAGTCGTCCAATCAAGGTCAAGTTACCGTCGCCTAAAGATTATTCGATGCTAGCGACCGACGACCCTTCAATAAGGTAGGGCGGTTGTAGTAGTGCTCACGAATGGCGGTGCCAATTACCGCCTTGGAGTAAGAGAAGGCGTAGGAAAGGTTTCTTCCCTTTTTCGACTCTCCTGCGTATCTCGCTTCCATGGTGACTGGGACCTCTGCGAGGCGCCCGCCATTTAGGAGGGCGCCAATGAGAAGCTCGGACGATTGATATTGTGGTTGGGTTAGGCGAAGTCGAGATAGTAGTTCGACTGACATAGCTCTAATTCCACTAGATGTGTCCGTAAGTTTCGTAGTGGTAAGTGCCCTAATAAGGGTAGCAAAAAAGACGACTCCAAGGTCGCGGAACTTGTCACCTACTCGGCTCTCGCCGAGTGCCCTTGAACCTTGAGATATCGTTGCCTCTCCGATGATTACAGGTTTCATCACCGCTTCAAGGTCTTGCGGATCCCATTGTCCGTCCGCATCAACGATTGCTACTATAGAAAAATTTGAGGTGATCGCCTCAAGGTAGCCGGCCTTAAGGGTTGCTCCTTGACCTCTATTCACGGGAGATGAAATGACGGCTAATCCGTTCGCTCGCCCAACTTCGGCAGTTGCGTCGGTTGAACCATCGTCGATCACTAGATATAGGGGAAGGTGTCCGTTGATTTCACCTGGGAGTCGCGATGCAACATATGGTAGCGACTCGGCTTCGTTGAAGGCGGGAATTACGACGAGATAAGGCGTAGGGGGAGTTTGAGCCAGAACTTCGAGAAACTGACGGTGCAGTTCCATATCTACGGCGTTGCGATTGCTGGCGATCTCTCTAAGCGTTGGCACCCTCATAGTTATGTGTTGCGTATCCTTGCTCATGTTCTGCCGACTTTTACCTAAGTGCATCTTGTTGTCCGTTGCTATCTCGTCGACCGTCTTGGGGTTCGATCCAAGATACCGAGGAGGACGTCGGACATGCTCTCTAGCTTTGATTGACATCGACACTATTGAAACTCCATTGTAGTTGATTTAATACTTTTTTCGATTGTTGGGGATTGGGTGAGAGCCGTCGTAATAAATCAGAAATAAATGACTCGAGCAAAATTCGATCTCGATGGAGTTCGATGATTTCAAAGGCGCAGTTCAAAGGCAAAATTACAGAGATGTTATTATTTTCCGCTGTAAAGTGTTGACCCCTTGAGACACTAGATATAGTATCTGTTGGGGGATCAATCACAACATGTTGTGGTTGACACTCGCAACTTGAGGTGTTGGAGCGAAAGTAATTTGGCATATGCTGTCAAAGCCTTCATGATGAACGAGTCGCATATGGTCGACGCTTCAGGGTATGTGAGTGAACTTCAATTCTCGAATTGAGTCGCGTCAATGGAGTTTTGTAGTTTCGACTAAGCCGCACCTTTTCGTGCGGTAGTTCGAAGCTGCGAGTTGCTGGCATGGTCAGCACGATGTAATTGCTATGGATAGCCAAAGGTGAAATGACTGGCACTTTACCATTTCGGTGAGGGTCCAGGAGACGACGAAAGGGTAGCTGTTAAGTGGCGACGATACCGCAAAGTTTGCAGTTAGGCATAAAGAGAAACTTTACCGAGGCAGGAAAAGATCCTTACTCGTACGTAGAGTGGGAAAAGAGAGATTCACGCATTACTAACTACCGGGATGGTTCTGTGGCCTTCGAGCAGCTTGGAGTCGAGGTTCCATCATTTTGGTCGGTGAATGCGACCAACATTTTGGCGCAGAAGTACTTTCGCGGAACAATGGGAACGGCTGAGCGTGAGACCTCGCTCAAGCAGGTTGCTGATCGCATTGTAGATACCATCACCAGATGGGGCCGTAAGGACGGTTACTTTACCGACGACGAAACCGCTTCAGCCTTTAGCGATGAGCTTAAGTATGCCCTCGTAAATCAAATGGTCGCATTCAACTCGCCGGTCTGGTTCAACATCGGCGTCAATGGCGTTCCACAGCAAGCATCTGCCTGTTTCATTCTGGCGGTGGACGACGATATGAATTCAATCTTGAATTGGTACACCGAAGAGGGAGTTATCTTCAAGGGTGGGTCCGGATCTGGCATCAACCTGAGCAGGATCCGTTCGTCTAAGGAGCTTCTGAAGGGCGGTGGCACCGCCTCTGGTCCAGTTTCTTTCATGCGCGGAGCTGATGCATCTGCAGGGACGATCAAGTCCGGTGGAAAGACACGTCGCGCAGCCAAGATGGTGATGCTTGACGTTGATCACCCGGACGTTGAAGAGTTCATCTGGTGTAAGGCGATCGAGGAGAATAAGGCACGCGCTCTCAAGGCTGCGGGCTTCGATATGGACCTCGATGGTAAGGATTCATTCTCAATTCAGTACCAGAACGCGAATAACTCCGTTCGTGTCACTGACGAGTTCATGGAAGCTGTAATTGCAGACGCCGACTGGGATCTTAAAGCAGTTACTACCGGTGAGACGATTAAGACTCTCCGGGCGCGAGAGCTATTCCGTCAGATCTCCAAGGCTGCGTGGGAGTGTGCGGATCCAGGAGTTCAATATGACTCGACCATCAATAGATGGCACACTGCGCCTAACTATGGAAAGATTAATGGCTCGAACCCTTGTTCAGAGTACATGCACGTAGACAACTCTGCCTGCAACCTAGCAAGTTTGAACCTAATGAAGTTCCTCCAGCTCGATAACTCCTTCGACGTTGAGGCATTCCAGCACGTAGCGACCCTGACGTTTATCGCCCAAGACATCCTCGTTGGCAATGCGGACTACCCAACAGAGAAGATAGGCGCCAATTCAAAGCGCTTCCGTCAGCTTGGAATTGGATATGCAAACATTGGTGCGCTTGTAATGAACCTAGGGTTGCCCTATGACTCCGACGGAGCAAGGGCGTACGCAGGGGCAATAACGGCGCTCCTTACAGGAAGTTCCTACCTAACCTCAGTTCGTATGGCTCGTGCCCTTGGACCTTTCGCTGGCTTCGCTGATGACCGAGATGCGATGTTGAATGTTCTATCGATGCACAAAGGCGCGGTCGAGACGATCGACTCGTCACACGTTCCTTCAAATATCCTCGAAGCGGCTCGTGCAGTTTGGCAAGAGACTACGGAAGGTGCTTCAATCTATGGCGTTCGTAATGCTCAGGCATCTGTCCTTGCCCCGACGGGAACGATCGGTCTTCTTATGGACTGCGACACCACCGGCGTTGAGCCTGATCTTGGATTAGTCAAGATGAAGAAGCTCGTTGGCGGCGGGACGATGTCGATTGTGAACCAAAGTGTTCCAAGAGCTCTCCATCAGCTCGGCTACAGCAATGAAGTAGCTGGAGAGATAGTCAAGTACGTGAACGAAAATGGAACGATCGTAGGTGCGCCTGGCCTTGACCCTCAAGATCTCCCAGTCTTTGCTTGCTCGATGGGAGACAACACCATCCACTATCTTGGACACGTAAAGATGATGGCTGCTGTACAACCGTTTATCTCTGGTGCAATCTCAAAGACCGTCAACATGCCAGAAGATGCAACGGTCGAAGAAATTGAGAGCCTCTATATTGATGCTTGGAAGATGGGCGTAAAGGCTGTTGCAATCTATCGTGACAACTGCAAGGTGGGACAACCACTTTCAACCTCAAAGAAGTCTGACAACGAAACTACCATCGAGTCGACATTGGAGACGATGAGTGCAGATGAGGCTAACCGTAGAATTGCTGAGCTCGAGAGAGACCTAAAGGGCCAAACAACAGTTGTCGTAAAACGTCCAGTGCGAGAGCGTTTGCCGCGCCGACGTCGCTCGTCTACCTTTGCCTTCAGGGTGGCCGATTGCGAGGGTTACGTTACTGTCGGTGAGTACGAAGATGGTCGCCCTGGCGAGATCTTTATGAAGGTCTCGAAGCAAGGATCTACACTCGCCGGAATTATGGATGCCTTCTCGATCTCAGTGAGCTTGGGGCTTCAACACGGAGTACCACTCGAAACCTTTGTTCGTAAATATACGAATATGCGTTTTGAACCTGCCGGTATGACTGACGATCCAGAACTTAGAATTGCATCTTCGTTGGTTGACTATATCTTCCGCAGGCTTGCAATTGATTACTTGAGTGAAAGCGATCGTGCAGATCTTGGCGTTCTGACTACCGATGAGCGTCTTCAGCCGACTCTATTTGCACCACAAAGCGATGAGACTCTTAGCGAAGCTGTTGATGAAGCCGGCTATGCACCAGAGGTTAGAGTGGAGATCAAGGGCTCATCAGTTGAGACTTCGCCAATCCCCCAAGCTTCGGATGCACCATATTGCTATTCGTGTGGTAACGCAATGCAGCGCGCAGGCTCTTGCTTCGTCTGTAGCGCGTGTGGCTCTACCTCAGGTTGTAGCTAGAACCGACGCGACAAGATTAGGTGAAACACAATAGCTTGGTGACTAGTGGTCATGACTAGCTATTTGTAATACGAAAGGTGCCCTGCCATATTTCTTGGGCACCTTTCGTGTTTTTTGTCTCGGGTTGGACCCTCCTAGATTCAATTTGTACTGGGCGTAACAATGATGCATCGGATATCGCCGATATTTCGGAGTTCTAGAGTGGCTGATAGTTGATATGCCAGGTGCTGCCCAACTTATGTTGATAGGTAGTGTTATCCATCTCGATCCTGCACCGGCGGCCTTCGATGCAATGATCAAGGGGTGGAAGCCACAACAAATGAGTCGTATGCTTTCGGCGTCCACGATTGAGCCAAGACTTGATTTAGTTAGGAGATTCGAGAAGTTTGTGGGGACACACCCCTGGAAGTGGAATCCTTCGGATGTTGAGGATTGGACATCCTCCCTTCTGGGTGGTGACAAGCCGAGAAGTCATTCAACTATTGGAGGGTACCAGAACTCGTTACGCCTCTTTCTTAAATACATTACTGATCCGCGTTATGGCTGGTTAGAGCGTTGTCAGGAATTATTTGATGAAATTCCCCAACAAATCTGCCATAAATGGAACGCGGCTGAACATCTTTCCGAGTTTGAAGCGCGGCCTAGTGTTAGACCTCTCACTTGCGATGAGTTGGAGGCGTTCTTCGCTCGTTGCGACGAGCCTGTTGATGAGATTCGTGGGCGAGGTCGCAAGGGTACTCTGGTGGCACTTCGAGACGCTCAGATGTTCAAGACTTATTACGCATGGGGCTTGAGGCGGAACGAAGGTGTCAGCCTTGACCTGGTTGATCTTCGGGCGAATCCGTATAAACGCGATTGGGGTATTTTTGGTTCTATTCAGGTGAGATATGGTAAGGCCGTGAAAGGGAGCCCGCCCCGGCGTAGGACTGCACTTTCGGTGCCATAGTTCGACTGGTCGATAGAGGGTCTCAGGCACTACGTCGACAATGTCAGACCGGCCTTCACGCCCGGGAACCATCCTGCTCTGTGGATTACCGAGAGGCTAACCAGAGTGAAAAAGCCTTACATAAACGACCGGTTTGCTCAAATTCGGGATGAGGAGGGTCTTCCAAATGAATTGCATCTACATTTTCTTCGACATTCTTATGTGACGCATCTCATTGAGTTTGTTATGACGAGCGTTTTGTCCAGGAGCAGTTCGGTCACGCCTATGCGTCGACTACTGCGATTTATGCAGGCGTGAGCGGCGACTACGAGAACAATATGCTTAGTAGGGCCCTTGAGGAGCTCTACGTCCAGAGTAAGGAGACGCCATGATGAAGAAGATGGGTATCAAATGGAACCTTCGCTAAGTTATCGCCACTCGGGGAGTGTTTGGCACCAGCGACTTGCTCGGACCATTGGTCGAGTGAGGGGTTCAGCTTTCACGAGAGCAGGTCTACAGACTCGCTACACAAACTCCGCAGCGATTAAACCTTGACGTATTGGCAGCGCTGTGTGACATCTTGGTTTGTGAACCTCATGACCTCATACAAGGGTAGAGGAGAAGAAGCAAATCCCCAATACTGCAGATGGCGGCGGACCTTCTAACTCCGAAAGAAAGGTCCGCGAGCTGAAGCCGGTAAGGGCGAGGATTATGCGACCTGATGGGACCTTCTGATACCTTCTCCGAACAGGAGAGAATAATCCTAGCGAACATCTGCCGGACGGATCTCAGTCTCGCGTTGGAAAGCGCTGTTGCGATCTTGAGATCAGCTGCACACATGAGCCGGATGAGGAACTCGCTTGCAGTACTTCCCTCAGATTCCCCTGATGGTCTAACTTCAGGTGATTCTGATGTACCACCAGCCGCCGCCCGCCTTATCGCAGCGCTAGTAGCGGCAGGTTCGGAATCCTTCACTTTGGCCAAATGCGCCAAGTGTGGGTTGGCGAAGAATTTGTGGCACAAAGAATTCACCATTGCAATTGGTGTTCCGGTTTACGTCTGCAATCCCCATTCCCCTTGGCTAAAGGGATCCAACGAAAATACCAATGGGCTACTTCGCCAATATCTTCCTAAAGGAGAAGATCTCAATAAGTTCTCTGCAAAAGATCTACAAAAGATACAAAGAAGCCTAAATGGTAGACCCCGAAAAAACCTTGGCTATAAGATGCCAGAGGAGAAACTTGCCGAACTCGTTGCGCTGTCTACTTGAAACCGCTCAGATCAACAGCCACGAGTTCTATTCCATCCCGTAGTCGTTGGGCGTCAGCAATCAGTGATTCGCCGATTTGCTAACACATGCGAGATAGTCGCACGATTTATAGATGGCTAGTCACTGCAAGAATATCGATCCTCAGGATAAGCCAGTCCATGAGGGATGTGCTCTCGGTTTCCTCGAACCGTAGCTTCATGAGAGCTGTCGTGTCGATATAGATTATGCCAAACAATCCTCGCGCAGTTCAGAGAGTACTTGCGATACAGAGTTATGGGTAGGTGCGGCGCATCGGTATTTGGAGTCCTCTCTTCACCGCAATGAGTCGAACCGGGGCCATGAGTCAGTCCCATGAGGTGACTGCCGGGGTGGGTGATACCAATAGGGAAATAAGCTCTTCGCACTCGGTAACTTTGACAACTTCACCCGCCTTATCGTGCTCCAGGTAGCGGCTAGCATGCTGGTGAAGCTCTCTTATTCTGATTCTGGTCGCTACACGACAGCAGCATATCGGGTGCTGCAATTGGTTAGCATTGAGAATTGATCGCGGCGCTTAGTGCACTTCTAGTGATGTTTAGCCACGCCCCGAACGGAGTACGGCGCGCTTCGTATTGTGTGGCCCAAGGTTCACCCATAGACCTATTGGTACCTTATGGCTCGATGCGCTTCACACCTTGAACCCGGTCAATGGAGCGGTCGAACGATGCTACCTGCATTACGTTGGTTGACTCAGCCAATGCGACGAGGTACGACTCGGCAAAATCCAGGCGATCGTTCTCGTAGATCTCGAGCGAGCGAAGTAGGAGAGACGCGTCGACCACGCTTACCGATTCCATCATAATGAGTGCCCGCATTGCTTCGCTGATCTCCGGTCGAGCGACCTCGTAAAAGGACTCGAGAACGTAAATTGTCTCGGCGACGGCGAGATCCGCCACAAGGAGCCCCGTTTCCTTCCTGAGATAGGCCGTCGCGCGTGCTGCCAGATCGGGTGGGTCACCAACAAGATGACGCACTAGGACGTTGGTGTCAACGAATGAACTCACCGATTTTTCGCAGCCCTGTTTGTTCGCGTGCTTGAGATCACGTGGTCCCACGCTGCATTCTTCTTTGAAACGGGAATCCGAAGTTGGCCGGCGAGCTCGAGAAAATCTGGAGTGCGGGCAATGACCGCCCGGTTGCCCTCGATTCTGAAGATGAGGGCGTCGCCCTCTTTAACTCCCAAAGCTTCGCGGACCGCCTTCGGTACCGTGACCTGTCCCTTCGATGTCACTCGTGCTGCTACGTCCATCTGGGCTCCTTACTTATTCTAAAAGTAAGGATATCATACATCCGGCGCATCCGTGATGCGTCCTCAACACAATTCAACAGAGCACTCCTGTATCCAGATTTGGAGAGATGCGACTCTTTACAAGACGCTGTTGAGGTGATCAAGGACTCGCTGGCTAAGGCAGGTATTGAGCTCAACGTGGCTCAGACTTAAGAGACCCTTGACACCTAGAATAGGACGAACCAACGGTCGACATTTGCTTTTCCACCTTGCCGCAAGCCTTAGACAAACGGTAGACGACGATAGCTCACGTTTCATATTTCGGCAGGCACCTGACCGCTGCCGTTCGGGTCAAGGCTGGACCTATGTCCGCTTCGCTTGGCTCCCTAAAGGTTGAAAGGGGAAGAGCATTCAACTCTTTGGAATGGCATCGCGTGGCACCGATCAGGGCAGAAAAGACTCAAGTAACGAATAGGGCACGGATAGACCCGGAAAGCTCGCACGCATGGGAACCCTCATGGGACCTCTTAGAACAAGCCAGTCTTAGTTCACTTGTGGTCGATACATCGGTATCTCAAGTCAAATAAGTGGAACAGGATCAATCCTGCCAGGGATGAACGAGCACTGGCCTCGGCAGTTCGGGTAGCGAAATCGACCCAACCCGTTCACCGGAGAGAACTTCAGGGATCAATGATCACTCCGCCGATTGACAAAATTGCAGCGAGTCGGTATGTCTATCAAGTACTTTTAATGACATGGATCCACTCGAATAGGACATTGAGCCCAACCGAGATACCCCCGAGCGTCTCATAATTTCAGCCGATCGTGGTCGTATCGTCCCTCTGTTGAAGATTACAATTTTCGATCTCGTGGCCCACTCGTGACCTATTCCGTGTTGCGATCCACGGGCCTCAGTGCTTTGGGCGCCTTAATGCTGAGTGGGGCCTTCCCAACATTCGGCGTGTTTCTTGCCAATGGCACTAAACCGTCGGGTCGACATCCTTGGAATACTCGTACTCGCCGGCGTTGCTGTGGGTACGGCCTTGGGCCTTCTGAGCGGGAATGCCCGATTACTACTACTCGAGGTCTCTGTTCCGACTGCCGTTTTCGGTGCTTTCTGTATTGGTTCTTTATGGACCGCCCGACCTTTGATGTACCACCTCGCCATCGAGTTCATAGGATCCGACACGCCCAAGGGGCACAGCTTCGCCGACAACTGGCGATACGACGGCTTCCGACACGCGTTCAGGGTAACGACCACGGTCTGGGGGGCAGCCTATTTTGCGGAGGCCATTGCCCGGATCATCATCGTAGAATCCACAACGACCGGAACTGCGCTCGTCCTCTCCAAGGTGATGCCTTATGGCGTCGCCGGCTTGCTCGCAGTTTGGAATGTACTCTACGCCCGTCACTCCCGAAGAAAAGGGGAGCGCCTGGGAGCTGCCGCCAATGCATGAGGCGAAGCTCCTCCTTCAATGCCCCCGCAAGGGGCTCGTCGCGAATTGGCCCTCTCGAGTATTTGAGCATTTCCAAGTTTGCTTTGTCGGCGCAAAAGGGTACGCGCATGCTGAAGGTTTGAAAGTTTGATGGCGAAACGCAAGATTCTGCCTACGTCCGAATAATACCTTCGGAGACTCAGTTGGTTCGCTCCTGGGGTGCCGGACTAAGGCATCGTCCTTAACGAGCAGGTACGGGGGTGAAGCTCCCGTGGCGGACCACTCAATCATCTAAAGGAACTGAAATACCTAACTGCGAAACAGGCTCCCTCGCTCGCACAAACGTGCAGAATTTGTGTCCGCCCGCATGCATTTTTCCTGGCCGCCAATTTGCAGTTCTCAATGGCCATTAACAGTAGTAAGAGGGGACGCGCTGTTTTATGACTGGGGACAAGGGCTGGGCAGCTCGCATACGGCGATGCAGGTAGGTTGGGGAACGGACCAGTATGGGTACTACGGAAACTGGGTTGACGAGCACACGAGCAATAGACAAGATATTTTGGTCATTAAAAGATCCTCCTGGAAATACAAACTGGGCAACGACCACCATATATTTCGAGCACATTTGGGCTTCTAACCCGTAGCAACTCGCTAGAGGTCAGGATCCGCTGCATTCGAAGGGAGAAAAGGGCAATGCAAAAGAACGACCACAAAAATTTGAAAATGTATGTCTCTATGGCTCTGTTTGCAGCCGCCATATTCTCGTTGCTCTTCGTTGCTTATCGCCCCAATACTATTAACATTCAGACGTCGTCAACTCAGCTAAATGACAATAGCAGCTCAGCAGAACAAGCTTTTACTCAGGCAGAGGATCTTTGGTATGCCGCAACCGGTCCACTACCATTAGATTGGCAAGCAAAGCTCGGTCACATCGACGATCCAGCGGTAGCACCAACTGTAAACCTGAATAGCTCTGGTAATACTGCATACATAAGTCCAACTGCGCTCACTGCATATATCTCAAGGGCCCAAACCGCTTTCCAGATGCTATATAGTCCCGAAATTATTTCTCAGCAAATGCCCAAATTCATAGGGGTCCTACATTTGGAATCCGGAGGCCCAGTCCTAGGAGTCTGCTAAGCAACCCTCGACATTCGTCCCGGTAGGGGTGATCATCGAGCTATCGATCTGGTCCACGGGAACCCGGTAGCACGATGGTCACTTCTGTCAATTATCTGTGTGTATTAAAGC
>JAKAZZ010000055.1 GCA_021826315.1 Actinomycetes bacterium
CATCCTCCACACTTAAACTCTTTGACCACCGAAAGTTACCGCCACTCCATACAATAAGTCTCTCAGTCGTACGAAGCTAATTTCGATAAATTTCAATATCAACTTTGACTTCGCGACCCATATTGGCCTCCGTTAGCAGAGGCATCCTATGACCCGAACAGCAACGCATAAAAAAACAGACGAATACCACCTTGCGGCACCGACGAACAAAAAAACCTTTTGCCCTAGAAAAGTCATGACTTAGTGCTGCACTTTGGCGAAGCAAACAACTTTGGCGAAGGCGCATTTCAGGCGTATTAGCGACGGTGACAATGGACGCCTTCTAACCTCAGCATTAGCCCAAAGACATGCAAGTGGAGCGCTCGCGATCATCTAACTGATTGAATCGTTCGGGCTCTACGTTATCCGAGCGCTACATTAGGTGCTAGGGCGACTACTTCAAAGTCAACGACTATGCACTCAAAGGCTTTGCAGATGCGTCATCCCAACATCCAATGATCTCTTCTGATGAAGCGATATCGAATCGGTTCCGCATAAGCAGCATCGAGGCTTCGTGTTGCGCGGGATCGTCACTAGCTACACAATCATCGGCAATAACGACGTAATAGTCATTAAAGAGGCCATCGCGAGCGGTCGATTCAACGCACCCCTCGGTAGTCAATCCAGTCACAACCAAGGTTGAGATCTGGTTGCTTCGAAGGATCATATCTAAGTCGGTCCCAAAGAATGCTGAGGATCTGTGCTTCTTAACGATGAATTCGCCCTCTTTAGGTTCGAACCCCTCCAAGAATTGATGGCCAGTCGTCCCATCTATGGTGTAGCGAAGTGGAGGTCCGTCTCCCCTGAAACTACCGTGCATTCGCATATTGAAGCGAATCTGAGCAGGCGAATCGCTTTGGCGATTGTTGTAGTTGGTCATCTGAATATGGACGACCATAGTATTCGATCTACGGGCAGCATCGAGGACTTGGGATAGGTTGGTCCTCAGATTGCTGTACATAGATAGGTCTACGCCCAATTTGTCATAGGCGTAACCCACTTCTGCAAAGTCTTTTTGCATATCCACGAGGATAAGAGCACAGTGAGCGGGGTTCACCATCTCTTCTACCTCAGTGAAGACTGATTTACCTTCAACGTCAATCATTCAAGTCACTTCCGTAAAGATGGCTTTATCTTTACCCCGATGAACAAGGAAGGAGGGTGGAGAGCCAACCTTGATCCATCAGGGAAATTTAGGTACGTCAAAAACATACCACTGATATATTACAGATATAGCAGAGCAAAATCAAGTGAATTTTGAAGTTATTTAACGAATTTCGAAAGATCGTTCTACGGCCTAGGTCTCGCCTACTTTTGCCGAAACGCAATATGTGGGTTGAACGATGTCGTATCTAAATTCTGGCGATCGGAACATTGATCGCCAGAACGTAGAGGAAGGTGCCGCCGAAGATGCTCAATAGGACATTTCGCTTTAGAAGATGAAGGACCAACGTAGCTGAGATCGCTAGGGCCTCCCCTGCCGCTATTTGCCAAGAGGTAATCTTTGTGGACACTATGGCATATATCGCCAATATAGTTACGATTCCATACGGCATCGAACTCTTTATTGCAAGTATCACTTTCTGCCTCAACACCGCACCCTTGATGAGAAAGGGCAGAGCGCGCAGACTAAACGTCACTACGGAGGCAACGGCGACTGCCTCTATGAGATAGCTGGTATCGACCATTTTCACTGAACTCTCCTTGTGAACTTTGAAGCAAACCGCCCCGTTGTGGACTCCCTAAGTAGGAGTAGCACGAAGAATGCGCTTATTGCAACGATCAACATCGAAGAAGGAGCTATTACAAAGGAGAGTACAGCCACTAACGACGCCAATATTCCAGTCGATAGATCCTTGGAGTCAAGGGCCGCATCTATCGCCAAGACTACGAATAGTGCAGTCAAAACAAAACCGAATCCTGAGAGCGATCGTGGGATCAAGTTACCTAGCAATGCCCCCACGGTAGCGCCCGAAGCCCATGAGCCGTGAAGTCCTAATTGAACTTTGAGTAACTGCCTACCCCGAAGCCTTCCTTCACCGCCGAGGGCGACTAATGCATAGGCTTCATCCACCATTGCAAAGGCGGAGTAGGCCTTAGCAATCGGTCCTTCATGCGTCTCGATAGGAAATGAAAGGCTATAAAAGACGTGTCGTGAATTTACCAGAAGAGTAATTACGGCGATTGCGACCAGCGACGAGTGAAGAGTTACCAATCCAGCTAAGACAAATTCAAGAGATCCGGCAAGTATGAACGTCGAAGTAAGAACGGCGAACCACCAAGGTAGCCCCTTTTCAACTACAACGACTCCGAAGCCAACACCAAGTACAAACAGCCCAAGCCACATGATTCGAGCATCCGCAAAGGTCTTTCTTCGAAGGTCCTCACTGTGCTTCTCGGGTTCATCTGGTGATTTCACCTCGTCGATCATAATTGCACTTGGGCAGCACCTTTTAGTTGATGTAGTGAGATCTCCTTCACGTACTATCCCAAAATGGATGTAGTGGAGTTGGAAATCCTGAATGACTTCCTCGTCAACGTCACCTGGCAGCCTCGTTTTTTAATTTCTATGCTCATCTCGCCCTTTAAATAAGACTCTGACCACCATTGATACAAGGACCATCCACAACTGGCTCAATATTGATCACATGTGACTTAAGCGCAGCTATCTTTTGAAATTGCACCTTTGTAAACCCATCGTGCCTTTAATGCAGAGATCGCACCTCAACCTTGATGGCGGATTTCAACTTCGCCGCGAAGTTGGCGATTAATGGATTGAAAAAGGAAGGACTAGTGTTTAAAGGGTTAAATTAGAGCAACCGTCGAAGGTACGTGGTGCGGGTCTAACTGAATCCGCAGATCAATGTCTACCAACGTTGTTATCAACCCGTCGAGTGCCGAATTTACTTTTGACATAATTGACGTTGATCAACTCATCTTCAGAGGCGGTTCGCTTCTAGCGTTCTCTATTTGGAAGAGGTAACTTTTTGAGCTCGGGCGAAGACAGAGACAAGTCGCACACCGCGACGATAACGAATCGCATCGGTCTCCGTATCAATCTTCCGCAGCTAACCTCGACCGACGGACAGCTGATGGTAATCAATATTGCACGCCTCTTAGTCTCAATGACGCAAGTGATTGTGGCCATCGGCGTTCCGATCTACTTCGCAGCAGATGGAATCTCAGCTTCGAAACTTGGCTTTATAATCGGCCTAACGGCTGTCTTTTCAGTCTCGGTTTCAACGTTGATTGGAGCTCTCGCCGACCGCATAGGTAGAAGGCCATTTCTAATTGCATACCCGATGCTCATTGGATTAGCAGTTGTTACCTTTGTCATCACTTCAAATCAACCACTACTTATTGCAGCAACGATCGTTGGAGGCTTCGGACGAGGAGGTGGCGCTGGCGCGGGACAAGTTGGAGCGTACCAGCCGGCAGAGTCCGCGCTACTGAGCGATATCGCTGTCAATAACCGCAATCGAGCCTTTATGAAGGTGTCGCAATTCAACGTCGTTGGAGCACTCGCCGGCTCCGTCGTTGCGCTACTCTTCTTTGGAAGCCTTAGCGGACCAAGGTCTAAGTCTGACTTAATCGTTCCCTTTTTGATTGCAGCGCTCGCAGCAATCCTTGCTGGAGTAGCTGCGCTCTTCCTAGTAGATGTAAACACCACCAAAAATCGGGAAAAGTCTCAGCTCAAAATATCGACCGATGGCAGCGAAAACCCACCACCTCTAGCAAAGGAACGGCGATCGATTCTACCGAGGAGATCGCTGCCGCTCTTGTTGCGTCTATCTTTGACTAACTCACTCAATGGGTTAGCAGTCGGAATGTTTGGTCCGTTTCTGACCTACTACTTTTACGTGCGATTTCATGAAGGTCCAAATGCCATAGCCTTTGTATACCTATTGACCAATTTGCTCTCGCTCGGTCCGATATCAGTCGCCACAAAATGGGCTGGCAGATCGGGGATCATTCGCGTAACTACGATATTGAGGGTCATCCAAGCGTTATTACTCATCCCATTCGCAATTGCCCCCAGTTTCTTCCTAGCAGCAGCGATATTTGTAGTGCGAACTGTTGTCCAGAGAGCGGCACTGCCCCTTCGTACCTCCTATGTTCAAAGTCAAGCCCACCCCGAAGAGAGGGCACAGGTCGCAGCCCTTTCAAATATCTCAGCGCAAGTTATGCAGAGTGGCTCTCCGATCCTCTCGGGATTCCTTTTTGACCAAGTCGCCTACGAGGCTCCCTTTATCGTTGGCGGAGTGATCCAACTTCTTAGCGCAATCTTCTACGGTTACTTCTTTATGAATCGACCGCCTGAAGACGAGATAACTAAGGCCTAGCGACTTTACCCGCCGGTCGATAGATACATTTGCCTCTGGTTTTCGTCCAAAATACAACCGAAAGCTAATGCCGCCTCTCTCGCGTCCCGAGATTCCAAAAATATCTCACGGGTGAAGTGAACCGTTAGTGTACGTTCTACCCCTCGAGATGCGGGCGTTGCTCGGTGTGGATTTGGTAAAATCTCGCGGGTTCCTATTCGAACAGCAGCTGAAAAGATTGAAGTACCGCGATAGATGTCTTGGTCAAAATTCATACCTGAGCTATCGAGGCGAAGCGAAATTGGCTCTCGATTGACGGGGTGGTCGCTACAGCGTCGTTAACTACAAATTCAGCGGATCGATTGTCCAACTGTGATGGCGTATGAACTTAGGAAGAAAGAGCCCCAAGCCATATAGGACGGCGACGGCAAGGGAAACATCAAATGCCCTTTCGTAAGCAATGGTTGCGGGAAAGATCAGGGGAAGTAGCGCAATGGCGAGCGTCGGAGGGTGAATCTCATGAAGCAAAGTCATAACGGCAAACGTTAGGGCTATGGCAACTAATGCTGAAATAGCAAAGTTACTTACCCCTTGGTGCGCAATCGTACCGATAACGATGCCGGATGTTATCGATGCCCACCTTTTTAGGAACCGAAGGTTGGTTCTATTTGAGCTCTTTAACCACTCGTAAAACGAGACCAGTATCGGTGGAGCGAGTGCAGCATGTGGAAGCCACCACCACGTCGCAAGGGTCCAAATTATCGACAACACGATGAACCAAATGAGAACACGTCTCCGGGTGACAGACGATTTGGAAAGATCTTCGTCAATGTCATCCTGCCCACGATTTGAGATCAGGTCGTCGTTCGCACTCCTATTTTCTAGGTCCACGTGAGCACTATTTCCTGTTGGTGTATCGAACTCATCGTTGGTGTCGCTGCGACTTTGATCTCCACCTCTAGGTCTAGAGATCGTTACGAACTTATCTCCTAGGTAAAGGCCAGACGAAAGGCAAACGGTTATTGCGAAGACAACAACAAGAAACCATGGGGATGTGATGTGAAAGAGAGTTGGAAGGGCGCCTGCTGAGATCGTGGGGATAAGTGCGGAGTCGATTAGATCGAGTGCAATCGGGATAAGTACGACCATTAACGTAAACGCTATGACGGTCGGTAAGTGAAGTCGATTAAATACGACGCCTATAGTAGCTGCTAACGGTGGCAGGAGGGCGAGCTTAACCTTTGACGCCGACCAAGCGTGTGCTTCACCTCCCCACGTACCAATCGTTAGCGCTGCAGCCTCTGGAAAGATGAGATCGCTACGATGAAAGTACTGCGCCACTATTGTCATTGGAATGACGATGGCGAAGACGACCATCCACCTGAGGCGCTTTGTCACTGCATTCGCTCTAATCAGAAGAATTCCTCTCTTGGTTCTAACATCGCTATAGTCACCCTATTTGAATCCAGTAAACCTCAGAGATCACACCACAGCGCAAAATTCTATTTCAACTCGATACGTGCGCCCCTTCAACGTGATGCTCAGATAAAAGTTTACGTACCTGGTCCCATTGGGTTATTCGTTACATGATCAAGTACCGGCGATAACCAAATCAAAATGACTATTCGCTTGACAAAAACAGCTGGTCCATGTCCCGCAGAGTCAGAACTACTTAGGTCCCGTGGTCTTACGATTGCGCAAAACTTGCGATGACTCCAAACAGTATGCCAAGAGTCGCCCACATCACGCCATAATGCGTTACCCATTAGACCGTTGACCCATTATTTTTGACGTACTTCGAAATCCCCTTAGATCAAAGATCACCGAAAGATACACGGTCTATTTGATGTGGGTTAGATAGGTTACGGAAGGAGCTCCGATTTCGTACCTGGGCTATCGCCCAAAGTTGCCTCCGCTTGGACTCTGATAACTCGATGTTGGTTCAGTTTTATCAGTTTCATCCAAACATTAATTGAGCAACTAGTCCGTATCGCTCCGGTGCAAGTTGGAAAAAAAGATACGACTGCCAAAGGAGGTACTCTGTCGCAAAAGATACACTTCGATACTTCCACTCGACGGGAGTTACCCCCTTGAAACAACTCTATTTAGTAAATAAGAAGAGTCAAAGTCTGGTATCACTCGCATAAGATTCAAGCAAAGAGGCGAAGTTGCAAAGTGGGGCTACGCACAAAGGCAAATATGGCTTAGCACGCCACCACTTCACTGCAATTAGATGGAAGGAATAAAGAGATGCGATACACCAGACTTGGAACGAGTGGAATAGAGGTCTCTAGAATCTGCTTGGGGTGCATGTCCTTTGGTGAATCAACGAGAGGAAACCACCTTTGGACGCTTGATGAAGAGCGCTCGGAAGAGATAATCCGACACAGTTTGGAGCTAGGTATCAACTTCCTCGACACCGCCAACGTCTATTCGTTGGGGAGCTCAGAGGAGATCTTAGGTCGCGTATTACCAAAGTATGCAAAGCGCGACGACCTTGTTATAGCTACCAAGGTGCATGGACGAATGCGAGACGGCGCTAACGGCGGTGGCCTCAGTCGCAAAGTGATCATGCGCGAGATCGATGATTCATTGCGTCGCCTTGGCACCGACTACGTCGACCTCTACCAGATTCACCGCTTCGATCCAAAGACTCCCATTGAAGAGACCTTGGTTGCCCTAGATGACTTGGTGAGGGTCGGTAAGGTTCGCTATATCGGCGCGTCATCTATGTTTGCATGGCAATTTTCAAAGATGCTCTACACCCAAGAAAAGTTGGGGTTGACCAAATTCATAACGATGCAAAACCACTATAACTTGATCTACCGTGAAGAAGAGAGGGAGATGGCACCTCTCTGCGGTGACCAGGGTGTAGGGCTAATTCCTTGGTCACCACTAGCCCGTGGGAAACTCACGCGACCATTCGATGCCACCTCAGCAAGGAGCGAGACCGACGAATTTGGAAAGACCCTCTATCGCGAGGAAGATCGCGATATCGTCGAGGTAGTTGCACAGATAGCAGAGTCTCGCGGAGTACCAATGGCACAAGTTGCCATGGCATGGCTTCTCTCGAAGCCCCAGGTATCTTCACCGATCGTCGGAGTGACGAAACTAGCACAACTCGACGACGCAGCAGCTGCCGTTGATATTACCCTGACTGAAACCGAAGTCAAGGCTTTAGAGGCACCATATCAGCCACACTCGATCGCAGGCCATATTTAGCCCTTCGGATCGGGTTCATTCCACTCGATATACGCGGAGTCCTAGACCCCGCTTATATCGAGACGAAGCTCCTATAGAACGCACGTCAACTAAGGCTTTGAATGCTTTCCTGCCGTGGTGTCTTCAGGCGACCAACGACAAACTTCTAAGTCAATTAAGGAGCTTCCCATTACTGGTCGTGACTGCCTCGATGTAATTATTGACTTTTCGGCGTCATCTGTGCCGAAACTTGGAAGTGACTCGATCTGGATTAGTTACGCCATTCGATCTAATCAATTTCCACCCCATCACCAATTATTCGACACTTCAGGCCACAGCGACCACATTGATAGAGCAAACTTCAATCTGGACTTCATTTCTAAAGTGAAGTTTTACGAGCTGAAGTCCGGCGAACGGGCTACCGATGCACCGCCACCGTCGCCTCAGATAGTATCTATAAACGTGTCGACTCGAATCCAGCTCGAGAGACTCCTCTATCGCCTTATTGATCTCCTCCCAAAAGGAACGTCAATGAGAATCGGATTTGACTTTGCCCTTGGATTTCCGTCTCTGATTGGTATGCAGTTAGCGCAGAATATGGGGATTTCGACGCCCATCTCCTCGAAGGAGAGGGCAATAGGTTCGGATCTGATTATAAAAATAGGATCTTTAATCAAGGACCAAATCGACAATACGAACAACCGACTGATTGTCGCATCGGAAATTAACTCGATATTAGGTTTGAGCTACTTCTGGGGAATAGGTGGCAACGCTAAGACCAGGGGTGCTGCTCCACTTTTGGCGCACCGTAAGCCCCCGATTGATTTCGATCTCGAATATCGTCTTGTTGAGCGAGTAATCAATACGACAAAAAGACTACGCCCTTCATCGATACGGCAGCTCTTTGGCGTAGGAGCCGTAGGAAGTCAATCCCTTCTTGGGATGGGTCTTATCTCGAGAATTGTTGCAAAGGTAGGACGCGATCAAATCGCGATCTGGCCATTTGACGAGGAGAGTCGTCTGATAACCCTATTTGAGATATGGCCCACGTTAGCTGCTACCAAACGCGAACTTCGTAACCTAATTAGAACGGTTGTGCCCCCTGGAGCTGAGAACAAGATTACAGTCGATGCCCTTGAGACACTAGAGGTTTACCACCAAATGGGAAAGATGGAACTGCCGGCGGTCGACCAACTATCGAACGCACTTCTTCTACTCATGGGCGACAAATTCGGTACTCTTTCGGCTTCTGGTGAATTGAATACCGATGCAAGAGAAGTGCGGAGGATCGAATCAGCGGGAGGATCAGCCTTGTCGTTGATTCGAGGGCAACCCCACTCAAGCGCCATTGCAAGTGAACTCATTCGCAATGAAGGTTGGATTGGGAACCTTAACCTCAATATCACGTAGCTACAAAGGCCCCGATTACGAGGTATTTACATCTATTGACGAACCCTCATCTATCGGCGATAAAGGGGTTCTGACCTCTACTACGCATGGGCGACGTACGAAATGTGACGGACCATAGGTATTTTGTATAGGGAACTATAGCTCAGGTGGTTACGTGGAAGATCTTGGTCGAAAAATTTTTGCGGTTGTATTTGGACTCTTGGTCTCGGCCATAATAATTGGCGTCGTCTACTACTACGCAATTGTTCCAGCTTCACAGTCGACCAATACCCCTACCACCTCGCCAATTATCGCCCTTAACTCCAATAATGGACAAGGTTAACTTCGCTCAGAAATAACCAATGAACTGTACTTTCTGGGATTGCTTTCAAAGAGTCAATTTGCAGCTTATTTGAGAGCGATGCGGGTAAGTGCAACGAGAAAATGCTACTTCCAACCGATGTTATACCCAACTTTATAGTTTTAAAATCGATCGGATGGAGACAAACCGTCTACTGCGGTGGCCTACCCGATAGAGTAAATTCGATTGTCCTGAAGGACAATACTTCGGTGCCGCTCAGTCTGACCGAATTCATGGCCTGCTTCGCTTCCGATGTCGATATCTTCGGCCTCCGGCCATGTAACTTCAGTCCTAAATAGGGCTTTAGATACTGAAAGACGATGGGACTTGGCCTATTGAGCCAAAGTCCCATCAATCTATCCTATTCTCTTACAATCCCGTTGAATAAACGAGATATTTGAATATCTCTTTGGAATCACACATCAAAAATGTGCTAAACGGACTACTTGTCGATCGTTGACATATCTGGATATCGGTCTCCGGAGGTAACGCCAAATGGGAATACCGATTCAATCTCGGCTAGTTCCTCGCTCGACAATTCGACGTTCAACGAAGCGGTATTTTCGACCAAACGATCGGCGTTCGTTGTGCCAGGAATCGCTACGATATCGTCGCCTTTGGAGTAGAGCCAAGCGATTGCGAGTTGGGCAGGAGTCACTCCCTTATTCGCAGCGAGCTCACTTACCTTTTCTACCAATTCAAGGTTCTTAGAGAAGTTCTCACCTTGGAAACGTGGATGCCTTCTTCTGGTGTCGTCAGCGGCTAAATCGTCAACTGACTTGAATCTTCCGGAGAGCATTCCGCGTCCAATTGGACTGTAGGCGACAAATCCTATACCAAGCTCGCGCAGCGTGGGGAGGATCTCTGCTTCAACGTCCCTAGTCCAGAGCGAAAACTCACTCTGAAGTGCGGTTATCGGATGAACAGCATTCGCACGTCGAATAGTGGATGCCGAAGCCTCCGAAAGGCCAATGTAACGGACCTTTCCTTCTTTGACGAGTTCGCTCATTACGCCAACGGTCTCTTCGATAGGTACGCTTTTATCGACACGATGCTGATAATAAAGGTCGATATGGTCAACTCCAAGTCGTCGAAGAGATGCCTCAGCTGACTTACGTACGTACTCTCCATCGCCGCGCACTCCTAAGAACGCACCCGACTCGTCACGAACGTTGCCAAATTTGGATGCAAGTTGCACCTCGTTACGTCGAGATGCTATCGCTTTGCCCACCAATACCTCGTTGGTAAATGGACCATACATATCAGCGGTATCGAGAAATGTAACACCGAGGTCAAGGGCCCTATTGATCGTCGCAATTGCACTCTCTTCGCTTCCACCTGCGTAGAAGTCGCTCATTCCCATGCAACCCAATCCGATCTTAGAGACGTTTAGCCCCTGCGATCCGAGCTTTACCTTTTGCATTTGAATCTCCTTGAGTGCTGTTGAATACTTTTACATCTTTTGATCCTATCCGATGTATCAAGAGAAGCACGAATACCTCACATCAATGGACGCAGACGCACCGATGACGAGATTAGAGCTCGCAACCTCCCATAAGTAGCGTGTTATTGTTAGATCGCAGCGAGTATAGCCGTTGTTTATTGGTCACTATTGGTAGGTCGTTCGCCAGCAAGCCAAGCAAATCTTGTGACTAATCGCGCTGCCAGCTCTCCCTTGGTCAGCAACGAAAAACTGAGCGCTATCGCTACTGCTGCTACGATCATTCGTTCGCTCTTTGTATGCGCAATGGCATAGGTATCAGCGGCCACCACAAGCGAGAGGGAACCCTTCAAACCCAAGAGACCGATCGTAGCCCCCTCTGCCACTGGGCGGCGACTTAACTTGAAGTATGCCATGGCTAGTAAAGGTCTAAAAACAAGATCACTTAATACAAATACCATCACGGCAATGAGATAAGCAGGAGCCGTAGTAAAAATATCGATCGGAATGATGGACGAGACAGCTACCACGACCGCAATCTCGCTGGCTTCACTGACGAGATCAACCACCTTAATGAATCCAACCGAACTAAATAGGCCAAGGATAAAAAGTGGCAAGTACGGCGAAAAGGAGAAGTGTTCGGCGCCAACGTAGATCGCAACGGCAATAATTGGCGAGATGAATTTCAGGGTGCGAGTGCCCAATTCGCTTCTGCTAAACAAAAAGCAGAGCGCCCCCAAGACAAGAGATACTGCGATCTGTAGAAAGAAGTTGACAACACCGGAAATAAGTTGTCTCCCGCTCGATGGCGATCCATGAACCCCACTCTGCTGAAAGAGCGAAAGCCCTTGAGCATAAATCAGAAGCACTAACGGGTCGTTTAGTATCGACTCGCCTTGTATAACCGTAAGGACACGATCTGGCAACTTGATCCGTCCAAGTTGGTTGAATACTAAGACCGGGTCTGTCGGTATATAAGAAACCGCTGCCAATAGTACGAAGTAAATCGAACTTTGAGCAAAGGGCACAAGGAGCAACGCGGTGAATGCGCTACTTAGTAGGGTTGCGGCAAAGCCAAAGAAGATGACATCACCTAAGTGCTTCGAGATAGCTTCCCAACCAACTTCAACCCCAGCCAGATAGATAACAACGGCCAAGGCGACATCTATTATCGAGTGGCTCATAGAGGTAAATGAGTGGTCAGTTCGTACATGAAAGATTACAAATCCGACCAAAACCCCAACCACGATGGCGTTTCTCGACAGAAAGGCGATCCGCCTTTGTCCGATGACTAGAACAGCTACAAGGATGATTTCGACGATAAGGAGAATTTGAAAGGGATTCATAGCGACTGCTCCATGCTAGGTGTTCAATCCCGCAAGAGGTTCGATCGTCGCGCCACGAAGATATAGGTGCAAATAAGTATTAACCTTTCGAGATAGAGGCAACGAGATGCAGTAAATTTCAAATAGCATGTAGCTAAGTTGACTTTTGTCTCTTTTGGGTAGCAAAAGTCTCTTAGTGCACTCGCATACATCTACGGTTTGGGGAAGTTAGAGCTTATGTCGAGACCCTTGCGATTTATCGCAATAATCATTTTGATCGCCGGAGCCACTTTTGGGGCTATAAAGGTCGTCGGTAAGTCAAGTACCAACTCGTCTAAGGTTGCAGCTAAGAGCCCAACTAATACGACGTCAAAGAAGTCGACATCGACAACGAAGAAGAGTTCGACCTCCAAAGAGGCTACTTCTGCGAGCACGACGGTAACTCTTCCTACGAACATGACGAAGGCGCTAACTCCACCAGCTTTAGCAGCGGGATCCAACCCTTCGGTCTTGCCTGGACCGTTATTGATTGCTGATCGCTCTAACAATCGACTTGTGGTTGTAAATCCCCAAGGGTCAATCGTTTGGGAGTTTCCCCGCCCCGGAGACTTGGCACCTGGTCAAACCTTCAACATCCCCGATGACTCATTTTTTACACCTGATGGGAAGTACATAATCGCCACCGAAGAGGACAACTTTGTTATCTCGGTGATTTCGATAGCAGAGCACAAGATCATCTACCGGTACGGCACTCCTGGTCAATCCGGAATGGGCCCAAATCAACTTTGGAATCCAGATGATGCAATGATGCTCCCCGACGGTTACATTATCTCCCCCGACATTAAAAACTGCCGTATCTTGCTGCTTCATCCTGGAGATCCAAGCCCAGCACACATCTATGGCCTCTCGACTAACGCCTGTCTTCACAACCCGCCAGTGAGATTCGGAAGTCCTAATGGCGCATTTCCAATGACTAATGGCCACTATGTGGTAACAGAGATCAATGGAGATTGGATCAACGAAATGGGTATCGATGGGACCATCTACCAGAGTTTCCATGCGCCCGGTATTCAATATCCATCTGACACCAATGAAGTGCGTCCGGGAGTATTTCTGACGGCAGATTATTCAAATCCCGGTACTGTCGAGGAGTTTACCTCTAGCGGCCAAGTCCTCTGGAAGTACTCCCCAACGGGGGCAAATGCTCTCAATCAGCCTTCGTTGGCTCTTCCACTTCCCAACGGTGATGTAGTGCTGAACGACGACAAGAACAACCGCGTTATCGTTGTCGATCCGACAACGAACCAAGTTGTTTGGCAGTACGGAACTGGTGTAGCTGGAACCTCAAATGGACAACTGAATAATCCAGATGGCATCGACCTAGCTCCTCCGTACTCGCTTCTGGTAACTAAGACTCCTTATATGGGACAACCCCTCGTATCTTCCATAGTTCAGTCAACGAACTCGATAGCAGCGCCACCAATTGCATCGTCAACTAAGCAGCTTTCGGTCCTCGCAAGCGCAACACTTCCTGCGCCGCTCGAGCGAAGCTCAGTAGTTGCAACGAAGAACGGGCTTATGAACCTAGGAGGGCTAGATGCTTCGGGAAACTCAACCTCTAACACATACTCCATCAACGTTTCGACCGACAAAAAGAATAAAAAGGTCTCTATAAAGTTCGGAACGTCATCCAATTTGCAGGTACCGACCCATGACGCAGCTGCAGCGTTCCTTGGCAACGCAGCCTATCTCTTTGGTGGTGGCCAATCTACGACCGTCGCAACTGTCGAGAAGCTTCAATCAGGAACCACAACCGTTACGGGAACTCTCCCAAATCCACGCTCAGATCTATCGTTGGTACAAACGTCCTCAACGGCATACATTGTTGGCGGCTACAACGGAAGCGTCCTTGATCCCAATGTCATCTCCACCTCGAACGGTTCAAACTTCACGACAGTTGGCCAGATTGTTTACCCGGTAAGGTACGGAGCGGCTGCGTTATCTGGAGACACGATGTATGTCTTTGGTGGCGAATCAGGCGGCTCCCTCACTACGAATATTCAGGCGATCAACGTCTCTAGCGGTCAATCCGAGATCGTAGGACAGCTCCCAGTTGCACTTCAGGGCGCTAGTGCTGCGGTGCTAGATGGAAAGATCTATATCATTGGGGGCGCGAACCAGAACGGTGCAATGACCTCTACCATCTACCAATTCGACCCCACGACTGCAATGATTACCGTGGCAGGTAACCTTCCGACTCCGCTCGGATACAGCGGCTCGAGTGTCTACCAGAACCACATTGTGATAGTGGGCGGCGAAACGTCGTCGACCACATTGTCATCGCAGGCATACGTACTTGGACTGCCAACCAAATAGTCAACTTACCTTGCTAATTTTAATAACCAAGGTTAACTAAACCGGTTACTCGTTGGTGATCGAATGCGAGCAAGATAATCTACACCTACGCAATGGTCATGCCCTTAATCAAATTGCCCTCGTAGCCGAGAGGCATTGAATCTAAGCTCTTGCGTTGAAAAATTGCTACAACGCTCCATTTGAGTTTGTAGCTGATTCATCCTCCGTCAACAGGTTCGCAATTAATCGGTCAGCAAATGACGCTGCCTCGAGGTAGGCATCATTCAAATCTTTAACGTAGTTGGGGCTAAGCTCAGCATCCAAAAGGTTCAGGTTTCCGCCCTCAATCGTCTCTGCAGTTTTGAGAATGCTACCAAGTTGACCGCCGTACGACTCAATAGCTTCTGCGACTTCAACGTCTAGTGGAAGTTCTCCAACGATCTTCTCACGGGAGAGACCCATCAATATATCCAAGTACGATACCAAGCCTGTTGTATATGCCTCTTGACCGATCGCAAGCCCATCGATTAGAGCGAGATTCTCACAAAGACGAGCCCGCAGTAGCGCCATTGTAAATTGTTCCCTTGGGATCTCAATTGAGTCAGAGAGCGATAGCAAAATTGCCCAGGTTTTGAGGCGTCGAAGGCCAATAATCGAGATTGCTTCAGCAATAGAACGAACTTCACGAGCCATTCCATGATTGGTGCCGTCGGCCGCGATCTTCAACAACCGATACGCCATAGGAGGATCCGTCATAACCAACGAGCTAATATCTGAGATCGAGACGTCCTCACTCGATAATTTTGCCATCAGCGTAGTTGCCGACAGTGATGATGGTGAAATAGTTTGACCCTCAATTAGTTGAGGTCGCGAAAGAGCATAACCCTGAAACAGAGAGAATCCGAGGTCATGGCACATTTCAATTTCAGCCCAGGTCTCTACCTTCTCTGCCAGAAGCGTTACGGGGTAGCCTCTAAGGTAATTGGCGATTGCGATGAGTTCATCTTCTCCGACCTGTCGAATGTCAACCTTTACGTAGGTTGCGAATGGCAATAAAGTAACAAGTCGATCGTCGATACCAACAACGTCATCTAGAGCTAGGTGAAATCCTTTAGATTTGAGTCTCGCACAACCTTCTAGGAGAGATTCATCTGGTATTAGGTCTTCCAGAATCTCAACTACTACACGATCGGCCTCAAAGATGATAGGGATATCCCCTTCGATCAAGCTTCTGTCGCCATTTATGAAGAACGGCTTCCCATTCGACAAATTTGCGATATCTAGAGTCTGTGCATTGAGCATTAGCTCCGCACTGATCCTCTCATGATCAACACCAAGAAAGTGGTTCTCGATTCCATTGGTCCGAAACAGGATCTCGTAGGCCACTGTTTTTAAGGTATTATCGTAGATAGGTTGCCTAGCCAAAAAGACCGATGTCGCCAATGTGTTACCCCGCTACTCGTGTATTTCAAATGCACTCCGTTATTGCTAACTTTCGGCATTTCCCGTGCGAACGTTGAAGTCTATTTACTGGAAAATACACAAAAACATTAGAGCTCAATTAATGCGGAAATTGTCTAGAAACAAAAGGTTCAACCGTGTCGTCAGAGTCAATTGAATATCTCGGAATTTTCGCGCCTCACAATATTCTTTTGGACCTTACCTGTTGAGGTCCTAGGCAGCTGGTCTACAAAGATGACATCCTTTGGAACCTTGAAGCCGTCGATTCGATCCTTCACTTTACGCAGTAGTTCTTCTTTATCAATTTGGCGTCCATCTTTGGTAACTACAAATGCAGTAATCGCCTCTCCCCACCTTGGGTGGGGAAGCCCAACGGCTATAACTTCCGCTACGTCATCACTCGATGCATAGATCGCCTTTTCAACTTCGATCGAGGCAACATTCTCACCGCCAGTCTTAATGACATCCTTGAATCGATCCTCGAACCACAAAATCCCGTCTTTATCGAAGTACCCCGAATCCCCAGAGTGAAACCAGCCGAATTTAAATGCCTCCTTAGTGGCTTCCGGGTTTTTCAGATATGAAGTCATCGACTGCGGTGAACGATAGACGATTTCGCCACTTTCATTTGGACCAAGTAGGTTCCCAAATTCATTCATAATTCCGACCAAAGTGTTTACCTCTGGAGTCCCCACCGCCCCGGCGTGACTAAGTTGATGCTCGGGTCGAAATACTGTCGTAACTGGGTTCATCTCTGTCTGACCAAATCCGAGGGTAAATTCGCACTTCAATACCTCGAGGCACTTTCTCAAAAGAGCATCGGGCATTGGTGCCATCGCATAGAGCGCGATGCGTAAAGACGACACATCAGCACCTTCGATTCTTGGATTATCCAGCAACTCCCTGAACATAAAGGGAAGTCCAAAGATCAGAGTCCCCTTTTCGCCTTCGATTACATCAATCAGAGAGTCAGAGGTAAATCCGCGCATCATGACGAGTTTGGCCCCAACGGCGATGCAGGGCGTCGCCTGACCATTTAGTTGAGCTGTGTGAAAGAGTGGCATCATGCTGGCTACCACGTCGTGTCGATCGTATTTATTTTCAACTGCTACACCGAGACTCTCTAGATAAACAGCCAAGTGAGATGAGACCACGCCCTTTGGGGCTGAAGTAGTACCCGATGTGTAGAGGTAGCTAAGCGGATCTCTATCTTCTACATAGACTTCAGGTTCACTGCTTGACTTATCGGCGACGAACTCATCAAAAAGGTAGAAGTTGCGATTGCTCGGTTCCATATCAAAAGCCGATGCGACACCCGGTGCAACTATGACGTCGCGAACCTGTTCATTTTCAAAGAGTGACGGACTGAGCGCCTTCATTAGGTGGCCCTCCACCACTATCGCCTTTGCCTCTGAGTGACCTAGAACGTAAGTAATCTCATGACTCTTCCAACCCAGATTTATTGGAACGCAAATTATGCCAACCTTGGCCATGGCGTAGTAAGAGATCAAAAACTCGGCGCTATTCCCCGACATAAGCGCGATAGCATCTCCACGCCCATATCCAAGTGCCAAAAGCGCGTGCGCAAACTTGTTAACTTGCTCGTTTAGTTGACGATAGGTGTAACGCCGAGCTCCGTCGACAAGCGCCTCTTTGGTTGGGTAACGCCAGGCAGTTCGGGTGAGCGAGTCACCAATATTTACTCGCGTGATTAGGTTTTCTTCTAACTGCTCTCGCATCTATCCCCCCGGAGTACTACGCAATACATAGATGACGATAACAAAGAAATAATTCTCTCGCCATATCGGTATTCAAATTATCTCACCTTTTATGGCCATCCTCATAAAAGCGAGAGATAAATCTCGGATTCACCAACGCAACTAATCGATTCTCAGTGGGTCATTAGTTCCACTGCGGAGTTTTTCATTTTTTTCGTAATTCATTAACAGGGTCCTTGAAACCTATCATAAAGATTTACGTGTACCTATCCGAGAGGCGAATTAGAAATCGCCTTTCACCAGTCAATGCCGTAACGGAGCCTGCCAAGGAAGTTGTCACTTTCGCACAATCTAAGCTACCTCCCTTTGCCTCCCTTTTGGCCCATCTCCTACCGACTTATTCGTAGGAATAATTGGTACCTCTGATACTGGATCCCAGTCTCTACATTTGCCCGAGATCCACCGTCCTGGTTTGGATTTGCGAGCTCCCTCGTAGAGCTCGCGCCGTCTATTTAGTAGCTCGATATGTTCGCCACTGTGAGCTTGTTGTGGAGTTACGAACTTAATACCAGAGTGCTGGTGATCGTTGTTGTAGTGATCAACGAATTCACTCATCCACTTGCGTGCAGCATCGATGGTTGCAAATCCTCCGTAGGGATAGGTTGGAAAGTACTTTACCGTCTTAAAGAGCGACTCAATATGAGCGTTGTCATTTGACACCCGGGGCCGTGACCTCGATATATTTACATCTAGCTCATACAAGTACTCAACTAGTGACC
>JAKAZZ010000056.1 GCA_021826315.1 Actinomycetes bacterium
AAACCAAGAAAAGGGTTCCTTGCGGTCGGCGCATCCAAAAACGCTTCAGCAATGCTCCTACCTAAAGCTCATTTTCAGTAAATCGGCTACCGCACTAATTTCGAAGCCAAGGCCCGATTGCGTAAAGTGGTATATTCACCAGATCCTCCTGCCATCGATAATCCGACAATGAAAAGCGAACGGCTTCTTCTGGGTTGAAGCGGTCTATGTAGCTACGCAAACTTTTTGATTTGAGATTCTCCGATGCCTTTACTTCGATAGGTACTAAACCAGAGGGTCTTTCGATCGCAAAGTCAACCTCAGCAGTCGGCTTCTCTGGAGTCCAATACATTGGAACTTCATTCGTAGCTGCAACTATTTGCTGAAGGACATATTGCTCAGTTAGGGCTCCGTGAAACTCTTCAAATGCCCTAATTCGATTTACCAAAACTTCGGGATCCAAGCCAGAGATTGCACCGAGTATCCCGACATCATGTAGGAATAGTTTGAATATTTTAGGATCCTCGTAGCTTCGAGCTGGGTGTCCGGGCTTTGTATACCGGGTTACTTTGTGAACTAGCCCAGCATCTTGAAGCCAACGAATTGCATCTTCAAAGTCCTTAGATCGAGCTCCTTCCCGCACATGACCGAAGACAAATCTCCGATTTTCACGGGCGAGCTGGTGTGGCATCGAGCTCCAAACCTGGGAAATCTGTCGACTTATCGATGGCGTCGCATATTTGGCAAAGTCATTCTCGTAACCTCGTACGATCTCTCGTTGAATTTGCCGGACTTCCTCGACCGACCTTCCCTCGCGATACCGTACAACCGCCTCTGGCATTCCACCAACAAAGAGGTATTGGCCCAAAAGTTCGATAAATCGACTTTGAAAAGTCGAAATAAGATCAAAATCCTGTTGAACCAGTAGATCAGCTAGTTTCTCCTCGCCTAAACCTCGAAGAAATTCATCAAAATCCATTGGATGAAGATCGATGATATTGACTTTGCCGACGGGGAAGGAGCTCTCTTTGTGAATCGCGACGCCCAGTAGAGAACCGGCAGTAGCAAGATGGATATCCGGACGCTGCTCCTGAAAGTACTTGAGTGAGGTGAGTGCTCTTGGCACCTCTTGTATCTCGTCGATTACAACGAGGGTCGTGGTGGGATCGATGGTCTCCCTAGCAATTATTTGAATACCTTGCAGCAGCCTATTTGGATCGAGATCGCCATCGAAGAGTGGACCCAAGTTCGAATTACTTTGGCAGTTGAGGTAGACGACCTTTTCGTAATTGCGCTTACCAAATTCCTGAATCAGCCAAGTTTTGCCGACCTGCCTCGCTCCAAGAATGACGAGAGGCTTGCGCCACTTACTTGCCTTCCAATTCTCTAGATCCTTAATGCTGTGGCGATCCATATAGGTACTATACAACTAATTCACAAAGTTCCATGGAATTATGTGCAAGTTGGGGACATTTTTCCATGGAATTTCGCGCAAGTCTTAAGCATTTTTCCGTGGAACTTTGCGAATCTTCTTGGCACTCTTCCGTGGAAGAGTGCCTATCAGCCAAAATTGCACCCGAGATAGAGCCATAGGCAAAGCGCCGCTGAAGTGCTTATCATCGGTGTTGTGGTGCCAATTCACCCTCTGGTGCTTGGCGCCATAGCTAACATCCAAGAGGCCAAGAAGCATGGCACCTGGAAGGTGCCATGGTCTTTAGCAGTAACTAACCGAAACATAGCGGTTAGCTCTAAAGCAAGTCCCAGTGGCGACACAAAATGACTTTAATAGTCAGGAAAACCATCGATGCCTGAAAGGACTCATAAAGTGTTGCGTTTATTTCGTTTGTGAGCTAATGTAGAGAGCCTGTACTAGGAGTTACTATGGTTAGTCAAGCACTGACGACACTGCCACCACTTGGCGAAGGTGAGGCGACGAACCTCAAGGCAAAGGTTTCTGGCGTCAGAGATTCAAAGAATCGCATTCAGATTTCAATAGATGGCGCGATCGCAGACCTTCCGGAAGGAGCAGAGGCTGCAATAGCCTTTCTTCTGAGAAAGTACGCCGAAGGCCATGGAATCGTAGTCGGAATATTGGATTCAAAGCTCACAACCGCACAGGCAGGTGAGATCCTTGGATTATCGCGGCCGTATGTCGTAAAACTCATCGAGCGGGGTGATATTCCCTTTACGTTTGCAGGAACACATAGACGAATGCTTCTGCGCGATGTGCTACTCTACAAGGAAAAACTTCAAAGACACCGCAGCACAAAGCTTGATGAACTAGCTGCGCTTTCAGATCGTCTCGGGCTCTACGATAACGACTTCTAAATTTGCCGTTCAAAGTATTTCTAGACGCGAACATTATCGTTCAATCTCGGTGGCGCGACATACTTCTATCGTTAGCTGAAGCCGAGCTATTCGTGCCTCAATGGAGCACCAGCTGCCTTGAAGAAGTAGCGCGAAACTTACCTAGCAACATGAAGCGACATGACATCGATCATCTTTTTCAAATAATGAATGACGCCTTTCCATCAGCCCTCGTAGAGTGGCCTCCAGAGTTTAAGATGGTCATAAGAGGTAATGTGAATCCAAAAGATTGTCACATTGGCGCCGCCGCACTATCTGCAAATCCCGGTGTAATGGAAATGCAGATTTACTTCTCACCAGCGACGGATCGTTATACGACGGACTAGCTCATAGCAAACTAGGCGAGTATTTAGACGCTCAAATGATGCCTGAATTCATTGCATATGCCGTTGACATCAATCCAGCGCTCGCGCGCGAAGCCCTCATCAAGATGGCGCGACGCTGGAAGGAAGTACCTGAAGCTTCTTCAGATCAGGAAATACTGGAGCGACTTGCGCGATATTTCGATCGACAAAGATGGCCGTCGTTGGGCTTGATCGGCTGAGTTTCCAGCTTCCAGATCTGACTTTAGCCTATCGCTATCCAGTTCCCAGTGAACAGTCACCCTTGCGACGTGTCCTTTTCTCGATCCCAACTTTAAAGCAATAGATTATTACAGTACCTATCGCTGCTAGCTGGAATTTCACAAAAATCACGCTTTGGCTTAGCTGAACCCGAACGCTTCCAAATTCCACCTGCGTTTCCGTAGGAGATTTCGAAGAGTATCAATCTTCGAGCCATCGGGATAGTTCGTGTAACTGCGATCCATAAGTGCAACAATTCAAAATAGCTCGCACCATCGACCAAAGGCCAGCTCTCTGTCGACATTGGAGAATTGACCACATCGAAAATTACTTGGAGTCGCAAGGGATGAAAATAGGCTCGTGGTCAGCGGCAATCTCGCCCCAAAATAAACAGATTCCCCGACATAAAGATTCGATCGACAGCGAAAGTACTCAACGCCCCTTTGCCCGAATAACGGACGATCGAAAATAGCGATCTTACATAAAAGTTCGTCGACTGTTACTCTTTGGACCCGCTAGAAGGGCATTTGAAGACGATTGAGTACGATGACTTCTTGGCAACATCCGACCACTTAGTGCCACAGCTTCAGACGATTTCGTAGATGGCGAGATCAAAGTCGTTAGCCATACATTTGGTCGTCTGAACGTTCTATAATTTTTCACAAATGAACGATCTCACGAGTTCTCAAGAACAGCAGAGCTTTACGATTCTAAGAACCGAATCCGCAGCACTATTACAGGAACAATCTGCCATCATTTCGGACAAACTACTCAACTGGCCGGTGGTGTACCTGCTAGACAACGCCAAAAGAATCTATGTCGGCGAGACCGTAAATTTCGTTCAACGATACCATCAACACGCCGCGAACGAGTCAAAGAGTGACCTGACTGAAATTCGAGTGATTGTCGACGATACATTCAATAAATCCGTCTGCACCGATCTAGAGTCAAAGCTAATTCGATACTTTGCGAGTGACACTAAATTTGAGGTCGACAATCGCAACTTTGGCTTAGTCGACGTGAACTACTTCAATCGTGACAGCTACCGCGAACACTTCAAGGAGATATACGGCCGCCTTCGTGATGAAGGACTTTTCAATCTGACGATTACAGAGATAGAAAATTCCGAGGTCTACAAGCTATCTCCCTTTACTGCACTAAACGAAGGGCAAAGCGAGATCTCAGAGATGCTTACATCAAAGGTCGCGACTTCTTTAACGGCTACCGGCCAACAATCTTTCATCATCGAAGGGGGCGCCGGAACAGGAAAGAGCGTGCTTCTCACCTACATCGCCAAACTCTTTGCAGATTCGAATAGTGAAATGAGCGATTTTGAGGATGATGTTGAAGTTGTTCGGCTTATAGAAGTGCTCGAACTTCAAAAAGCAGTTCAATCCAAAGGTCAAAAGTTGAATATTGCAGTCGTGATACCTCAACAATCGCTAAAGGCCACGGTCGAGCGTATCTTCTCCAAGATACAAAACTTGAAGGACATATCAGTTCTTTCACCGCTCGGATTCGGAAAGAGTGACCAGTTTTACGATGTAGTTCTTGTCGACGAGGGTCACCGCCTCAGACGACGAGCTAACAGTAGAGATAACCGAGCGATCGTAGAGATCAACGAGAAGCTCTTCGGGAAAGACGATAATAAGTACACCGAGTGGGATTGGATACTGGCAAAGTCAAAGGTGCAGATCGTATTCATCGATCCATCACAACGGGTGCGCCCCTCAGATCTAACTTTAGAACAACAATACGCGATCATCAACGAGGCGAAAAAGAGTAACGCCTACTTTCACCTTTCGAAACAAGAGCGACTGAGCAAAGACGGGGCACAGTACATAGCAAGCCTGTCGAAGATACTTTCCCCAAAACCCGATCCCACCTATCGATACAAAACAAAAGGGTATGATCTCAGAATCTATGGGAACTTATCAGTTATGATCGAGGATCTTAAGGAGCTAGATGATAGTCACGGCCTATGTCGCCTGGTTGCGGGATATGGATACGAGCACAAGAGCAAGAGGGATCGAAGTTCCTTCGACATCGAAATAGACGGTGCCAAACTGCGCTGGAACTCAAAGCGCAAGGATTGGATCAATTCAGTTAGCGGATTTGACGAAGTTGGATCCATACACACAGTCCAGGGTTATGACCTAAATTATGCAGGCGTTATATTTGCTCCCGAGATGTCATTCGACAATTCAAAAAACGAATTCAGGTTCAACAAAGAGAAGTACTTCGATTCAGCCAAAAACAACAATCGTATCCTCAGTGAAGAGTACGATTCTGCCTATCACCTCGAGCTAGTACTAGATATCTACAGGGTGCTGATGTCACGGGGCATAAAAGGTACCTTCGTCTACTGCGTCGACAAAGCGATGAGGGATTATCTCAGCGAGACGTTTGAGAGTACTGTAAGAGGTGGCGATTGAATGGTCCCTACGTAGGCACTAAAGGATTTCCCCTTTAGTGATAGTTAGAAGTGGCTGGCCAATCGCACTTTGAGCCTTCGGAGATTCACACTTTCCCATTCGATAGTTACCGAGCCGAAGCTTTGACCCACCTAGATAATAAAGACGCTAGCAACCTAGGTAGATTTCATGGGAAATCGGCACCCATAGATTGCGAGCGTAACCACTACTCCACGGTTATAGGGGCTACAAACAAATTCGCACGGAACATTTACCCGTGAAGTTATAGCCACACCGGTACCAGCGGTGACTACCTGTATTTTTTTGAAAATTTCACTGACGATCGGGCACCTCCGTCAGTTCTTGCAACACCAAGATTGATTTAGAGTGCAATTCAATTTCCTTCCCCGCTCCGTGAGATGGCAACCACCTCTCAACTGTCACCAGCTCGATCACGAAATACTGCTCTCTCGCGAGGCTGCAATTGTAACCGAAGACAACGAAGAGCCAATAGCCCGTAGGGAAGGCAGACCTTCTCGCAGTAACTTACGAGCCCCTCGAATGAGACACTCAAACATCGAAGATATGTAATGGATAATGGAACTTACGTTTAGTCATCTTCGAAGGAGGACTCGAGATCGAAGAGTTAGGTATCAAATAGGTTAGGGTTCGATAACATTAGATCTTTCGAGGAAACCTATCTATACAAATACCGCAGTGGCCGCCAAAGGACACGATGGCATTTCGGGCATTAGTTGCAATCGCAGTAAAGCGCTCTGCAGGCGAACTTAACCTAGCTACCGGTGGAGGCTACGCTCGGCACTAATTATTAGCGCGTCGATTAGCTTATACATTCCACTCGAAGGATTGTTATCTGGAAAGTCAATACCGTCATCGACGTGTCTTCTATCATTCTCTTTAGCCCGCTCGCACGCCTGCTCAATAAATTCCACGTACTTTCCAGGATCTATTCCCTTATCACTGGAACCATCGCGCGCACGCCGCAGCCGACATGCCTCTTCAGTCGATAAAGCCTTCCTACATTCTTCAAGGTGAAGAAGAAGCCATATTTCAAAACAAGGATTCGAAATAGCTAAATTTACACCTCCCTGATCGGCAGAACGTTGAACTGAAATCAAAACCTTGCGATCTTGAATCGGCGATTCAGCATCAAAGACGCACCAGTACTCGTCATCTTCTCCATCTTCTATAACTTTGAACTTCACCTTATCTTCGATTGCGCGATCTACGAGGTTCTTGGGAGCTCCATGGAAATTAGCAATTCTGATTTCCAGATAATTATCCCTACGTACCCAATCTTGACGCTTTAGCGCTTCAAAATATTCGGGCTCCGTTCTCCTGCCTTCGCAATAGAGTCTGAAGACTTTCTTAAGACGACGCGTGCCGACCTTACGTTTGAGGGACCTATTAGTCGAGCTTTCCCTCTTAGACGTCACTGCGATACTTCATCAGGGCTACCAAGATACCTGTAGATCAAGCTCATATCGAAGTTTGGCACCCCTCCAAGTCTTCCGCTGTCGTAAAGCCTTGATAGGTTCGCCGATCTCCGAACCTTGTCCCCGCCGAATTCAGCCACCGCTACGAGGTCCGTTGATCCGTCGCTTCTCTTCTCAGTTATCCAAACCTCATCGCGATTGAGGCAATCCATCAGCGAAACATTATGAGTGGTAAATATCAATTGGGCGCCATATGGATTTAGGCTTGGGTCGTGAAAAAGTTCGATGACTTTTTCAGTTAGCATCGTGTGCAACGAGGCATCCACTTCATCGAACAGTAAAACACCACCCTGTTTAAGAACGCTCAATATTGGTCCAATCAGATTAAACCAATTTCTAGTTCCTTCAGATTCCTGATCTAATTCAAACAAAACTTCTTGATCATTCGAATGGTGAACGAACCTAACTCGGCGCGAAGAACGTCTTCGAAGTGGTGTCTCGCCGTCGTTTTCGACAGCTATCCTATCTATCACAACATTTCCAATACCTAAGTCAGCAAAATTTAGAAGTGCTAGAGCTTGGTCCCTTCCCCACGATTCACCGGGACCAAAATCGTCAAAGAGACCGATCCGGGTTTGCACTTCCATGTCAAAAAAGTCAATGGTTGAACCGCGATGGGGTAAAGACAAGGGGATAATACGACGATTTCCAACGGCCACAACATTAACTAATTCAGACGCAAACCTCCTAATCTCATCATTTGGAGACTTCAACGATGCCGAAAGCACCAAAGTACGCGGGCTCAGAAGTTCGTTGATCCGCGCTGTTGCATTGGCACCGCGTCTAAATGCAACTAAGTCGCCCGATCGGGAGAAAATCCGTCGTTTGTGCTTTAGTGGATAGCTATGCAACGATTCGAAAATAACTCGATTGCTATCTAACTCAAGCTCGTATGCGTACCTAACCCCTTCCACCGACAGTTCAACTTCGAACTTCGTTGACTTAGTCGGACCTTCGGCAAACAAGAATGGATTACGGGGTATACCTCCATCCTCCCACTCCTCAAACGAACGTCGAACAGCCCTAGAGAGCCACTGTATGGCGCTAACAACGTTGGACTTCCCAGATGCGTTAGCTCCATAGATGGCAGCGGTCGTTAGCGCGCCAACCGATATCGACTCAATCTCTCTTACCCCAGGGCGATCAATATCAACTGCAACCATTGAAAGTTCCACAGTTTCGTAGATCGATCTGAAGTTTGACACTCGAAATGAAAGCAACACGTCAAAAATCTAGCGTATTAGTAGCAAAGAAATCAAGATTTTCGCAAGAACTATACAAAAATACTACTTTCTCTACATATACGAAACAAATAAAAGGTGAATTCCATTCTGTGGAGGTGATTTAATATGAATCGCAAACGTCTATCAAACAAGACCGAGGGCCCTGGGTAACCTATCGACCGGTTCTGACAACTCACGCTCATCATGAAGCTACGACGTAAAGCGCCTCAGCTCATCACCAATACATTTGCATCACTCGAGTTATCTTAATGAACAATTCTTGTTTCACCTTGCCAGCACCTCTTTGAGACCTGATCGTTTAGACGACAGAACTCGTGTTGTCACTTTAATAATGGAGGCGCCAGTTGAAAAAGACAGTTACGAACTTCGATAAAAGAAAGGTGAATATTTACAATCGATAAAAATACGATGCTCCATTTGAAGAGTGAATCGACTTCTGATCGACGAACTCATTTCCGGCCAGCCATTGAAAAATGATCAACGTTATGTGCACCAGTTCCGAAAGATGATCAGGTTTGCAAAATCATTTAAGACATGCTCACCTAATACCTCAGCACAAAAGAAACAACGAATAAAATTTAGAACTAGTCATCTAAGATAAAAGGTGAAGTTGCTTAGGCGCCTATCGTTTCCACGGGCAATCACTTTCGATCCGCACCCATGTTCCACAGATCTTGACAAGTTCATTGGCAAGCTCCGTCGTGTAACCATCCCTATAATGGTTTTACGTAATGGATAAAGGAGGCCGACCCAAGACAGTGACTCTGATAAACGTAAGTAAAAAATGACTGCGAATCTACATAGTTTCAAGCCCAAATCAATTCGAATTGCGGTAACTAATGATGACGATCAGAAGGCCAATATTACATTAAAGTCCGATCTGCGCGAACATTTATTTCAGACTCCTCAACCAAAGATTCCACAAGTAGCAATGCATCCAGGTGCCTTTTAGGAAACAACCATTACGAGATTCTTTTGGTCAAAAATCCGAGCTAAAATAAGAGGACAACAAGCGAATCAAAATTATAAATCGGGTAAATACAGCGGCTATTTGCCGCCCGAAACGACATTATAGATAGCGTTCAACAACTCAAGATAGACCAAAATGCGCACCGAAAGCCTTTCGGAATCAATGAACGCAAACATGTAGCAACATTTTACTTGATACAAATATGTACTCGCTCGCACCATTAATAATTTAAAGTCGCGCCTAATACCGTGACCGAATTTACTAAGAGCTCCCAGGCAGCTTATTACTCCTCCTGCTCTTCATTAACTGGTCTGGAAATTTCGATCTTCATTGAGCCAGAACTGCGGCTTAGTAGCTTTGCACTCCGTGAATTGAATATAGCTCTCTTGATTCCTTCCGCACCGAAGGCTGAACTTTTTACGATTTTTTAAAAAAGCTATTTTTAATTGAGAATATGAGCTGAAGACGTTTGAAAACAAAAAGCGTAATTACCGCTTGAAGGGAACATAAGTCCCTTTTTCAATAATTTCAATGACCTAATAGAGATCACCTGAAGAAAGGACATTGCTTCCTGCTACGAAGCCAAATACAAAATCTCTGATTAGTTCAGATGGTATCAAACAAGTCCGTCGACGAGGTGCTCGATTCACCCGCAGCCTCAACTTTGGAGCGCATCGCATAATTTACCGAATCCCTCTTACCCAACCAAATCATGCAATACCTACTTTTACATTCGTAGTGAGTTTGTAGCCGACCAGCGACCGAAATAGGTCGAAGCTTTCAGAAGGTCCCACGTCACCTTCTTGACCGAAAGCTGGAGAATGCTCCTATCTTCTTATCCAAAAAGGGCGTGGGTGTCCAAACGAGCGATTTGCTGAGTACTACCACTATTCGGGTGCGAACAGGCTTGAGAACGATTGAGCGCCTCTAGCTCGTGCTTCTCTGCGAAACAATCATCGCAATGCACCACGCAGTTCATCCAGCGTACCCATTACCTTGCCGTCGCGGACCAACGTCCAGTATTTCCAACCGTCGACATCGTCAATGCCGCTTGCTGCTGCCGCCGCAAGACTAGGGCTCTCATGGCGCACGCCACAAGCCAGCAATCCATAGTCTTCGCTGACGATCGCAAGTACAGGGTCGATAGGGTCTAAGTTGGTTAGAATATCGCCTTGGACGAGGATCGCCTTCTCGATTAGTTCGGCGAAGCGCTCATCACGCCGGAGGTTCCAGCCACCGCGGGTCTCGACTTCTGGGATTCGCGTGTAGGAGAGGCTAGGCTCTTCGAACTGGCGGAACTTCCAAACTGCATCATTCATCTTGCTTGCGTTGAACGCTCCCGCATTTACCAAGCGCTCAAAGTCTTTAAGCGACAAAGTTGTCACCTTCTCGAAGAGCTCGGGCTCGACCTGCGTGATGATATCAAAAACAGTCTTCTCCCGGTCGTCCGTTAAATACATAAAGGCTGGAATACGTGTGAGGAAGCGTTGGAGCTTCTTCTTAATTCCGTCACGCTTCTTCTTCGCCTCTTCCTCCTCCTTCTTCTCGTTGGGAGTGAGCTTCTCCTTGGCGAGCTTCTTGGGCTTAAGCTCTTTGTTTGAAGAGATAAGAGCCGACAGGTCATCGGAGATGTTGCGGAACATCTCGATCTGCTCCAAGCTCTTGACGAGCTCGTCATCTGCCAGGATGGCTTCCATTGCTTTGAGGTCGAGCGTAATCAGTTCGGGCGAGTTCCACCGACGTGCAAGCATCGTTGAGCTAATGCCCTTGGTGAGGTAGTCGATCACATCGCCAGCACTGACCTTACTCATGGTAGAGCCGTCAAAAGCGAGCACAGGCAAGAACTCCATGAACTCAGCCAAGGCGGCCTCCTCATCTGCGTCGGCGGCCGTAGTCGGACGAAGCTTGGTCGCATATTCAACGATAAGGCGCAGTGCACGGTTTGGGGAGAAATCGAGGACGTAGCAGTGCTCCTTGACTACCACTTCGTTCTCACCACCGATTGACGTATTCACCTCTTTGTAGGCCCAAGGACTCTGAACACGGAAAGCAGCCTGGAAATAGGTCTCAGGTGATTTGAGCTCTCGGAGCATAAAGATACCCGCCCAGGCTGGCACTGTCACGCCGGTCATGAGCTTGCCGCAAGACAAGGTGATCGATTTGGCGTCTTGAGGTACGTTAGTGATGGCTTGCTCGACGGGCGCAAGGGCCTCTTGACCCATACCCACCTCTTTGCCAGCAGCCACGACAATATGATAGTCTCTAAAGAATTTGTTGTGGGACTTTCCGAGAAGGTCTCGCATCGCAATGCACCCGTCCACGCTCGGCAGATACCATACTGTGTGTTGTAGTGCCGTCAGTAAGTTAACGTCAGCGAAGGGCATGGGAGGGCGGTTGATCTCAGACACGGCGGTCCAGAGGTCGGATAGGTATTGACCTCGCAGAAGGTCCAGCCACTTCTGAACCTCATTCTCGTGAATAAACACGGGTGTGCCGTAATCATCTCTCTTGGTGCGGAAGAACTCTGTCAGCGAGAACTCTGATAAGTTATTCAGCGCGACTTCTTTGAGCGCCTCCGGCATCTCATACGCGAGCAAGTGCATCTGCGGCAGCGAAGCATAAGGATTCGGTTTAGTTATCCACTCCTTTTTCGCAAGCTGCTCATCCGAGTAAGTCCAGTTGAAGACCTGGTCTTCTAAGAACTCGCCTTCGGTAAGTGCTCGAAATGGCGTGCCCGAGAGGTAGAGATAGTGATTAACGGTTAGAGCGCCAGCTAGGGCTCCCTCGATTCCTTCAACGAAATCTTCATCAAGGTCGGGGGTTTCAGCCTCCTTGGACTCGGACTTATCACCCTCAGTCTTTTCGCCAGTAATATCGTCCACCTCGCCAATGTAGATCGATCGCGCTGCATCCCTCCAGGCGCCAAAGTGGTATTCATCCACAACGACAACATCCCACTCAACACGGTAGAGTTCACGGTTCTTCTCTTTTGCCTTCCCGTCGTCGTTCTTGCCGAGCACATCCTGGAATGAAGCGAACCAAACGAGAGGAGTCGGGTCAGAGATGTCGACCGGATCGTTACTCTTACCATGAAAGCGCCATCCGGCGAAGTCATGGTGCGCGAGCTCGTCGCGCCAGGCTTGCTCTACGGCTGGCTTGTAGGTGAGTACCAGGACGCGAGTCCAGCCCATCTCACGAGCAAGATGGTATGTCGCAAAGGTCTTACCAAAGCGCATCTTGGCATTCCAAAGATAATCAGGGGGCTTATAAACCGTGCCCTGACCCTTGGGGTGAGCACGAAAGTAAGCGGCGGTCTGGTCCACAGCACGCTGCTGCTCGGGGCGCATCGAAAAAATGGCCGCGGGCCGCACCGACGGGAGGTCACTACCCTCGCGGACTGCCTGTATCGCGGCTCCTACCTCCTCCTTGGTACATTCGAACCACTCACCTGCCACGTTATGGTAGCCAGCCTTACGCAGTGCGGCGTGTACTGCGTGGTCGCGGAACACACGGCCGTCGTCGGTGATTGCCGCCTCAGCTAACAAAAGGTCGTAGGGCGTCTCGACGGGCAACTTAATGGCGGCTAGCTGCTCACGGATGCGCACTCGAACATCGCGCTGAGTATCGCCGACCTTGATGAGTCCGACGCCTTTGCGACTGCCCACCCAAGGCGTCGTAGCGAACTGATCGATAGTGTAGGCATAGATCTTTGGGTGCTTGACACCACCGGCCAGCGTAATACTCATGCTGGCATCTCCTTGACCGTGCTCTCTATATAGGCCTGTTCTTCGGGCGTGATACCGTATTTCTCGTAGAGCTCCGCGTCAGTCCACGTGCGGTCCCAAGTTTGCTGCGGGACCCAGTTGTACGAGCTTCGCGTCGTGTGCTGGCTGATTTTCCTTAGCGAAACTAGAAAGCGAGCAAAACGAGTACGAATGTAAGAGTCAACACTTCTAGCTTCCGTCTCCGTGTCAAAAGGTCCAATGAACAAATAAGTTAGCGTGCATACAGAGCTGGGCTCAGCAATAAGAGGAGTCCCGAGCACAACGTCTGGCAATCGCTGGCCTCCGTCTGATCCAGCGTTGGGTATGAATACCTTCCACTTCTCAATCACTGCGTGGTTTCGCGTAACGAGAGATGGATCAACCCATTTCTCCACTCTCTTGGAACCGAGATTCATGTATAGTTTTAGATCACCCGCCCGCCTAACGTCGTCTTGCCTGAATTTTGTGAAGTTCGAGGATAATGCAGGGCCGAATGGATCTCTTGTTGAGACCAATTCTGCGAACGGCACGCCCAACTCTCCGATAACCTTCTCCAATACTGGAAGTGCTCGCGCATCGCGAACAAAGACGTCATACTTATCAAGTTGACGGTTAGTCGGGCCTATGACTTCATCACCTCTTCGCATTGTCGTCTCGCAGGCTCCCGGATTGTCTCCATCCCAGAGAAAGTACATGACCCCACCCTTTATCTCGACGCCAGGGAATAGCTCGCTCGCAACCGGGAAGTCGGCGATCTTGCGGATGCGGGTGTCGGCGAGCATTTGATCCCTGAACCCATCGAGCCACTTGCCACCCGCAAGCCACCGCGACGGGATAATCATTGAGACAAATCGCGGATTTAATTCAATCGCTTCTCTTACGAAGGTGTCGTAAATCGGCACGACGTTCTGACCTTCAGAATCTGCATCCATCTGGTAGGGCGGGTTACCCACGATCACATCGAACTTCATGTTCAGCTCCTTGTTAATTTGCGTGCGGCCGTCAGCATGAATGAAACCATAGGCTTTGTTGTCGCGGCCTGGTACGAGAAGCTGAGCTTTCGTGCCCTTGCACTCGGTGCACTTCCCCTCGCTATCCCAACTGTGCTTAACGCGCTTCTGCCAGACGTTCCCAGCAGGGGTCGCAAACCGAACAACCGAGAACTCACTCGAAGCATCCTTGGAACAGTAGAGCGACCGACGCGTCATCATGCCGGTGATCTCTTCGGTGGCTATTGCGAACACCATATTTGTCAATATGTGATGAAGACGAGCATCCTCATCAGGAATAGCATCGACCAGACCAACCATGAGTCGCTTGGTGATCTCACGTGGAAAGACGCCGGTCTTCGCACCGGGGTCAAGCCACCGTAACGTAGGATCGGTCCAGACCTCATCGGGCAAAAGGTCAAGGACCGCGTTCACTACTCGAGGTGGAGTAAAAATCGCATCGTTCGAGAGGTTCGCGATCACCTCCAGAATATCCGGTTGCTTAGATTGCATATAGTCGGCTCTCAACTGCGCCTCACTGTTCCATTGCGGGCTTGTCCATGTATCTTCGGAGCTTCGACGCGGTCGGCACCAGAGAGATTGACAGCTTTGCCCCTCCAAAGAAATGTGGACTCTGCGGGACCGAATAGCGACAGCACCGTGGCGGAATTGGCCTGCTCGACGGCAAAAACATCGCCTAGCGTGGTTCTCTTCAGCACAACCGTCTGATCTTTCGGGATGAAACTGTACTCGATTAATGGGATCTGGTCCCTACCCGTTTCGCGCCCATCGGCATCGAATGGCAGCATGTTTCCCACGATGATGTTGTGAGCGACGATCCACTCGGCTGCGCGAAGGACCAGAGAGCGCTGTGTAAATTGCCTGTCGAGAGTCTTGAAGTTCCAATCGGTGAACTGGTTCAATAAGCGTGTACGTGCGCCTATCTCATGACCTGGCATGCCGCCAACGACGTTGTCAATTGAAATGTCCACTGCGTAGATGGAGGCGAGCGCTTCGAGTGCGTGGAACTGGGCAGCCTCGGTCGTGTCGCCCGCGGCCAGCTTGGCCTTTGAGTGGTCGCTAGCGATGCGGTCAAGTTTACGGTTCAAGATGGCTACGAGAAAGTTTCCGTCACCGCACGCTGGTTCGAGGAAGGTCGGCGATGGGTGTACCTCCCAAATATTATCGGGCAGTAGGTCAAGCATCGCCTGAACCGTTACGTTAGGCGTGAATACTTCGCCTAGATCACGCACACGCTCGGCTGACTTCACAAGTCGCTCTTCGTGGTGACCGACTACCAAGGCCGAAGCTCCCTCACGTTAGCGTACAAACGGTGGCTGATTGTCATCCGCCGACTCCAAATCGTCGCACTTGATCCCAACCGCTTCCTCCAGCTCCCAGTTTTACCTTCGACAAAGGCCCGATCCACATTTGAGACCGTTTGATAACTCGAAGTCATTACTTTTAGCTTGATCTCTGTCACATCGTGCTCGTATCCTACGTGTTTCGGGAAGGGCGCCGGGTTTATAGCGCGATTCGCAATCCTTCCCATGAGAACCTCTAAATAAGGTCTCCGATGAATCACCATGCCCTTAAACCTCTGTCCTCTCCATCGAACACCAAGTAGGCGCACCGCAGAAGCTCTAACTTTTCGAGTTTAATGCCAAGGTGTTCTAATTTGAACCCAAAAGCTTTAGTACAAAGATTCAAATCAACTACACAGGTAATGCTTAAATAAATTTTCTACCTCGAATGAAACCTAAACGAAAATTCAACTACTCTAAACGAAATTTTTCAGGGTCTGAATTCAATATTTAATTTGCTGAAAACCTTGTCGCCCAATCAAAACTTACGTCGATGTTTGAGTCCAGAACGCAGATGAAGGCATGCAAGCCGTTCTAACGAAGCTCCACGAGACTTCATTGCGTTTGGAACCGCTGGACCAATGATCGGAGTAACTTTAACTGCAACTTTCAAATTCGTCAGCTCTGGAGTGCCTGACGCGCTAGCCAATCTTGAGACAACGCAACTGAAAGGAAGTCCGCATTCGATGATATGTGCCAATAGAACTCTCTTACCCGTGTCCATGCTGGCAAACAAGGACCAGATTGGCCCTGATAGGTGGTATGAGATTTGCAATTACATCATCATCTCCTCGTCGGCCTAAATTCGTTGCAAAACAAACCCTCGTGGGCCGTACCAGCCACTCGATTCATGAAGTCGTTGTCACCTCTCGAATTCCTGAATCTTATCCTCAACTGATAGTCATCGTAAAGCACGGGTATTTGTATCCTCTTATTCAAGAATGTGTAGTTGTATCGATCCAAACGGCTAGCAATCAGATTAAATTTTTCGATTCCCCTAAAAATTCTGAAACGTCAATTTCAAGCATTAGAACGAATTTGATGTGTGCTTCGACTCTTTAGGGGGGCAAATAACTTTTATTTTCATGTCTTTAACGAACAAGTAAGAAACTTGATGGGGGGATCTACTTAGCGAAACTTGAGATAGGAGAGCCGAACACGGCATACGTCGAACGACGCTTCACGCAAGCACGAAAAGCGCAAATAGCTTTACCAAGATACGACCAGCTTTTAGCGACATAACCGTACCGTTATCAAACCATCAATTCAACCTTCCTTAAATCCAAAGACCATGACACTACTTGTCGCTTTTCACATAGCATATTCCACTCTGGTAAGATACTATTCAAGGTCAGGGCTTCATTAGCTCTCTCCACCTAGTAACTGCGAGGAACAAAATTGACGCGCGAACCTATTGCACCTCTTGATCTGCTCCAAATCGACACTCTCCTCAGTGAAGAGGACATTGCTATCCGGGATACGGTTCGAAAGTATGTTGAGAAGCGAATCAAGCCAGACGTTGCAACTTGGTTTGAAGAGGGGAAACTCCCAGTTAGGGAACTTGCCCTAGAACTTGGTGAGCTCGGTGTCCTTGGGATGCACCTTGATGGTTACGGGTGCGCCGGAACTTCAGCACTTGCCTATGGCCTCGCTTGCACAGAACTCGAAGCTGGTGACTCGGGGATTAGGTCGCTCGTTAGCGTTCAAGGTTCACTAGCGATGAAGGCAATTCACGCCTTTGGTTCCGAGGAGCAAAAACAGACGTGGCTCCCAGGAATGGCAAGCGGTGAGATCATCGGTTGTTTCGGTCTCACCGAACCAGACTTTGGATCTAACCCATCTGGAATGAGAACCAATGCCAAGCGTGACGGTGACGACTGGATACTAAATGGCACCAAGATGTGGATCACCAACGGGTCAGTCGCTGATGTCGCAGTCGTTTGGGCTCGCACAGACGACGGAATTAAGGGGTTCATAGTTCCGACCAACAGCGAGGGCTTTAACGCTCCAGAGATCCATCGCAAGCTCTCACTTCGTGCATCGGTGACCTCTGAGCTAATCCTCGATAACGTTCGAGTCTCTGACTCACAAAGACTCCCAGAGGTTTCAAGTCTCCGTGGCCCTCTCACTTGCCTCAACGAGGCTCGTTTCGGGATTCTCTTCGGAACCATTGGTGCAGCTAGAGATTGCCTCGAAAGTGCAATTAGCTACTCAATAAGTAGGGAGCAGTTCGACAAGCCAATCGCAGGTTTCCAGCTAACACAAAAGAAGCTAGCCGATATGGCACTTGAGCTTCAAAAGGCGATGCTACTCGCTATTCACGTGGCAAACCTCAAGGACAAGCACATCTCCAATCCAACTCAAATATCAATTGGAAAGCTAAATAACGCACGAGAAGCGTTGAAGATAGCGAGAGAGTGTCGTTCAATCCTTGGTGCAAATGGTGTAACCCTCGAGTACCCTGTCATTCGCCATATGAACAACCTCGAGTCAGTCTTTACCTACGAGGGTACAAATGAGATGCATACCCTCGTTGTGGGCGAGGCTCTCACTGGAATTGCTGCATTTCGCTAAATCCACTCCGATCTGACGTGCAGCCTTCTCTAAATTTGCACCTCACCCCCCTTGCGCCACCAATATCCAGTGATGTAAAGGGGGTGAAATTCTCAAGCTAGCAAATTTACAAGAGCCCTGACGATCGCTTCGGGTAACTCTCCTCGTACTTGCATATTGTCTTACCAACAACCCCCTTCATCACTTTGTACCAGCAATTAGCGTCTGTAAGTTGCCTATGCGGGGCATCTATTCAACAAGACAAACAAGAGTCACCACTACTTATATGAACTCTGAAATCGATGAGACTCAAAGGGTACTGCCATAGCCAAGCCTTCCTCCTCAATCCCGACGCCAACGGAGGCTTTCCAGGGGACCAACTAAAGACAACCCAGCTATATTGACCCCTTTTGA
>JAKAZZ010000057.1 GCA_021826315.1 Actinomycetes bacterium
GCACACCGCAAGGTGCAGTGCCGCAAGGCCAGAGCCCCGAGTAGTGCCCAGAACCGGGCCTTGTCTGAGGCAACTCAGATTAGCAAGCCGAAGCTAGCAAACTCATCCACCAGTACCGATTCATCGGCACCGGACCAGTTGGTCGTGGTGGCGTGACGGGAGCGATGCTTGGTAACCCCAACCAAACGGCGGAGCCAGAAGCCCCGTCCGTAAGGGCGGGGAGGTTCACACTAGGTTCAGACTATCTGCGTGACGAAATTACGCCAAATTCTAGATGGCGTCGCCGGATGTGATATCGAAGAAGAGCGTCCGTTGCGTATTCAAGGTCAGTTCGATGCGCTCGCCCAGATGAAAGTTGAAGTCAGGTGAAATACGGGCAACGCCAAGGCCTTGTCCTGCTTCCTTGCTTGTACCAAATTCGATATCAGTGATATCTTCATCTTCTGCTACCGCACCAGCTACCTTTATCGCCTTTGCGTTGAAACGGAAGTAGACCAAAAGCTCAGAACCGAGGGCTTCAACTAGATCAACCTCAACTTTGATGGTATCTGGAGCACCTGGTGTCGCCGCTACGGTTAGGTGTTCAGGTCGAAAGCCAACAGCAACCTTCTTACCACGGTATCTAGCTAAATTAGGGTTTGAATTTGGATCTAGCTCGATCCGCTGACCTCCGAGGTTGAAGTATGCTCCATCTTCGGATAGGCCAGCTTCAAATATATTCATAGAGGGCGAACCGATAAAGCTTGCTACAAAAAGGTTCGCGGGCTTGGAATAGACGGTCTGTGGATCGGCACACTGCTGAAGATCTCCTGCGTGCATTACTGCAACTCGATCTCCCATGGTCATAGCCTCGACCTGATCGTGGGTGACGTATAGCGTTGCAACTCCAAGTTGACGCTGTACACGTGAGACCTCCGCCCTCATCTTTACCCTCAGATTGGCGTCGAGGTTCGAGAGAGGCTCGTCCATGAGAAAGACTGCGGGATCCCGTACGATCGCCCGACCCATCGCTACTCGCTGTCGCTGACCGCCAGAGAGCTGGCCTGGCTTCTTCTCCAGTTGCTCGATAAGGCCTAGAACTTCAGCGGCATTCGCAACCGACTTTGCTATCTCGTCTTTGGGCTTCTTGCGAAGCGAAAGGGCGAAGCCGATATTTTGGGCTACGGTCATATGGGGATATAGTGCGTAGTTCTGAAAGACCATCGCAATATCTCGGTCTCTAGCAGTTAGGTCGTTTACAACCCGGTCGCCAATCATTAGTGTTCCATCGGAGATCTCCTCGAGACCAGCGACCATGCGAAGGGTGGTAGTCTTGCCACACCCCGATGGACCAACCAAGACGACGAACTCTCCTTCTTTAATAGAGAGGTCGAGTCCGTGGACCACCTTTTGACCATTTGGATAGACCTTTGTTAGCTTCTCCATGGTGACTGTTGCCATTCGAACCTCCCAATTGTGAGGCCTCTCCTTAGAGTTCAGCCTTCGTCGGTGAAAAAATAAGTTATCAGATAAGAGTTCTTACCACTGGCCAAACTGAAATGATAGCATGGAGAAGTGGAATAGGTCACAGTAGTTATGCAGCTTTTCTAATTTAGTTTTGGACAAAGAGGCATTTATTGAGATACGCAGTGACAATTATTGGTTGGAGAGATTACGGCAAAGATCCTAGGCAGGACCTAGTTGGCGGGAAGTTATAGCGCTAATTCGCCTAAGAAAAATTTAGATTTGGTAAATTTTTACCCATCGTCACATGTTGTGATCAATTCGTACGCTATTTACTATTTGAGGTAAGACCGAGAGGAATCTATGGATACGATCTGGCATCCCATCAAAGAGTCAGGCCATCTGACGGAAAAGATCGTCGCGCGAATTGAGCAGATAATCGAAGAATCGCACTTGATCGCCGGTTCACGCCTTCCATCAGAGAGGGATTTAGCGAAATTACTTGGAGTTTCACGCCCAGCCCTTCGCGAAGCAGTTAAGACACTTGAGGCCCATGGAAGAGTGGCAGTTCGCCATGGACAGGGCGTATTCGTCATAGCTAGTGCAGATGACGTGATGAGGGACCGTCTCGCAAATCAAGAAGTATCGATGACGGAGCTCTATGCGATGAGAAATGTTCTTGAGGCTCCAGCCGCTGGGTGGGCAGCTGCGAATGCTAGCGAGGATGATATCACTCGCCTCCGCCTCGCTCTAGAGGCAGAAGAGGAGGCACGCACAAACCCCACGGACTTTGCACGACTCGCTCAACTTGATGCCGGGTTTCACCTCCTGATCGTGGAAATAGCTAGGAATCGATTTTTACTTCAAACCTTAGGAATTCTCCAAGAGATGATGGCGGCCGGAATGGACACAACCCTAACTGTTCCTGGGCGCCTCGCAAGATCGCGTCAAGACCACAGGGCTATATTTGAAGCTATCCGCGACCACGATATAGAGGCTGCACGGATAGCAGCATCTTCGCACATCATTGGTGCGCGCGAGGCCGCACTTTTGAGAGTTCGCGGCATGGAGATAGAAGAAATTTAAATTGCTTCAAAGTCAAACCTATTTTTAATTGACAGACTATTCCTCAAGCGCTAAAGTAATTGGACAGAGGTCATACCTTAAAAACCAAAATTAGACACTGAGGTGACACATGAGCGATGAATTGGCCTTCTTGGGCCATCAGCAGGGGGACTCCGTAGCTGTTGCGGTTAGGGATGTGGAAGCTGGTAAAGCACGGCTCGCATTCCTTGACTCCGAGGATCAGATCGAGATAACAACCACAGAACCCATCCCATTGGGGCACAAAGTGGCACTAGTTGCGATCCCAGCAGATACATCGATTATCGAATATGGAGAGATAATCGGATCTTCACGAAGTGAGATTGCAGTCGGATCTTTAGTTCACATCCACAACATTAGGAGCAATAGATGGCAAATCAAGGCCTAACTGGGTATCGTCGCGCAAATGGTGCCGTAGGAATCCGCAACTACGTTGTAATTTTGGCTGTAGATGACCTCTCTAACGCCGCCGTTGAAGGAATTGCAGCTCTCGTACCCGGCACAATTGCTATTCCGCACGCCTATGGTCGACTTCAATTTGGAGCGGATCTTGAACTTACCTTCAGAACCCTGATCGGTACAGGGGCAAATCCAAACGTAGCAGCTGTAGTTGTCGTCGGAATTGAGCCTTCATGGACTGATCGCGTAGCAGATGGTATAGCGGTTACCCAAAAGCCCGTGGAGAGGCTTTCAATTGAACGTAATGGCGATCTAAATACAATTGCAACCGGAGCAAGGATTGCAGCACGCCTCCTCCAAGACGCAAGTGAGATTCAGAGAACTCCGGTTGAGCGTCATGAAGTAATGATGTCGATCAAGTGTGGCGAGTCCGATACGACCAGCGGTCTAGGTGCATGTCCTACCACCTCACAGGCGGTAGATCGAACTGTGCTAGCAGGTGGAACCGTTCTATTTGGAGAGACCACCGAACTGACCGGTGGAGAGCATCTAATTGCAAATCGATGCGTCAGCGATCCGGTGAGAGATAAGTTCATGGCTTTCTTCAACGACTACCTAGCGACCGTTGAAGCCCAAGGTGTAGACCTACTTGGCTCTCAGCCAACTCAGGGAAATATCCGCGGTGGACTATCGACCATCGAAGAGAAGGCGATGGGAAATATCGCTAAGACAGGTTCGGTACCTGTAGTCGATGCCCTCGAGCCTGCAGTTGCTCCGAGCGTGCAAGGCCTCAACTTCATGGATACCTCATCAGCGGCTGCTGAGTGCATCACTCTCATGGCAGCAGCTGGAGCGGTTATCCACCTCTTTCCCACTGGGCAAGGAAATATCATCGGAAACCCGATTGAACCCGTAATCAAGATAACTGCTAACCCGCTAACGGCGGCAACGATGACCGAACACATCGACCTCGATGTCTCTGGCCTCCTCCGTCGTGACTATGGTCTAAAGGAAGCAGGCGATCAGCTCATGGAGTTGATCGATCGGACTATCAACGGGCGACTAACAGCTGCTGAAGCAATCGGTCACAAAGAGTTCGTAATAACGAAGCTTTACCGGAGCGCATAATCATGCCAATTACTACTCGCGCACTTATAGATGCGGGGTCGGTAGTGCCAATGTTGATTGGAGGCGAGTGGATTCCATCATTCGCCTCCAATCTTCGCGAGGTCACCAATCCAGTTAATGAACGGGTAATCGCCCAAATCGCCTATGGCGGAGAGGCTGAAGCGAGGGCGGCGGCTGATAGTGCAGGTGAGGCGTTCCGAAGCTGGTCCAACACTTCGACACGTTATCGATCCGACATCCTTTGGCGAGCATACGAGCTGATAATGGAACGAGCCAATGACATTGGCGCCCTCCTTGCCCTTGAGACCGGAAAGTTATTACCTGAGGCAATCGGTGAAACTCGTTTTAGCGCGGAATACTTTAGGTGGTTCGCGGAAGAGATTCGCAGGCCCCAAGGTGAAGTATTTGCTAGCGAAGACCGAAGCCGCCGCCAGCTATCTATCTCTCGACCGATCGGTGTTGCCGCTACGTTAACCCCTTGGAACTTTCCAATTTCGATTCAAGCGCGAAAGATAGCGCCAGCTCTAGCTGCCGGTTGTACCGTTGTGGCAAGACCATCCGAAAAGGCCCCACTAGCTGTAGCGGAGTTATTTAGAGCCCTCATCGATGCAGGCATACCCAATGGCGTTATAAATCTCATCTATGGTCCTGCATCAGCGCAGTCAAATGCCCTCATCGACCACGAGGCTGTCGAGGTCGTAAGCTTTACCGGTTCAACGCCGGTTGGATCGGCTTTGATGCGCCAAGCATCAAATCGAATCGTACGGTGTGCGCTCGAATTAGGTGGAGATGCACCTTTTATCATCTTTGCGGACGCCGACATCAACAAAGCGATTGAAGGATTGGCGATAGCTAAGTTCCGAAATAACGGGCAATCCTGTATTGCGGCTAACCGCGTCTTCGTAGCTTCTTCGATCATGGACGAGGTCTGCGAGAGACTTGGAAAGCTCACTGAATCGATGAAGATAGGAGATCCACTCGGCGATGGGAAGGTTGACTTAGGGCCCCTTATCGATCAAAGTCGAGTTCGCGACGTCGAAAGAATTGTGCAAAATGCAACAGACTCCGGTGCATACTTCCTAGGTGGCACCCCAGAGGTTCCAGATGGAAGAAACTACACCAGACCTGGATTTTTGGTGAACGCCTCGGACGATTCAGCCCTCGCTAGAGAAGAGGTCTTTGGCCCTGTATCTGGCGTCTTCTCATTTGACGATGAAGAAGAGGTCATACAGAGGGCAAATAATACGACCATGGGGTTAGCTGGGTACGCCTACACTTCTGATCAAGGGCGGGTATGGCGTCTGTCTGAGAAGCTAGAAGTGGGCATCCTTGGTATCAATCATCCACTGCCATCAGTCGTCTATTCACCAATGGGCGGATTGAAGAGGAGTGGTCTTGGTCGCGAAGGGGCCAATGAGGGATTGCATGAGTATCTTGAGACCAAGTACGTCTCGATAGGTGTAGAGGGACTGTGACTGATCAGTTAAGAAGTTGGCATTGGTTTGGCCAAAGTGGAAAGCTTGGCTTTTACCACCGTTCGCATACCAAATCTGAGGGTATACCCGACGATATGTTTACGGGCCGACCTGTCATAGGTATTGGAGCATCGTGGTCCGATTTGGCCCCTTGCAATGCACACCTTCACGAGATTGCACAATCTGTCAAAGCCGGCATATACGAAGCTGGTGGAGTCCCCTTTGAATTTCCAACTATGGCTCTTGGAGAGACGTTAATGCGTCCAAGTGCCATGCTCTATCGCAACCTAGCTGCCATGGAGATCGAAGAGCTCATTCGCGCTAATCCCCTCGACGGCGTAGTTCTCCTAACGGGATGCGATAAGACAACTCCAGCAGCGATAATGGGAGCACTCAGCGTCGATCTACCGACGATCATCCTTACCGGTGGACCAATGATGAATGGCGTCTTTAGAGGCGAGACCGTGGGCTCGGGAACAGATCTATGGCGCTTTTCAGAGGATGTGCGTGCTGGTGTCATGACTCAAGAGGACTTCGTCTCCTCTGAGGCGTGTGTCTCTCGAAGCGTCGGCCACTGTACAACGATGGGAACGGCTTCTACCATGGCCTGTTTGGCCGAAGCAATAGGTTTAGTACCAAGCGGAACCTCGACGATACCAGCGACCGATGGACAGAGGCGAAGCACTGCTCAACTAGCAGGGCGCAGAATCGTCTCGATGGTAAAAGAGGATCTACGCCCTTCAAAGATCCTCAATCGAAAGAGTTTCGAAAATGCGATCGTTACCAACATTGCCTTGGGTGGTTCCACCAACGCAATTATCCACCTACTAGCAATTGCAGGTCGGGCCGAGATTGACCTTGAATTGAAGGACTTCGACGCCTTGGGGAAAGACGTTCCCACCTTGGCTGACCTCAAGCCAAGCGGAAGGTTTTTGATGGCCGACTTTCATTCGGCGGGTGGCCTTCCAGCACTCCTAGCAGAGATCTCTGACCACTTGCACCTCGATGCTCTAACAGTTTCGGGCAAGACGCTCGGCGATGATATAGCAAATGCTAGGAATTGGAACAGTCAAGTCATTCGAACGAAGGATCAACCCCTTCTTCCCCCAGGTAGCGGTAGTGTGGTGCTCTTTGGCAACCTTGCTCCAAATGGCGCAGTCTTGAAGCTCTCTGCGGCGGATCCTAACCTTTGCGTTCACCGCGGGCGAGCATTGGTATTTGATTCAATTGAGCAGTACAACCAAACGGTAGATCAAGACGACTTTGCTGCAGATCCAGGCGACGTTCTGATTCTAAGAAATGCAGGTCCAAAGGGATATCCTGGTATGCCCGAAGTTGGAAATTTAGCGATTCCTAAGTCCCTAGTCAAGCAAGGGCTAAGAGATATGGTGCGTATCTCTGATGCTCGCATGAGCGGAACATCATTTGGTACAGTCGTCCTTCACGTAGCACCAGAGGCGGCAAGCGGAGGACCTCTCGCCCTAGTTGAAAGCGGAGACAGCGTCTTTTTGGATGTCCCTAATCGCCGATTAACACTAGAGATATCCGAAGAGGAGTTTGCCTCCCGAGCTGAGAGGCTCAATCCAATTCAATTTGAAGATACCGGTGGATACGTTCGCCTCTACCGTGAGCACGTTATGGGGGCAGATACCGGAGCTGACTTTGACTTCCTCGTTGGTCGAAGAGGCTCAGATGTGCCAAGGAGATCGACATGACAAAAGTCCTAGATGGTAAAGTATGCCTCGTCACCGGAGGTGGCGGGGGCATTGGTGCGGCAATTTCACTTCTGCTAGGCCAAAGTGGTGCAAAGGTGGGGGTAATCGACCGCGATCTCGAAGGAGCCACAAAAATTGTAGACGAGATCTGCGCCGCTGGTGGGTTCGCAAGGGCGCTTCAATGTGACATCTCGTCTGCTGGCGAACGCATCGATGTCTACAACCGCGCCAAGGGAGAACTTGGCGAGATAGACATCTTGATAAACAACGCAGCAGATCACGGTTCAAGGATGAAGTTTCTTGAGGTCGAAATAGAGGAGTGGGAGAGGATCGTTTCGACGAATCTCGGCGCTACATGGCACTTTAGTCAATTGGTTGCACCCTCGATGATCGAACGACAAGGTGGCTCGATCGTCAATCTAGGTGCAATTCAAGCTTCGCTACCGGTCGCTACCTATGTCTCATACGTTGCAACAAAGGGTGGAATACTCTCCCTTACCAGGGCGCTAGCTGTCGAGCTATCTCCCCACGGAATCCGAGTAAATTCGATTTCGCCAGGTGCGATAGCGACCCCTTCAACGCAAAGTGCCCTCTCCAACCTCGGTACAAATCAGAAGGCGCCGACATTGCTAGGACGAATGGGGACGTCAAATGACATCGCCCAAGGAGTCCTCTTTCTAGTCTCGCCGGCGTCGTCATTTATTACGGGAGAAAATATCGTCATCGACGGTGGTCGATCACTCTCTCGTGATCCTGATCCATTTTCATCGTTCAGCACACGAACTTAGAGCTACCCTTTGCCTAGGAGGCAAGCGAGTCGAGACGGCTTTGAAAATAACCTCGATGAAGAGGGTTGGAGTCCTCGCGGTGGATAGTTCGTAAATTGGACTTTGACTTCGTCAAGGCGGATTTTTCTAGTCGCAACGATAAAGCTCTCTTCAAGGAACGTCAAAGTACCAAGTCACAAATAGATAGTGAGGAATCCCTAAAAGATGGCAACAGATCGCAAATTATCCAATAGCGCACCTAAGGGTGTATTCGTAGCACTCGCGACGACACTAAATGAAGACGCAAGCGTTGACTACGCCTCACTCTCGAAGCTCCTCGACCATGTCGTAGGTGGGGGTGTCGATGGCGTATGTCCCGTAGGATCAACCGGCGAAGGGCCACTTCTACAACGGGTAGATCGGGTGGAGATCACTCGTTTTGCTCGATCACGCGTTAGCGATTCCCTGCATGTGATTCCTGCTACAGTCTCTGTTACTCCTGCTGACACCATCGCGGATCTTCATAGTTACCACGAGGTAGGCGCTAACAGTGCTCTGGTTCCTCCACCGTTTTACTATCCGATGGAGCCTAGGGCAATCCGAGACTTCTTTTTGACAATTGCCGATGAATCTCCTCTACCGGTAGTGATCTATAACATTCCTCAGATGACGAAGGTACAGATCGCCCCAGCTCTAGTTGGCGAACTTGGAGAGCATGAAAATATCATCGGAATAAAGGACTCGAGCCGAGACTTCGAGTACTTCTCGAGCGTGTGTGATCAGGTTACACTACATGATCTCGATAATTTTTCGGTATTGACGGGTACCGATACGATGCTTAGTTCGTGCAACCTTGTTGGTGGCAGCGGAACCATAGCGGCCTCTGTGAACCTAGTTCCTAAATTGGTTGTAGATCTTCATAAGGCGACTTTGGCAAAGGACTACGATAAGGCAAATGAATACCAAGTTCGACTGTTAAGGATCGTACAGGCCTGTCGAGTACCTGGCTTTCCGGCTGGTTGGAAGGCAGCTTTGTCGCTTCTCGGCCTTTGCGGTTTGACGACTGCGAAGCCCACTAAGGTAGCAGAAACATCCCAGGTTGAGAAGTTACGAAGCGCTCTAGTGGACCTCGGAGTAATCGAGTAGAAATTACGCGCGCCAACTTGAAGGTAGTACTACTTTTGCATCTCGCGCCATCTGAATTATCTCTGCAGCAACAGATTCGGTGATATCTACCTCGGTATCATCTGTGACCTCATCCGATAGTGGTCTAGATGTACCGGGGAGGCGACCATTCGTTTGAATAACCTGATCCGCCATGCGATCGAGTCGATCAGCGGCGGAATCGTCGTCGGCGAAGGCACTTGGATCAAGCGCAATAAGTAGGTGGCTAAGACCCTGCGGCTTCGCGATGTCGTTTAACGAGAGAGGATCAGCAACTTCGCTCGAGAGTGATGGTCCAACCAAACCCCCAGTTAACGCCTCTACCATGAGGGCCAAAGCAAAGCCCTTAGCGCCTGCCATAGGAGCTAGCATACCGAAGAGCGCTAACTTCGCATCGTTGGTAGGAGCTCCGCTGGCGTCAAATGCCCAGCCATCTGGGATCACCTCGTCCTTAGCAGCTGCTTGGGCGATCCTTCCACGAGCAACGGTTGAAGTTGCTAAATCGATGATTGCTGGGCGCGGTTTGCTAGGAATTCCGCACGCAAGTGGGCTCGTCGACAGTATCGCTTTGTTGCCTCCCCATGCAGGCATGACAGCTGGACCATTGGTGAATGCCAAACCGATGAATCCCTTGCTAACCATCTCGAGTACGTATAGACCGAGGACCCCACAGTGGTTCGAATCTGCCACCGAGACAACCGAGACACCGTATGTGCCAGCGCGCTCTGTTGCAACTGCGCTTGCGTGGTGGGCCTGAAAGTGGCCCATCCCTCCATTGCCATTCAGAGATAAAACGGGGCCCTTGTCCTTGATGACTGTTAGTTCAGCATCTTTATCGATACCGCCAGCTCCGATCCGTCGGAGGTAGTGGGGTAGTCGAAGTAAACCGTGGGATCCTCGCCCCCATGCATCCGCCATAGTGATCTCATAGGCGGAGCGCTCAGCCACACCGAGTGGAAGCCCATATGCAACCAAGAGGTCCTTTGCGATCTGATGGGACTCTGCGAAATTTGACTTCATTTTACCCCCATTGAGTGACAACTCTTTATCCCATAATCCTAGCAGTGGTAAGACCATTAGGAGATAATTGACGAGTAGCATTGAAGTTGAAAGACCAATGCTCGGGCGTGGTGTCAATCGCTCAGAGTCCAGTTGAGAAGGGGCAGTCACCTTGAATAAAAGCGCTTCCGAAGAAGAATTACCGACAAACTTGCCAATTGACGTCTTAGTGGTTGAAGACGTATGGGGAGATGCCTTCGATCTATCCAAAGAACAATTGAACTTTGCCTACCATCCAGATCTGTGGAATTTGCAGGACGATCTAAAGGAAGCTCTAAAGACGGCTAAGGCCCTAGTTGTTCGCAATCGAACATCTGTCTCCCGAGAGCTCTTGGCCTCAGCACCAATGCTCAAGATAGTGGCTAGAGCTGGGGTCGGATTAGATAATATCGACATTATCGCCGCAGACGATCTTGGCATTGTAGTTGTAGCTGCCTTAGGTGCCAATGCAACTAGCGTCGGCGAACATGCAGTTGCTACCGCCTTTGCATTCGCCAGAGATATTGTCAATCAAGATAACGAGACCAAAGAAGGTAGTTGGGATCGCAGATTGGGTTTTGAACTCTCTGGGAGAAGTTGGGGAGTAATTGGCCTAGGTGCTACGGGCCGGGAAACCGCTCGTATAAGTCACGCCATTGGCATGAAAATCTACGGTTACGATCCTATGATTGCCAAAGAAAGGGTGATCGAAGGAGTTGACGTGCGTGTCAATTCAATCGATGAACTCCTTGGTGAATGCGACATCGTATCGCTTCACGTCCCATTGACCCCGTCAACCGCGAACATGGTCGACGCCTCTTTTCTCTCCAAGATGCGAAAGGGCTCCTACATTATTAACTCATCAAGGGGTGGCCTTGTAGATGAAGATGCCCTCCTACAGGCCCTTAACAATGGCCATCTAGGTGGAGCTGGCCTAGATGTAAGAGTGAGCGAACCACCAAAGCCACACCCGCTCAATAACCACGAGAAAGTTATCGTCTCGCCTCATGTTGCAGGTCTTACCTACGAGTCACAGAGTCGCATTACGAACATCCTCGCATCTGAGATCGAGCTTGTTCTTAGTGGTGAGAAAGCAACTTACAACGTCGGCATTCACAAACTTCCGGACCGGTAAGAAACTCATCAAATTCTCGTTTGAGAGCGATCTTTAGGCAAAGAGAGATCCCCCGGCTACCTTCAACCGAAGAGTAACCGGGGGATTTTCATGGGGGTACTTCCTAGGGGAAGCCATTTATCGCTAAGCGACTACCGCACTACCTACGGCGGCCTGCATCGCTGAAAGTCCTGCTGATACAGAGCTTTGCTTTGCAATCACTGAGTTCAGTGGTGCCTGTAATGTCGTAGAGACTGCTGGGTAGTTTTGAATTGAAGGCCTAGCCTTGGCGCTCGCGAGGATCGTCGGGAGGTTCTTGAGGTTTGGTGACTTCACCAAAAGCTCAGTGTTTGCCTGAACGTCTTTACGAGCTGACAATAGACCTGCTCCAGCGGTGAGCTGGATCTGCTGTGCTTGAGAGGTTAGATATTGAACGACTCTCCACGCAGCCTCTGGTCGAGTTGACTTGGCATTGATTCCATACATCCAGCCACCGGTACAGCCATGGCCACTACCGTCAGTCAATCCTGGCAGGGGAGCGTTGCTAACCATACCGGGGACCTTAGATTGAGTGGGGCTATTGGCTAGGGTGTAGGCATAGGTCCAGTTGCGCATAAAGAGTGCGTTACCATTTTGCATAAGTACCAGCGCATCATTTGGCTTCATGGTTGAAGTGCCTGGAGGCGAGATCTTGGTGGTGTAGATGCAGTCATAGAGGAATTGCAGTGACTTATTGCCAGCTGCGGTATCCAAAGTTACCTTTGATCCAGAAGAGATCTCACCGCCGTAGCCCCATGTGTATTCACAGAACTCGTCGAAGATGGCCTCTATCTGGGCACCTTCCCATACATATCCCCAAAAATTAGGGTTGCTAGCGCGCTCTCCTGCTTGGACCTTCTCCGCGATCCGAACTAGCTCAGCATACGTCGTTGGAACCTTCTCGTTGTACTTCGCCAAGAGGTCAGTTCTGTAATAAAGCTGGCCGACGTCGATCGACTGTGGAATCGCATAGAGCTTGCCCTTGTACTTGCCAATGTCTAATGCTGTGGGGATAAATCCCGATTGAAACGACGAAGACGCGTATTGATCCAGCGGAAGAACCCAGCCAGCAGCAGCAAAGGTGCCGGGGTACGTTACGTCCATCGTTAGTACGTCAGGAGTAGACGCACCTCCAGCTAGAGCCGTCACGTACTGGTTATATACGTCATTTGTTGTTGGCGGAATTGTTTGAAAGGATACAGGAGTATCAGGGTTAGCATTATTCCACTGGTTGATAAGGATCGTTATTGTTCCCGAGTTGTCCTGTGGTCCCGCGAGAACAATTGGACCAGTTTGTCTAGCCGGTGCCCCCGTAGTCGTGGTTCCAGCGGCAGCAGCAGCTGTTGTAGTCGACGATGAGCTGCCACTTCCACATGCTGCTAGGACGGCGCCTCCCACTGCAGCTATTCCGAGGCCAAGGAATTTTCTTCTCCCAATTTCCCCAGACGAGCTGACCTCGTCTCTTTCTATTTCTGAACCCATTGATTGGCTCCCTTTCCCCCGTGCAGGTGCACTTTCCCACTCAATTACGAGATTACCCATACTCAAAGAAGTTTTACGAGTACCTAGTGGACTGTCCACTGACCAGTTAGTCTAACAACTGTTTACCTAAAAGTCAAGTAATGCAAACTTTCTACAGTTAGTTTGCACTAGGCCGTGATAATCGAAATCGATCTAATTGATGCCACGTCGCACTACTTCAAGTTCGACCTTCGTACCGTCACTTCTTCGAAGGTGCGCGACATTCACTCGCTTAATCGGTTCGTCGCAGATAAGAGATGGTGAACCATTGCCTCTCGAAGAGGGCTCATAGAGGTACTTAAACTCTTGTCCGTCTTGGTAGATCACACTCTCTCGCTTCGGTCCATCCCATACTTCAATATCCCACGAATCACTTGGAATTTCGTCGGTGTATTGTCCAGTTGGCCCAAATGCGATGGCACTTCCACTCCGAATAAAGACCGGAATTCTATTTAAGGGCACGTCTACTTTGAAACTCTTTGGTCCAACGTGGGACTCACCGCTCCAAAAATCGGACCACTCACCCCGTGGAAGTACTACTTCTACTGTGGCTATGTCGCTATCTTCCGAGAGCACTGCTACGACGAGAATATTCGATCCCAGGAGGAACTCGTGGTCGACACGGTACATCGAGAGATCTTCTGCGTCTTCGAAGATGAGTGGACGAAGCATTGGCCATCCAAATTTCGCTCCTTCCCACGCTGCGCTAATAATATTTGGCAGGAGTTGATAGCGAAGATTTACAAACTCTCGCACTATCTCTTCTGCATCTTCTCCGAAGTACCAAGGTTCACGTGGGGTAAGTCCATGGAACCTTGTCAAAGGAGAGAAGCATCCAACTTGTGCCCAACGAACATAGAGCTCCTTCGTCGGACCTACTCCATAGAAGCCTCCAACGTCGTGTGCCCACATACCCGGTGCAGATAGCCCCCAGCTCAATCCACCCCTGAGGCTATTAGCAAATCCGGCAAAGCTCGATTCGGGGTCCCCGCCCCATTGGGCAGGATAGCGTTGCGAGGATGCCCAACCACTTCTGCTCCACACCAACGGATTTTCATCGGAGTATTCGTCCATTGTCTCTGATACTGTTCGTGAGTACCAGAGCGGGTAGAGGTTGCGCCAATTGCGCCCTTTGCGACCATCAGTCATCAAAGCGCTATCTGGAAGGCCTTCACCAAAGTCACACTTTAGAACAGAAACACCGAGATCTAGGAGCTCCTTGTTCTTCTTCTTCCACCACTTGCGGGCGTTCGGATTTGAAAAATCGACCAGTCTTCTAGGTCGTCCGTCCCTAGAGAAGGTTCGTACGACCTTCGTGGGATTTCCATCGGCATCCGAGACAAGATAACCGCCATCTCGCGCTTCGTCGATTAATGGTGAGGCGTCGTCGAGATAGGGAAGTTCCCATAGTGAGATGCGGAACCCCTTATCCAACAGGCTCGTCATCATCTCTTTGGGCTCTGGATACTTCTCGTGTGACCAAATAAAGTCACAGTTGAGTCGATCTAAGACCAACCAATCTGGATCGATGTGGAGTACATCGCATGGAATCTGATGTTCGCGCATACCATCGGCAGCCTCTTCGAGTGATTGGCGATTTGGATAGCGACACCTTGACATCCATAGACCAAATGCCCATCGCGGTGGAACTCGCATTCGTCCCGTGAGCTCCGTATAGAGGCTTAATCTGTTCGGTAAGTCGACTCCGGCTATCAAAAAGAGGTCCAACCTTGCCTCTTCATTTAGTACCTCTAGGACGTTCGGTTGAGGATCTCCCACATTAACCGTCATCGGTCCTGGGCCGTGGACGAATGCTGTGTATCCCCGCGACGAGTGAAAAACTGGTGCTGGCTTGTAGACGAGTCCTGTACCAACGCCTGAGGCGTCGTTTGCTACAAGTTCAAAGGCGGTGCCGTTGTGGACTAACGGCGTGAACTGCTCACCTAGGCCAACAATATATTCATCGTGTGCAATCTCTAGTGAAAACGTAGAGCTCTCTTTAGAAAAGCCAACGTGAGGGACGTACGGGAAACCTGCAACTTGGCGACGATCTCCCCCGCCCTTGGTTATCCTCTTGCCACCTCGATCCAACAACTCGAAACCAAATGGCTCTTTGAAGAGGCGCAGAGTCAACTCTTCGCTTCTTACCTCCAATACCTTTCCAAGGTCGACGACCGTCAACGTGGCCAGTGCTGGAAGTTCGTCTAGAAGGATACCGAAATCATTACCGTCGACGTCGCCTACTTCGAGATCGTCAGGGACGACGGTAATTCGTAGAGTATTTTGACCATAGAAGCGTATAAGAATAGTCGCATCGGCACGCACGGTTGGGTCATTCATCTCATCCATCTGCTCTAGGGTTGGAGCATTGGGAAGGAGAGATTCAAGTCCCTGTCGAGCAGTTGGCTCAGAGGTTATAATGCCAGCTACCATGCCGATGGGAACGTAACTTACACCACCGACTTTAAGGCAGAGGCCGTCTCGATCCTGGCTGTAACTTTCGATCGTTCGAACCAGAAACTTATTACCGTCTAATTTGCTAGCACTGGTTTCGCTAATTGTCATTATTTGACGGCTCCTAGTGTCATTCCGCTGATCAAACGCTTTTGAAATACTGAAACCGCGAGTGCAACCGGAACCAATGCGAGGACGGTAGCCGCTGAGATAATTCCCCAAGGGAATGTGTATTGTCCTGGATATAGTGCTATTCCAACCGGAAGGGTTCGCATTGAGTTATCGGTCATGAATGTCAAAGCCAGTAGGAATTCGTTCCAGTCCGTGGCGAAGATGATCAGCCCTGCGGTGACAATTCCCGGTATAGCAACCCGCAAAATGATACGTATGAATGCCCCAAAGTAGTTGAGTCCGTCGACCATTGCAGCCTCTTCTAACTCCTTCGGAAGGTCTTGGAGATATGCGTTCATGAGCCAAACACATATGGGGAGACTGAGGAAGGTATAAGGGATGATGAGTGCCCAATAAGTATTGAGTAGTGCAAAGTGGCGAAAGAGGTTGAAGAGCGGTACGACGAGGGTAATTGGTGGCAGGAACGAAAATCCAAGAATTACCAACAGTACTGTCTTTTTGAATCTAAATCTCAAACGAGCTATCGCATATCCGGCTAGCGTCCCGAGAAAGAGGGTAGCGACGGTGGAGGAGATACTTACAACGAGCGAATTTATGTAGTAGCGGCCAAAGGGAGCCTGTCCAAGTGCGGTTCGATAACTACCGAGAGTAATCGACGATGGGATCAGGGTGACAGGTTGCGTTGTGAGCTGAGACTGAGGCTTCAATGAGGTAATGATGATCCAAAGGACAGGAAATAGGGCGTAAAAGCCGAGAACGATTGCACTCGCATTGAATAGCCCCATGCGGGCCTTGCCCCAGCCGCTCCTTTTGGAGCGTCGAACAGGACCACTCCGGTAGCGCGGAGGTGAAGCTTTGCGCTTTGAATCACGTTGACTTGGAACTTCTGTAATAGACATTTTCTAGCTCGACTCGCTCTTTAGCCCAAGGACTCGGGACGGTATAGGACTTTAACGTAGAAGATTGCAAAGGCTGAGATCATGATCGCAAGCACGACGCCCATTGCTGAACCATATCCAAAGTTCAAGCCTTGGATAGCTTGCTGGTAGAGGTAAAGAGGCAGATTCAGAGTTGCATATCCAGGGCCACCTAGGGTAAGGCCGTAGATGATATCAAATGCCTGAAGTGCCTCTACAGTTCTCAATACCAAGACAACAAGAATGGTTGGCCTAAGCATTGGCATTGTTATTCGAGTGAATTTCTGCCACGCAGTAACCCCGTCTACATCGGCTGCTTCATAGACCGAGGCTGGAATCGATTGAAGACCGGCGAGGAAGACAAGCGCAGCAAAAGAGTTCACCTTCCAAATCGCCACTAGGAATAGTGCGATGATCGCTAGCGTAGGCGACCCTAGCCAAACGAACGAGTGGGGAAGTCCGAGCCGCTGGAGAACGCCATTGAAGAGGCCATAGTTTGGGTCGTACATAAATCGCCACACGACGGCGGTAATAACGGTTGGCATCATCCATGGAAAGAGCAGTGCTGCCCGAAAGAGGCCCCTTCCTCTGAACTCCCTGTTGGCCATCAAGGCTACGCCTAGACCGACGATCGACTGACCTATGACGCTTAGTACAGCGTAGAAGATTGTAAATTTCAGAGCCAGCCAAAACACATGGTCATGAAGGAGCTGGGTGTAGTTAGAGAATGTGTAGTTGTGTTGGAGTGGGTCAGTAAGCACGTAGTGCTGAAATGACCAAAGGATCGTCTGCAATGACGGATACAACAAGATCGCCGTTAGCCCTACGAATGTAGGCAATATCAACCAAAATGCAAACCGCTTTTCCCGAGAGCTGAGACTTTTAGATCTCTTCTTTGTGCGGTTTTGTGTCACCGAACCAGGCAGAGACCTAGGTTCACTCTTAGTTATTTCCTTCAACGATTCCCCTCCTACCTTAAACTGCACCTGTAGAGCACAGTTAGGCAACCGTGACTTTGATCTCCCCTAAAGATCAAATGGGAGGT
>JAKAZZ010000058.1 GCA_021826315.1 Actinomycetes bacterium
GCCATCAACCTTAATAAGCCAATCGTCGGCATGGCATCTACCCCAGATGGTAAAGGATATTGGCTCGTCGCATCTGATGGTGGGATCTTCTCATTTGGCGATGCGGGCTTCTATGGCTCTACTGGAGCCATCAACCTTAATAAGCCAATCGTCGGCATGGCATCTACCCCAGATGGTAAAGGATATTGGCTCGTCGCATCTGATGGTGGGATCTTCTCATTTGGCGATGCGGGCTTCTATGGCTCTACTGGCAATATTGTCCTAAACAAGCCAATCGTCTCGATCTAGTCCCACCCACTTTGTAGCATTTATATTTTTTGCGATAACGGACAAGCATCAGTGCGTATCGTGACGCGCAAGCATGTGGGTATAGGCTTTGGCTGAAGACTGTAACGGAGTTACTTGTGAATCCGTGGGATTTGGATTCTTTACCGTTTGCCTATTGCCGTTGTCGTATCCAAGGGTTGAAGTTCGATTTCGAGAGCCACTCACAGTTGGTATCAATAACGGTTGTTCATATGGCTTCGATGTGCTTCGTAAATTGCCTTTAAGGCGTGACGCATGGAAAGACTGCTCTACCCGCCTCTAGATAGAGGTCGTTACGATCGAGGCTAAAGTCACAATAACACCAGCGTATTGAACCATGGAGAGTCTTTCCTTTGAGTACTTAGCCGCGAGTGCGGTAGTCGTTAAAGGGTAGGTAGATCCAATCGCACCCGCGATGGCAATTGACGATTTTGTGGCGGCAATTATGTATGAGCCGTTTGCGGCAACATCGAGTATTCCGATTAGAGCTAGAAATATCCCGCCTCGTAGGCCATTGAATTTCAGCTTCTTCTTTCCGATAAGGAGCAGGGAGCCTATTAGGAGTACGTTGGTGATCCTTTGGATGGTGAGGGTATCGATAGTACCTGCAGAGGCTGACCTAGCCAAAAAGATATAGGTTACTCCAAATCCAAGTGCGGACGCTACTGACATAGCTACGACTCTGAGGTCTTCCTTGTGGGGGCTCGTTATGTGAGAAGAGCTAACGATCGCTACGCCCACGATACATCCGACTATGCCAAGCCATTGAATGGCGGATACAGACTCTCCGATAGCAAATCCGTAGATAACGGGAACAGCTCCAGAGGTTGCATTGATCGGTCCTACAATCCCCATTGGACCAATTGCCAATGCGCGGTAGTAGAGGATTAACGAAAGAGGCCCTACTATTCCTGCGATCACTGCATTGATTAGGGCACCCTTCAGTGTTAGACCCCCTGTTGCAGTTACGATGGCGAGCAAACCAACCATTGCCGCGAATTGGGATAGGAGTACCGTAATCAGCGAGTCGATCGTCCTCGATGCCACCCCGCCAAAGTAGTCAGCGGTGCCCCAAGAGATCGATGAAAAAACGGCAAATAAGAGTCCCAAGATGTATTTCTTTCCGCGTCGGAAAAGCAATTCTACCTGGGTGTCGGTCCTATCTTGGCAACGCTCACAGGAACTATCGAAGTTGAGGCCATTTGCAACTTGGAAAACGTGCCGGAACTGCTGTTATTCGCTATGTAATTGTTGTTCGCGTTGCTGAGTTTGACCCTGTAACACTCACGAATAGTGTGACCTGATCTAGGCACAAGTGGTATCTCGAAAGTGGATTCTCACCTGTTTTAGAGGAGGTGGAGGAACCATCTAGGTCCTCCACCTCCTTGGAACGGGATGCAGTTTGGTTAATTCGTGACTTGATTAGCCACACTTGGAGACGCGGTCTGAGAGCTCTTCTTCGTAGCAGTGTAGATCAACGCGATGATAAAGACGCCGAGGCCACTATATGAGGCATAGATCGTTGGAGCGGAGACTTTGTAGATGGAGCCGAAGATTGCAGCTGCGATGGTGATGCCGCCCACTGTAGATGCAAGGTAAACCGCCCATCGTTTGGGGTGATCCGAAAGCCCCTTTATTGCGCCGACCGCCATCAGGAAGTAGACGATCGAGAGAGCAAAAGGCCCAAATGTACTTAGCCAAGAAAAGATTGCAGCATAGTGTGGCGTTTGAGGAAGAGCAAAGAGGCCGTTCCAGAGTTGGGTAATCAAGATAACGACGAAGTAGAGTCCTAGGATCAGGATCGAAGCTCCCTTCGGCGTTCCTCTTCCTTCGTTGGTGGTGGCAAGAGAGGACGGAAGCCACCTATCTCTAGCCATCGCGAAGAGGCCTCGGGATGCTGAAACCGAGACTCCAACGTATACAGCGAGCATGTCAAAGATTACTACCAACTCCAATAGCCTTCGAATGGCGACCGATCCGTATCCCCCTGAGTGAGCTGGGCTGCCAAGGGCGAAGAGTGGTCCTGCTGCAGCTGCAGATATGGCCTTTATCGAAAAACCAAAGCCAGCTACTTGGGCGTATGCTGCTAAGACGTAGAAGACTGCAGCGATGATTAGGGCGGTTAGCACAGCCCTTGGAATGTCCCTCGTTGGATGCTCGGTCTCTTCGGCTAAGTTGGCAGAGGTCTCAAAGCCGGTAAAGAGGAGGACTCCGTAAAGAACCCCAAAGAGGATTCCTTTGAATCCATTTGGTGACGTCGACGGCGAGAATGCCTTCAGCGAGTTATGCGATCCAACTTGAATGATGACGTTGATAAAGAATATAGTGACGACTAAGAGTGAAAATCCAGCAAGTATGAGCTGGGTACGAGTAGATATAGATACGCCGGCGAAGAGTAGACCTCCAGCTAGCGCAAGTAATGCAATGTCCCACGCGAAGTAAGGGATTGCGGTGAAGTTGAACTCTGAGGCCAGGGTGTCGTGGATAGTTCCACCAATCAGAACGAGGATCCCACCTCCGAGGGCCAAGATTCCGACGTAGTAGGCTATCCCCGCAGCTGCACCTATCTTCTTCCCCAAACCATCAGTAACGTAGTCGTAGAGAGAGCCAGCCGCGTGGATTCGCTTGGCGTATTCGCTTACAATCCAACCTAAGCCAAGGAGACCAACCGTCGCTAGGAGAACAGCGAGTGGCGCGGCACCACCTGCTCCGTTTCCGGAGACGTTCACGCCGACTAATAGTGGAATTAGAAAGGCCGATGAAAATACCGGACCCATGAAGCCAACAGATTGCGCAACTGCATCTGTTAGCTTTAGCTTTTTGCTCCCGCCGAGCTCGTTTCGGACTTCACTCATGACGGATGTCCACCCGTAAATTATTCATTTGTCCCCCCAAATCACTCATATAGAGTCCACCAAAAGATTGGTTTGACCGATTATAAACCATTCGTATACGCACAATCTAGAAAAAGGGAAAATTCATGCGGATACGTATGAATTTTTATCCGTGGTCGCGTGCCTTGATTAAAGGTCTGGCACTCTTTTTATCTAAATGGCCATTGAGCTGGTTGTTTAGTGAGATCGTCACTCGAGAGCGGTTGCTAGGAGTGCGTTATTACGATCTTTCGATTGGTTGTGTCGACCGTGGTTGTGTCATAGGTGACGCCTGAGACCGCGATATCGGTGGCGTATGCGGTTGGCACGGTACCACTCGGAGCGGTTGATGTCCACGACAGATCGGTAAAGGTTGCAGATGGATTATACGGTGCCAAAGTGGTTAGATAGTTTCCTGATGTCGGTGCTTCAACGATCCACTCAGCCGTATCGTTAGTTCCATTTGCCGCGTAGTTCACGGTGGTGGAGTAGGTCGAACCCGATGTGGTGTCGTTGAAGGAGATCGACCAGAGGTTGCCTGTGGTGTTGTTTATTGCAACCGTGACCGTGTCGCCGAAGTTGACATTCAATGGGACGTACACCGATGCAGAGGGATAGAGTTCCAGCCAGGCAGACTCTGACACACCCCCTAGGCCATCTGGGCCACAATTTACTCCAGCTTGAATGATTGACGATGTGTCCCAGCCGCCTAGGCCAACCCACTCTGCCATCATCGCAGTTCCATTTGCGTTACACGAGATAGAAGATGGGATGTTGAAGGTTCCGGCTATCGAGGAGTAGCCATATGGAGCGTTGTTAGCCAGAATGTAGCCCGACCAGTTTTGCGAATTTGAGATAGTGGAGACCGGAGTCAGTGCCTGAGTAGTCGCCCCGGTAGTTGTCTGCTGCGGAGCTGACGGAGGTATTGGAGCTGATGGCGGCGGGGGAGCGAAGTCAATAATTGCCACTATCGGCTGCGCTAGCTTTATTGAACCAGTTGACCCGAAGAAGCCCGCATCACCAAATGTGAAGATCCCACCATCAGATGCAACAAGCCAGTAGCCCTTACCGTCTGGGGTAGATGCCATACCCACTATTGGCTTATTTAGGATGATATTTCCGGTGGATCCATAGAATTGGGCATTTCCAAATGAGAAGATTCCACCATCAGATGCAACAAGCCAATATCCCTTACCATCTGGGGTAGATGCCATACCGACGATTGGCTTGTTGAGGTTGATGGCGCCAGTTGACCCGAAGAAGCCCGCATCACCAAATGTGAAGATCCCACCATCGGATGCGACGAGCCAGTAGCCCTTACCATCTGGGGTAGATGCCATACCGACGATTGGCTTGTTGAGGTTGATGGCGCCGGTAGAGCCATAGAAGCCCGCATCACCAAATGTGAAGATCCCACCATCAGATGCGACGAGCCAGTAGCCTCCGTCGTCGGGCGTTATCGCCATTCCGACGATCGGCTTTGCTAAGTGGGTATATGTGAGGTCTCCAAAGTACTTTGCTGTACCAAGTGCCGTGACGATACCGTTGCCAGTAACGGTCCAGTAACCGCTTCCATCGCTGTTTACTCCAGCACCGACCGTTCCGAACGAGCCAGTCCCTAAGTAATTTGAGGCACCAAAGTCAAAGACGCCCCCATCTGCGGCGATCAAACGGTAGCCAGTTGAAGATGAGACTCCAAATGTAGGCAGATAAACACCGTGATGCAAGGGAGCTGGAGTGCTCGTTAGGCCAGATTGTAGGGAAACTCTAAGTGCCGCACCAGTCGTAGCTGACGCTGCTAAGGGAGCGTAAAGCACAAGTGCTAGGAGGGCAAGTGCAGGTAGCACCTTTGTCACTGCTCCAGCAGAAGCTTTAGATGCTCGAGCCTTTAAAACAACTTTTGCCACGACCACTTACCACTTCTCAAATTGACTTGCCTGATAGGGAGATCCGTCAAAGGTGTAGATCTGCCTTCGAGGTACAGATAAGTTTTCTTACCCGGGGTCTCTTTGGCAGCAGAATCTACGATCTTTCGCTCTCTTAATCACTATCGGCAAAATAAGGGCAAACCCTTGAGCGCTTGCTCATGGCAAAGGTAAGGGAAAACCAATCACCAGTATGAGAGTAGATAGGGTCGGCAGCGATCGTGTGGGACCGAATTGTTATTCGTCGAAGTCTTGAAAGTGGTCAGCCGTGGCAACTCGAAGGAGGCGAAGCTCTTCGTATTTTGACTTGGGGTCTTCTGTGAAGTTTTAGCTTCATCGATGCCACCTTTGCGATACCCCTTTTGATGATTTATCGAGGGGTATCGCAATTTGCACATAGCCTCTAGAGGTTTGCTTCGATTCGAGAGAGCGCCTCTTGCAACGTGGCCGTCGTTGTAGCAAGGTTCATCCTGGCGTGGAAGTTGCCCACTTCGCCAAAGTCGATACCCGGAGAGCAACCGACCTTTGCCTTATCAAGAAGAGTCTTCCAGGGTTGTTCGTCGTCTTCGAAGGCTAACCACGCCAAATAGGTGGCATGAGAGTTCTTTGGAAGTGAGAAGAGGTTCGTTCTCTCTGAAAAGGAGCGAAGGATCGCTCGGTTATCGCTGATGTGTTCGATGACTCCCTTGAGCCAGGAGCTTGCCTCGCGCCAAGCGGCAATGGTGGCGACAACGCCCATATTTGATGGCATTCCTCGTAGGTGGAAGGGAACCTCATCGTAGCGATTCATGACAGCCTTGGAGGAAAATGCTGCCAGAGCACAACGACTTCCTGCGATATTGAAGGCCTTGGTAGCAGAATTGCATAGGACGTAGTCGGCATCGGTCTCTATCGAGGCAATCGAGGTGAATGAGGTTCCAAAGATCAGCTGGGCGTGAATCTCATCGACGATCATCAGGGTGTTAGTTTCGGAGCAGATCTTTGCTATTTCGCTGAGAAGCTCTCTATCCATTACGAGTCCGGTGGGGTTGTGAGGGCTGCACAATAGTGCGATCTTGTTCTTGGGATCATTCGCCTTTGCTGCAAAGTCTTCGAGGTCAAAGTGGTATCCATCGTCATCTACGATGAGACGATTCTCGACTACCTCTCTCTTTAGAAGCCTTGGCGTTGATAGGAAGGGGGGATAAATTGGCGTCTGCACTATTACGCCGTCACCTTCGCTAGCGAAGGTGGAGATGGCAATGTATATCGATTGGACTACGTCCGTGGTGGCAACCGTGAGCCTGCGATCGATCTTGCCACTTAGTTGATCAGCGTATAGGTCTACAAAGGCTTCGGTCAATTCATCCATCAACGATAGGCTTGGGTAACCGAGGCCGTAGTTGCGTGTCGCCTCTTCGATCGCCAAGGCGATAGATTCGTCTACTCCAAGATCCATATCTGCGACCCACATAGGTATCACCTCTGGATCAAACTTGTTCCACTTGGTTGAATATCTATTTCGTAGAAGTTCTCTTAGTTGCTCGAATGTTGTGGTCTTGTAGTCCATATCTCCTCCAAATTTAACGTTAGCGCATCGATGAGGGAGAAGTGGTTTTTGTACAAGTCGTTGCTTGGATCGGCCGTAATGGTGAAAGATTGCGATGAGCAATAATTACCGTGCCGCTCTCCGAATGCGGGCTACTGCCGTTCCGTCGACGGCGCAATGAATTTAGATTTTGTTCGATTGTACTTTTCTGTTGACAATAATGGTTGCTAGTGAAAAGATTTAATCGATTCGATCTTCAAGCTTTATCTAGAGATCGTCTAAGGCCCAATCCGACCTTGACGAAAAGGTGGTGGTACTTCTCCACCCGTTAGGACGAATGTAATTCAGTTCAAATTTACGGTGCCTAAGCGAAGGCACTGGGAGTAGATCTGTCTTCTCATGCATTTCATACGCTATGGAATGAATCAATTACCTCTTTTTCGTCGGGGTGTGATGCGAATGGCAATGGCGAAGTGTTTTTAGTTTTTTCCATTCAAAGTTTGGACTTAGTCAAAAAGTAGAGTTATACTTATATTTGTGGTTGATAAAAGTTCTATAAATATCTCAGAGGTCCTAAGGGGTGCAGGCCTTCAAGTGACAGCGCAGCGACTAGCCGTCATTGATGCTGTCACAAAGAGGCCCCATGCTACGGCCGATGAGGTTGAAGAACTTGTCCGGTTAGAGATCGGTACGATCTCAAAGCAATCGGTATACGACACACTGACGACCCTCACGGACAAGGGGCTGATTAGAAGGATCCAACCTGCTAGGTCAGCTGCACGTTTCGAGAAGAGGGTTGACGATAATCACCATCACTTGGTCTGTCGAGGTTGCGGGTTGACACTCGACGTTGATTGCGTGGTGGGTAGTCGGCCGTGCCTGCAGGTTGACGATGATCGTGGCTTCGTTATCGATGAGGCTGAAGTCATTTTTTGGGGATTTTGTCCCCAGTGTCAGGTGAGTGGAGCTAGTTCTAATTAGGGCGATATCGGTGGTTGACCTAACTACCAAGGAGCGACAAGTTTATGAGCAATGACCAAGAATATGCAGCGTCCAAGTGTCCGGTGTTGCACAATCCACAGACAGCGACGGGGTCTACAGCTATCCAACACTGGTGGCCTGAGCAGATCAACCTCCGTCCGCTAGGCAAGAATTCTCCAAAGATCGATCCAATGGATCCTAACTTCGACTATGGCAAGGAGTTCGAGAGCCTCGATCTCGCCGAAGTCAAAGAAGACATCAAAGCCGTTATCTTGGATTCCAAGGATTGGTGGCCAGCCGACTGGGGTAACTATGGCCCCTTCTTTATTCGTATGGCGTGGCACAGTGCCGGTACCTATCGTATTAGCGATGGACGCGGTGGTGCTGGAAATGGAACTCAGCGCTTTGCTCCGCTGAATAGCTGGCCAGATAATGTAAACCTAGATAAGGCTCGCCGCCTTCTCTGGCCTGTAAAGGCTAAGTACGGCCGAAAGCTTTCATGGGCTGACCTAATGATTCTCACCGGTAACTGCGCACTTGAAGTGATGGGCTTCAAGACATTTGGTTTTGCTGGTGGACGCGAGGACGTTTGGGAGCCCGAAGAGGATCTCTACTGGGGTCCGGAGACGACATGGCTCGGCGATGAGCGTTACACGGGCGACAGGGAATTAGAAAATCCACTCGGTGCGGTCCAGATGGGTCTCATCTATGTGAATCCAGAGGGTCCAAATGGCAATCCAGATCCACTTCTAGCCGCTCGCGATATCCGCGAGACCTTCGCTCGCATGGCTATGAACGACGAAGAGACAGTAGCGCTCATTGCCGGTGGCCACACCTTCGGCAAGAACCACGGAGCTGGACCAGCTGACTTGGTTGGTCGCGAACCAGAGGCTGCCAATATCGAGGATCAGGGCCTTGGTTGGAAGAGTTCATTTGGCAGTGGCAAGGGTGGCGATACCATCTCTAGTGGTTTAGAGGGACCTTGGACGAAGAACCCAACTCAGTGGGACAATAACTACTTTGAGAACCTCTTCGGGTACGAGTGGGAGTTAGTGAAGAGCCCAGCCGGGGCCAGCCAGTGGCGTCCAACTGACCGCTCGGCGGATGACAGTGTTCCAGATCCACACGATCCAAATAAGAGGACCTGGTCGATCATGTTGACGACCGACCTCTCTTTGCGCTTCGACCCAGAGTACGCAAAGATATCACGCCACTACTACGAGAATCCAGACGAATTCGCCGATGCTTTCGCTCGTGCATGGTTCAAGCTGACGCACCGTGACATGGGCCCCAAGGCCCGTTATAAGGGAAGCGAAGTTCCAGCAGAGGATCTAATCTGGCAAGACCCAGTCCCAGCTCGTGACTATGCCCTTGTTGATGAGAGCGATATCGCATCATTGAAGGCGACGATCTTATCGACAGGTGTTGAGCCATCTAAATTCGTCGAGGTAGCGTGGGCCTCCGCGTCGACCTTTAGAAGTTCTGATAAGCGCGGTGGGGCAAATGGTGCAAGGATTGCGTTGACTCCGCAGAAGGATTGGGAGGTAAATAACCCCGTTCAACTAGCTGAAGTTCTCGACGTTCTTCGTTCAGTAAAAGCCTCATTTGATAGCGCAAATGCTCCAAAGGCGATCTCGCTAGCCGATCTGATCGTGCTTGCCGGATGTGCCGGCGTTGAAGATGCTGCCCGAAAGGGTGGAGTTGAGGTAACGGTTCCGTTTGTTCCAGGTAGAACTGACACTACGGCTGAAATGACGGACGTTGCGTCCTTTGCTCCTCTCGAACCAACTGCTGATGGCTTTAGGAACTACCAGCGCAGTGGCGATAAGCGTCGCCCCGAAGAGTTGTTGATCGATAAAGCTAGCCTCTTGAATCTGACAGCTCCAGAGACGACGGTACTCGTTGGTGGTTTGCGCGCGATTGGCATTACAGACGGTGGAGGTGCCAACGGCGTTCTTACTGATCGCAAAGGCACCCTAAGCAATGACTTCTTCGTGAACCTACTTGATATGGGTTTCGAGTGGAAGGGCTCTTCCGCTGAGCATACCTATGTTGGAGTTGAAAGATCAAATGGTAGCCTCAGATGGAGCGCAACGGCCGTCGACCTACTATTTGGTTCGAACTCTCAACTTCGTGCTCTAGCTGAGGTCTATGCATCAAACGATGCCCACCAAAAGTTCGTCCTCGACTTTGTCAAGGCCTGGAGCAAGGTCATGATGGCTGACCGTTTCGACGTCGCATAGGTAAATACCGCTACCTAGTACTTTGGGGGCCTGCTACCTTGGAGAAATCCACCGTAGCAGAGCCCCCTTTTTTGCCACTCGCCGAAGTGAGATTGCACGAGAGGTTCAACTACTTGGGCTTTCGCTTCAGAAAGCACTTGAGTAAATCTTGACCATTAGACGGTTGGCATTGTCAACTTGAAGACGTGTGCGCGCGTCGATCTTGGCTGAACTTGACCCCGGTCATAGAATAGCAAAGTGTTCGCGCCACGATCTCACTCCTGCTTCAGGAGAAACGGCTACAAAGGTATGACGAAGCTGTAGATAGTTGAATTGCGATCTGAGTTGGGAAATTGTTCTGTCAATTGAGGAGTTGACCAGTGCAATAGATCAGAGCCATTGATGAGCGGTACTCACATGGACGTTAGATCGAGCCAAACCGGATTCTATATCCGTAACATTCTTTTCCGCAGAGGCGGCTCGTGGTAGCTGTTATCAAAGATTCGACAGCGATCGATTTCGCCGCGTTTAGGGTCGAATGACTAAAACGGGATACGTCTTTACAGAGGGGATGATCGGATGGCGTCGTCGCACTTCTTCCTTTGTGAGATTGCGCATTTTGAATAATCGGTAGTCCGTTGTGGATTGTATTCCGCTTTATTGCGCTGATTTAGTTGTGAAGCTTATGCAACTTCCAAGGCTGGGTTGTTTCGATTTAGAGAACGCCCGCAAAAAAACGACTTCTTGAGGCGCTAATTGGTATCTTTGAGTTCCTTACTTTGAACCCGTTCGAATTTGTTCAATTGGCGCCGCTTGAAGCGTTTGACACCGAGCACGAAGAGCATGATACCGCCGATCAAAAAAACGATGACGTAGATAATTTCAGCTGATTTTGAAATTATGTAGCTGACAGTCAAACCCCAACCATGTATCGATCTTAATTGTTCGCCGATTCGTGACTTACTTGATTAAAAGCTAGCACCAATTGGTCGTAAGCAACCGTCCAAGGATTGATTTTTCTTGACAAGCAAATCAATGTGCCTTTTGTTGAATGGGTATTTTTTGCTTGAAATGGCTGTTATCAAATCGATTAGGGGCGTGCCTGTCTATTTCATGAGATGTATTTCGCTGAGAAGACCACGCTTGAACAGGGTATTCATTTGCTTTTACCACTTTGATATTGTTAGAAAGATTAGAATAATCTTATAATATGAAGAATGTATTTTGGAGAGTTGCCCTTGGTAATAGGCCTTTGACACCGCGGCTTAGGTCAGATGAATGAGGTCAAAGTGATGAGGGTTAGGGCAATCGTAGTATTGGTGGAGATTTTAATTTTACGTACTGCATCGTCGCCGTCGAGATGATGGTGCGTATAACCGTTATGACTCTTCTACTAATTGGGCGCTGTTGAGAAAGATCTCGTCGCCAACTCGATGGCAGTTAGTGGTGATCCAAGGAAAGACCGAGTCAAACTTCATTGGACGAGCTAAAAGATAGCCTTGAATCTCATCGCAACCAAGGGATTCAAGTGCAAACAAGGTGGCAGTGTCTTCGACTCCTTCGGCTACCACTGAGAAGTTAAGGGCATGACCGAGCTCTATTACGCCCTTTACTATTGAGAGTTCCTTCGTCGAACTCGTCACCTTATCGGTAAAGCTCTTGTCTATTTTGATTGCTGAAGCAGGCGTATTCCTGAGGTGGTCGAGGGAGGAGAATCCGGTTCCAAAGTCATCGATTGATACACGAAATCCATGCTCCTGGAGCCTTTCGAAGACGTTATATGCCGACTCCTTGTCGACTATGGATGCAGTCTCGGTTACCTCAAACTCGAGGTATTCGTCGTTCACGTGAGCGTCCTGAAGAAGTGACGTAATTGTATCGACTATCGTGTCGTCTGTAAAGAGAGCGGGGGAGAGATTCACCGCTATCGGCAAGAAGTAGCCCCGTTCCTGAAGTCTTGCGATGTAATTAATACTTTTGAAGAGAACCGCGTCGGTTAGGGAACGGATCTGGCCAGTCTGCTCGGCCATGAGGATGAATTTGTCGGGTGGTATGAATCCCTTTACTTTGCTTCTCCAGCGGGCTAGTGCCTCGAAGCCACAGATGCGTCGGCTTTGAATATGCATCTTTGGTTGGAGGTATACGTCGATCGCCGCCTCATCAATCGCTTCAGTTAGTTCTGAAATCAGTTCGAGTGAATCTGAAGTAGGATCGCCCTTCTTGCTGCGGTAAAAGTGAATTCGATCTTGAGACCCTTTGGCGTCATACATCGCCATATCAACTTTGCTTAGGATTATCGCAGTTGTTCGATCGTCGTTAGCTCGAATTAGCGTTGCTCCCATGGAGGCTGTTATGAGGAGCTTTACTCTGCCTACCTTGAGTGGTCTGGTGACTACTCGAAGGATGGTCTCAAGGATGACCGTAGCGCTCTCTTCAGTTACAGTTGGGTGAAAGCTCATGAAGAAGGCGAATTCGTCACCGCCGACTCGGGCCACCGTAGCGTCATATCCGCAAGCAGCGCGTATTACATCCCCCAACTTCGCCACTACTTTGTCGCCCGCGTCATGTCCTAAGGCTTCGTTGATCTGCTTAAATCTGTCGATATCGAGAGTTGCTACCAGTAGTGCATCACCGGTTCCGCCATTTGCATTGGGAAGTTGTTCGAGGGCACTTCCGAGCGCCTCCCTATAGGCGTCGCGATTCAAAAGTCCAGTTAGTCGGTCGATTTTGGCGGCATTGCTGATGCTTTCTTCAACTTCAATTCTGGTCACGTTGGCATTTGCTAGCGTAGCGACAGTTTCAAGCGTTGCTTTAAAGCCGCCATCAACTCCCTTACCCTCTTCGACAACTGCCAAAAAGACCCCAAGGATCTGGTGTCTTCCTATGTGCGGTAGTGCCGCAAATGTCACTCCAGCACGGGTTGTCTCGAGTAGGGAGATCTCTGAGCCATCCAAGATCATTACCTCGGAATGGTCCAAGGCTTGATTGAGCTTGGGACTCTTTTTGACCTTGATCGTTACGTTTGCTAGGGATTCAACGTCATCGACGGGGATGAGGAGTTGTCCACCTTCATGAAGGCGAAGATACTTGCACTCAGCGACTCCATCCAACGCTGATACGGCTTGAATTATCTCTTGTTTCAGGTCTTCGATTCTTTCAACCGCAGCGAGTCGACTACCTAATTCGATCATTGATCTATGTGATTTGTTCTGGCGTTCTACCCGCCGCCGTGCGGTTATGGAGTTTGAAATATCGACTGCAAAGGCTATTGAATTACGAGGATTGTCACCATCGCGCCGAACGTGAAGCTCAATTTGATGGCCGTCAACGATAGCGGCTCCATCGAATTGGCTTGCTTGGGTAACTATGCGTTGAAGATTCGAAGTCGGGTCGCTTTTACTGCGCTCTGCCATCTCAACGAAGCTCTCATGGATTACGCCACCCTCGGCGATCATCGATCCGAAGGCGAAGTTCACTTCGCTGCCATTGCTTAGTGATAATAGGGCGACAGGTGCTTCACTTAGGACGTCGTCGAGGAGGGCGGGATCTATTACATTCGACTTTGATAGGTGATCTGGGCGAACGATTACAAAGATTTGACTCTGCTGTCCATCTATTTGTAGGTAGATATCGAGGTGTTCACCTCGTAGTAGAAAGTTCGGATCATCGTCATCCTCGACGACCATAGACCCCTTGACTTGTCCGCTCGCCTTCATCCTGCTTATAAGTAGCATTAGCTCCACTTGAGCTTTTTGTGGAAGGATGCGAAGCATAGGGGTAGCCTCTGCTAGTCGTTCGCCTTGGTTGAAAGTACTTGCGAAGTGGCGGCTATGCCAGTTGACGTTGAAGTTTTCATCGATCAATATCGCGCTTATTGGGAGGTGATCCCACGGATTGGAGTTTACGATGAGTTGGTCGGATCCAAGTAGGGTGCCGTTAGTCAATATTCGCAGTAGCGACGTAGTCTCATTCTTGAGCACCTCGAGGTGGCGCCAGACCTTTGAAATGTCTTCTGCAACCTCTTGGAGATTTTCAACCATATGCGGGTCGAAGAACCTTCGTTCTTGAGAGTAGCAGACCAAAATACCGCGGTGTCCGCGATCAATGTAGATCGGTAGCGTGACAAGTGATCGAAGGCCAGCTTGCAATGCGCTTTCTCGCCATGGAACCATCATGAGGTCTTCGCTGATATCGTCGACAACTGTCGTGAGTTGATGCCTTATGCTGCGAACCGCAGGACCAGTATTTCTAGCGCCTAGATCTATGCACGCTTTTACGTTGTCGACGTATTCACTAGGGGTGCCCCTCTTTGATACTGGGACGATGTAGCGAGTCCTTGGATCAAGGATTCCGAACCACACCAATTTGAACATGTTGGTTGAATGGATTGTGTCGACGATCTTCTGAAAGTGATCGCTAAATGGAGTGTCGTCGTAGCCATGGGCAAGAATGTCGAGAATGTCTCGATGTACCTCCTGCCACACTTTGCTACTTTTATAGGCTTCTTTTACCTTTTCCACATTCACTCTGACGCTCGACAGTTGCACAGCGAAGTATGCACTTGCTTCTATTTATTCTCTTCGACGTATTGAGCATCATAAATTTCACTTCTACTACATATACATATCGGACGATCTCTCGTACAACTTTCGAAAATGATAAATCCTTAATCTTTTATCGTAATTCTTCCTTCGGGATCGTGAATGTTTTACCAGCTCCACTCGAGAGAAACGAGGTAGTTGGCGCGAAGAGCTTTGTGGTGAGCCAAGATCTAAATACGAGGCTAACCTTTACCTTTGGTTTAATTTGAAATTCAACGGTGGTTCAATTTTGTCCTTTCTTAGCAAACTGGCGCCTTATCGTGAGGTTGGAGGGCGCAAGATCCGACTGTGGAATCAACTTATCTTCGTTGGTGTCATCTACGCTGCCTACGAATATACGTCTTCGCTAGCATCGGGATCAAAGGCGACTGCTCAAGCAAATGCGCTGACGGAGGTACGAATCGAGAAGTTCTTTCACATCTTCAGTGAGCAGAAGATCCAAAAGTACGTAATCGATCACGCCGTTTGGTTGATAAAGTTATCCGACCTCTACTACACCACGGTTCACTTCATATTGCCCGTCGTAGTCTTCGCGCTCTTATTCGGTAAGTACGCTCGTCGCTACATAGTATGGCGAAATACAATGATCCTTCTCAATTTGATGGCTCTAGTGGTTTTTATTCTTCTTCCGGTCATGCCACCTCGACTTCTTCCTCACATATACGGCTTTGTGGATACTCAGGCTGTATACGGTGGTGCAGGAACGCTCGATGCGACGCTGATGAAGGACGCAGGGAACCTTTACGCCGCCATGCCGTCTTTGCACATGGCATGGGCTCTTTGGTGTACCTTTTCGATAGCTTCAGCCGTTCGAAATCGCTTTGGAAAAGTCCTTCTTTTGATGCACCCACTCATAACCATATTTGTTGTAGTGGTTACCGCAAATCACTTCTGGTTGGATATTATCGCGGGTTTCGTCGACTTTTACTTGGCTTACTTTATCTCGGGCGGCAGGAAGCTAGAGTTTTGGAATGAGAAGGGTGCCTTTTCGGAGATTAACGCACTAGAGCAGAGCTTTCTGTAGCGAAAGGTACGCACTTTTAGAAATCTCTCTGCTATTGACGTAGGCCTCATAGGGCATTGTGATTAACTCGGCGCATTACTGCGAGAGTAGAGGAGGCATCTGTTGGTGTGTGCCAAATCCATCGACCGTCCATGGAGCCGAAGAGGTGCATTTTCTTATGCGCGGTCGAGAATGTCCGCCCTTTTGCGACCGCCGGTTAGCGTCTATCCGATGCCACTAGGATTCAAAAAAAGTCGAGGATGCCGTGGTAGCGATGTCAGACGGTGTAATCCTTCGCCTCAATCTATTCCTTCCTAAAGGTGACGGGCTTTCCCCGGCTATCATGTCTGCGCAACCCTACGGCAAGGATGTCTCCCCAAATTAAAGCGCGGGCGTAGTTCTCTATACCCGCAGTTCAGGATTGTGAATCACTCAGTACCACGGCCGATTTCGGACCAAACCAGCTGGGAAGCAGCCGATCCGGTCTGGTGGGTTGAGAATGGTTAGGTCGTGAGCAACCTCGATACTCGAAGCGGTTGACTCTCCATTCGATATCTGATGGTGGCGAAGGCGTCGACAACTTGCAAAGTGACGCGAACCTGTAGCTGGAAAGAAGTGCTAACCTAAGCCAGACTTTGGTATTCAGGTAGTCGTAGAGACGTATGGATCAATGTTAGAGGAGCTGGCGATCCTCGGCGAAGAACTCAGATGGAGATGCATCAAAAGGCTGCTTTGGGGTAGTAGAGGGTATCGGCTCAGAGTAGGCAAAAACCGGTGCGTCCAATTACTCAACGATTGAGTTCTGTTGGTTGTGGTGGTTGCTGATGGACAACCACGAGAGGTTGATTAGTAATGGGGCCAGCTTACCCCACGCCAAAGGGCTTTTCGATCTGGCGGCGTACTCCCACCCTTCGCGAGAATCAACCCTTTTGTATTCTGGTCGGAGATCTCATGTAAGTGGTGGATAATTCAGAATCTACCATGGCTGTGTTGACGGTGCGAAATGCAAGAATAGCGGATGCGCTGCCTTCAATGATGAATGCGCTTCGAATTCAGCCATAGGTATCGAGCTGGTACAGGTGGGAACGGAGTTAGTTTCGAGAAGTATGGCCAACTAAAGCAGTAAACAATATTGTGATACGATTCAGCACGTTAGAGTAGTAGCGTTCTGGATCGCACAGCGGAGTGTTTTCTTGGCTCTTGGTAAATTCAATCACGATATCGCTATCGTTCAGCGATATCGTGATTGACTTCTTGCTATGAAATCTGCGTCTATAAGATCAAAACTGATACCTAAGTGGTATCATAATTGAATGGCCTTGACTCTTAGAACAGATGACATTCTTGACGATGCACTTACCGTACTTTCGGAAATCGAAGGAATCTCTCGTCAAGAGGTAATCCGTCGGGCGGTACTCGATCGCCTTGAGCGTAGCGGTCATCGCGGGCGGGTTGATGATTCGACGGAGCGTTTAGTGACACGTTGGAACGATGTCTTGGAGCGGCTTGGATCGTCATGAGTGCATTAGAGTACCTCGAACTCGAAGATCTCCTCATGATGGTTCGAAGGCTTGAGATTGGCCCTATTCGTGATGTGGGATTGTTGGACTCGGCAGTAAGCAGACCTCGCTCTAACTTCTACGGTGAGGATGCCTATGCAACTTTAAGTCTCAAGGCTGCTGCGCTCTTACAATCTGTAACAAAAAACCATGCTCTAGTGGATGGCAATAAGCGCCTCGCGTGGCTTAGTGCCGTAGTTTTTTGCGACTTGAACGGTCATGAACCGCAACTTGGGGACGACGAAGCTTTCAATCTTGTCTATGAAATTGCAAGCTCGAAGTTGGATGTGGAAGAAATTTCTCAACGGCTCTGCCTTAGAGCACTTGGCGCATAACTCCCGAGTAAGTGATTGTATTTTCTTTGTTGTACGTCCCAATGGAGTATTTGCTGTGCCGCTTCCAGATCGCTGCTCGGGCAAGATTTC
>JAKAZZ010000009.1 GCA_021826315.1 Actinomycetes bacterium
GGAAGCGTAAAGCCGATCAATCAACAGCAAGGGAAGCAGACCGTTCATATAATCTTTCCAAAGGACTTCAAGGACTCGACCGAGGTTGCCATGCTCCTCAGGGATGGTTATCCCGTCATCTTGAATTTGCAATACGTCGCTTCTACGTCACCGAGGCGAGTTATTGACTTTTGTTCCGGTGTGACCTTCGTCCTAGATGGCCACATGGAACGAATTTCGCACAAGATCTACCTGCTAACTCCTCCGAATGTAACGGTTTCGCAAGAGGAGAAGGAGCGGCTACTTCAGCGAGGCGCTCTGTAGATTAATCTCTGTGGTAGGGTATGAGGTAAGTGATTCGAAGAGGAGAAACCTCTAACGACAAAGTTACCTTGCGACGAGAAGAGGTAGGCAGTTGCGACTAATACAAGAGATCCTCTACCGAGGTTTAGAGCTCTACGTACTCGTAATAATCGTACAGATAATCCTAAGCTTCTTCCCGATCTCCCCTGGCTCACCAGTTGAAAAGGCTAACGTTTACTTGCATAAGTTGACGGATCCAGTCTTTAGACCGCTCCAGAGGTTAATACCGCCGATTTCTTTCGGCTCTATCGCTCTCGATCTGTCGCCACTTGTTGTTCTTCTAGCGATTCAAGTCTTGATGTCAATCGTAAGGCCCCTTCCTTAGTTTTAGCATGGTTTCGCAAGAGGGCGAGGCCAAAAATTAACTGTAGGTGCGATTCGCAACAATGCCCTTTGTCAGGATCGCATTGTTTGAGAAGTACGAGTTGGTATCTGATCACTTCCTGCGGTTTTATTTGAATATGCCTGCTCTTTATTAGAGGTAGAGGTGTGCATATTTTCAACTTTTTCACTATCAATACATCGTTGTAATTTAAATCTTGCTACCATCTAAGACATGGACTTTAGTGCTGATCAGGTTCGCGAAGCTCAATTTCGTGATAGGGTTCGCGGTTACAATCCCGAAGACGTTGACTCTTTCTTGGAGCAAGTCGCCCGTGGAATAGAAGAGAAGGATCGTCGTTACGACTCGCTACTTGAAAAGCTGAGTCAAGCTAACGATGAAGTTATGCGCCTTAAAGCAGCTCTCTCTGAGGCGATGGCAGCTAATTCGGGTAGCGAGTCTCGTGAGGTCAAAGTTGCGCCGACCCAGGATGCGAATCAAGAGCTATTCGAGATTTTCGCTTTAGCGAAGCAATCAGCGGATGATCTTATAGCGCGACGCGAAGTTGAGGCTCGTGAGCTTTTAGAGAAAGCCAATTTTGAAGCTGAATCACTCGTAGGATCTGCCCGTGCTGAGGCACAGGCGTTACGGGAGAGCGAGCTCAGCGCACTAGCTAGTCAAGTTAGCGAACTCGAAGGTAGATCGGCTCAGTTGCGAAGTGAAATTGCAAATCTCGGAGAGATTTCGGTATCGTCTCGAGAGAGGGTTCGAGATGTGCTGCGCGATGCACTCGCCCGAGTCGAAGAGAGTTACTCTCCAATATTTTCAGGAGAAGACTTTGCCGACGAGGCCGACGAAGTTGAAGAGGCGGAAGACACCTACTAACGGTTTCAGTTAGGTCGGTTCAAGATCTAGTCTGGTCGAATTTACCCGTAAAGGCTTTGGGGCCGGATATGGCTCAACCTATGGCGATCGGAATATCGGTCTTTGCGATTTAGTCTTTGTTGTAATATAAGTAGCTCGGGCAATTGTAGATATTCAGGTGTGACCGTAACAGGGTCTCTGACGCTATGAAAGTGGTACGAGTCGCATGCATCGTTGCCTTCGCGATCGAAAGTTATCTACGGTTTGAGTCTCGTTTCGCCGCTACCAACTTGAAAAAGGTCCCCGTCGAATCCAAAGCCAGACATCAGATTCGATGGGGACCTTTATTGATTGTTACTTTCTAGTCAGGTTGATCGTCCATTCGACCAAGCTTTCATCGACCGCAAGATCAACTTCGTCGGAGAGAGTCTGAGCCTTGATCATTTCAATATGTTTCATGACAGCAAGGTGTTCGCTATCGGTAGATACAGCCGCCTTGACCGTGATACGGTCCGTGATGTCGAAGTTCTCTTCCTTGCGCATCGACTGGATTGATCTGATGAAGTCCCTAGCCGTGCCTTCGGCGATTAATTCCGCAGTTGGCTCAATGTCTAGGACTACTACTGCGGAGTTATTGAAGAGGCTACGGGAGGCCTCGGGAGACGATACGTCGACCGTTGCGACGTACTCGCCCTCATAAAGTATCGTCCCACCAACAATCATCTCCCCTTCGTCATTTCGGAAGAAGTCACCCGCCTTCGCCGCATTGATGATCGACTGCGTCGATCCGCCAAGACGGGGGCCAAGGAGGCGAGGAACCAAGGTGATTGTCTCGCGCGCAAGTGAAGTTGGATCATCAACGAGTTCAACTGCTTTGACGTTGGTCTCTTGCATGATCAAATTGACAAATGGACTGAGTTTTGCGGAGTTTTCCGTAGCAATCGTCAAAGAGGCAAGTGGAAGCCGGGCACGTAAACCCCGCGCCTTTCGAATCGAGTGTGCCTGTGAGCAAGCCTCCCGGACGAGATCCATTGCGTCTACTAGGTCGTCGTTTGCTTCTGGGAGGTTCTCGGTTGGCCAATCGGTTAGATGGACGCTACGCCCACCTGTGAGCCCCTTGTAGATGTACTCCGTAAGCATTGGCAGCATAGGTGCAGTTACTTGTGTTAAGAGCAATAGGACGCTATGTAGGACGTTATAGGCCGCAACCTTATCGAGGTCGTTCTCCTTGCTAAAGGGAGTCTCTCTCCAGAAGCGATCGCGTGATCGTCTAATGTACCAATTAGTTAGAGCCTCTAAAAACTCTTCGACTTCGTTCGATACCTGGAAGAGGTCGTACTCATCGTATGCATTTTGGCAGTTTGCGATGAGACGACTTGTTTTAGCGAGGATGTAACGGTCAAGGATGTTGTCGCTCGTCGTTACGTATTCGCCCTTGATCTTGTCGGCGTTTCCATAGAGAGTTAGGAAGTAGTACGCGTTCCAGATGGGGTTTATTACGCGTTTGAGGGCATCTACGATGCTGTCACGGTCCACTATTGCATCTTGGCCTCTTAGGACCGGTGACGAGAGAAGGAACCAACGCATCGCGTCTGCTCCGATCTCCTCGAAGACGTCCCAAGGGTCAGGATAGTTCTTTAACCTCTTCGATAGCTTCCGACCATCTTGACCGAGCAAGATTCCATGGGCCATGCAATTTTTAAATGGTGGCTTGTCGAAGAGGGCGACACCAAGGACGTGCAAGGTGTAGAACCATCCACGAGTTTGGCCGATGTATTCAACGATGAAGTCGGCTGGGAAGTTGTCCTCAAAGTCGCTCTTTCGTTCGAAGGGGTAGTGGAGTTGGGCATACGGCATTGAACCTGACTCAAACCAGCAATCTAGTACATCGGGCACCCTCACCATCTTGGATTTACCAGTCGGGTCGTCGGGGTTGGGTCTAGTCAGTTCGTCGATATATGGTCGATGGAGGTCTTTGGGTCTAACTCCAAAGTCGGCTTCGATCTGATCGAGTGATCCATAAACGTCGACTCTTGGATACGTTGGGTCGTCGCTCTTCCAAACCGGTATTGGAGCGCCCCAGAAACGATTTCTGGTCAAGGTCCAGTCTCTGGCGCCCTCTAGCCATTTGCCGAATGAACCGTCCTTTACGTGGCTGGGAGTCCAATTGATCTTGGCGTTTTCTTCGAGTAAACGCTCCCTCATCGAAGATACTGCTACAAACCAGGATGATACGGCCTTATAGATCAAGGGAGTATCTGTTCGCCAGCAGTGAGGATAGGAGTGCTCGTATCTCTCGGTTTCGATCAGTAGGTCGTGTTCTTTGAGGTATTGGGTGATTGCGGGATTAGCCTCAAAAACCTGGACTCCTTCGTAGTCCGTAACAGGTGCGACGAAGCGTGCTCGATCGTCCACTGGTGCCACCGTTGCGATTGAGTACGATTCGCAGAGCTTCTGGTCGTCTTCGCCAAAGCCAGGCGCCATCTGTACAGTTCCCGTACCTTCATCTGTCGCTACAAAGTCGCCTAGAAGGACTTTGAAGGCGTTAGACCACCCTTCAAAGTAGTTGAAGATGGGGGTGAATGAGAGACCCTCTAGAACGCTTCCCACAAAGGAGGTTACAAGCGTCGCCTCTTCGACGAATGCTGCATACTTCGCTGTTGCGGCAGCCGCTATCACAAATGGTCTCTTGCGCTTATCTGAACGGTAGAGGTTGTACGTGATCTCAGGGCCGACTGCTAGTGCAAGGTTGGAGGGGAGGGTCCAGGGTGTAGTTGTCCACGCCCATACCTCGAAGTCTTCCCGTAGAGCTTCGACTTCGTGGCTGGGGTCGGCATTTATCTGGAACGCGACTGTGACTGCTGGATCAACTCGCGCCCTATAAGAGTCGTCTTGCCGGGTTTCAAAGTTGGAAAGGGGGGTCTCGCACTCCCAGCAGTATGGAAGGACTCTAAATCCTTCATAGACCAATCCCTTTTCGTGAAGGCGAGAAAAAGCCCACATTACGGACTCCATGAAATCTAAGTCCATGGTCTTGTAGTCGTCTTGGAAGTCGACCCAGCGTGCCTGTCGCGTAACATATCGGTACCACTCGTCTGTGGTACGTTGGACGAGGCTGCGGCAGTGGTCGTTGAACTTGTCAATTCCAAAGTCAATTACTTCCATGCGACCGGTGACGCCGAGCTCCTTTTCGGTCGCCATCTCGGCCGGCAGACCGTGGCAGTCCCAGCCAAAGCGTCTCTCGACTCGCTTTCCGCGCATGGTCTGGTAACGGGGAATGGCATCTTTGACGAAGCCTGTTAGTAGGTGGCCGTAGTGCGGAAGTCCGTTCGCAAATGGTGGACCGTCGTAAAAGACAAACTCTTGGCTTCCCTTTTCGCGGATGTCGACGGAGGCTTGGAAGGTATCATCCTTCTCCCAAAACCCTAGGATCTCCTCTTCTATCTTGGGCAGACGGATTGAGCTCTTCTCAGATCTATACGGCTGGTTACTCTCATCTTCATTCTCTAAAAATCCCATACATCTAAGTTAATCGCTACGAAGCTATTGCGAAGCTATGGACGTGGTAGTCGAGTGGACCTTGTTTGCCGATCTTAAACCTTCGACGTGTATACTTTTCGGAATTATTGCGCCCTCATCCGGTGTTTACAAGTGGCCAGCACAGAAGCGAGCTCAGATAACCTTTGAAGCGCTCGAAGATGTTGCACAACGGAGACTTTTAGCACCTTGGTGTTGGCGCGTTGGTACGATGGCTGCCACGGATGAGCTTGGGTAACTACTCAGGCAAGGACGTTGAAGTCATCTGACACTTATTGTGTGTGAGAAGCAATTTTCTCACATTGGAGGCTATGTGAAGACCTACAGCAAGGAAGAGATCGAGGCTCTCTCTGATGAAGAGTACGACGCCTTGAGCGAAGAGGAGTATTTCGCGTCTCAAGTTATTTTGCTTAATGGCGAACGAGATACCTACCTCACTCAAGCCGAGATGTTCAAAGAAGAGGCGGCTACGCTGGCCCGGGAATCCGAGCCAGGAGACGTTCAGTTCGACGAGGAGTCGGGTGAGGGTGGCAACTCAACTATGGAACGCGAGCGTGATCTAGCACTTCTAGCATCACACCTAGCTACCGTTGCCGAGATCGAAGAGTCCATCGAAAAGATTGACAAAGGATCGTACGGAATCTGCGAAAACTGCAAAAACGTGATTCCGCGCATTAGGATGCGTGCCCTTCCCTATGCGAAGCTGTGCGTCCTCTGTAAGAGCGGTTCTGTCACAAGGCGCTGAAACTTATAAATATTTGAGCGAGGGTCGACATGACTTCAACAAGGTACAAGCCGCAATTTTTTGGGCTGCTAATCGCGGTTATTTGGACTGCGCTCGACCAAATTACGAAGTCAATAGCGCAGTCGACCCTTGCAAATGGTCCCCACTTTCTCTTCGGACATGTCGGATTCGCGCTGATATACAACTTCGGCTTCGCATTCTCACTCGCCTCTGGAAAGACCATTGCCGTCACCCTTCTCGAGGTGGGAATATCAGCCTTTGTCCTCTACTCTCTAGTGCGAACGCGAGACCTTCCCATGGGAATTGCATATGGTCTGATCCTCGGTGGAGCTTTTGGCAATATCTTCGACCGCTTCTTTCGCCATAATCACGGGGGAGTGATCGACTTCTTTTACACTGGATTTTGGCCAACGTTTAACGTTGCAGATATCGGTGTTGTGGTAGGTCTGATAATGATCTTTTTCATCATGCGCCGCCCCCGCAATAGAGGCAAAGACACATCTACCCCTGTTGAAGAGTCCGCCAAGTAACACCTTTGGCTCCATTGCCTCTAGGGTAGATACCTAACTTTTATTCTTGGAAGAGGTACCACCATGTCAAGTGACGACACATCGTATCTAGATGGTGATGGCGGAGATGGCCTTCTCTTCGACGACGAGACCGACATAGATCCCTCGGGAGAGATCGTGATCGAGGTTCCTAATTCGATGGATCAGATCCGCCTCGATCGTATCGTTTCAACCTATACATCTTCATCTAGATCGATCGTAGAGCGAGCAATCGATGACGGCGAGGTATCTCTAAACGGAAAAGTTGTACACCAGAAGTCGCAACGAGTTAGCGAGGGTGACCTCGTAACAGTCAAGAGAGAACTTCTTGTTGCGGCTATATCCCATGAAGTTCATGGAGAGACAGACATCTCATTCGGAGTCGTGTACGAAGATGATGACATACTAATTATCGATAAGCCGGCTGACCTCGTCGTTCACCCTGGGGTTAAAAATACGAACGGAACACTGATAAACGGAATTATTGGAAGGTATCCTGAGGTGGCAGAGGTTGGAAACCCGCTTCGCCCAGGAATAGTTCACCGTATTGATAAAGGTACCTCTGGCTTGATTGTCGTCGCAAGAAGCGAAGTTGCTTATGAGTCCCTCTCGGAGCAGATGGCAGAACACAGCTCTAGGAGGCGTTATCTGGCACTCGTTGCGGGTTCGCTCTCGCCGGAAAGTGCCGTGATCGATGGACCCATTGCAAAGTCACTCCGCCAAATTGGTTTGATGCGAATTGCACCTAGCGGAAAGGCCTCTCGGACTAAGTACCATAAGCTCGGTGAAGGTACTTTTCGTTCAGAGTTAGTTTCGATAGCTTCATTCGAGCTAGAGACTGGTAGGACTCACCAGATACGAGTCCACATCTCGAATTACGGTTACCCAATTGTCGGTGACCGTTCGTATGGCTCCACCTTTGACTTGGGCGATCGCGTCTTTCTCCACGCCTTTGCCCTCACGTTAGATCACCCCGTAACCGGGGAGAGAGTTGAGTTTAGAGCTCCACTTCCCGCTGATCTAATCGCGCTCGAAGACGAAATGGATGAGGGACTGGTCTCACTGTTTCGTCAATTTCACTGATTGAAACTGACGGGTAGTAACTTTAAATTGACCAACGGTTCCAAGAATTAACGGCTCACGAAATTTTGATTCCATCACGCCTCTCCAAATCCGTAGATCGCTGCGCCATTTATCTCGGCCGAATAGTCCTTGAGGTAAGGTCCATTCATGGTGACGCCGAGCCAACCTCCAGGTCCAGGCCCTGAATCGCCTTCTACTGTTGTCAAGGCTCCATCTGGCCAGACTTGGATGACGATTCCGGCATGAACAGAAGTATTTGTATTCTGCGGTCCCGTACCATAGAAGACAACGTCTCCCGCGGCTGGCTGGTCCTGCTCTGGAAGTACTACGTAGTTGTTGGCTATCTGAGTGTAGAGATCGCCTGTAAATCCGTCACTTGATGCCGATACCCCTGCTTGATTCCATGTCCATGCCGCAAAGAGGGCGCACCACTCTTCGCATGGACCATAGGGATTGCAAAAGTTTGGTTGAGTGGCTGGTCCGATCTGACTTTGGGCGGCGTTGATGATCGATTGGGAGTATTGGGTTGTACGCTCGTTTTGATTTATCGTTGGGACTACTGAGATTGAATCTGGTGAAAGTAGCTGATATCCGAGCCCATCGTTCGATGGGATAATGGCTGAGATAGGAGTGTTAGGTAACTCTCCTCCAACCGATCCGTAGAATGGTGCATCACCAAAAGTGAATACTCCGCCATCGGTTCCAACTATCCAGTATCCTCTGTGGTCTGGCGTAGATGCCATGCCAGCTATGGACGCATTGAGGTTTACGTCCCCAAGTGACCCATAGAACTGGGCATCACCGAAGGAGAAGATGCCCCCATCTGCCCCTACGAGCCAGTAGCCACCACCATCGGCTGTAGTTGCCATCCCTACGATCGCTGCATTCAGGTGCTGCCCACCCATGGAGCCGTAGAAGATTGCATCGCCAAAGGTAAAGATCCCACCATCGGAGGCCAGGAGATAGTATCCCTTACCGTCAGCGGTCGCAGTAATCGAGACAACTGGATTATTGAGCTTCACTCCCCCCATAGATCCGTAGAAGGTTGCGTCTCCAAAGGCAAAGACTCCGCCGTCTGCGGCAACGAAGTAGTAACCCTTTTGATCAGGAGTGAGTGTCATCCCGACGATGGGAGCATAAAGACCGATAGAGTATGCGTCTCCATAGTTGGTCGCACTCCCATATGTCATTAGTTGGCCTTGAGCTGTGACGAAGTAGTATCCTCCGCTCTTAGTTGGAACAGCGGCGACGATGATGGAGTGAGGTACCTGAGATGAAGGGATATTGATCGACGGTGCGTCTCCAAATCCAGTTAGAAGTGCGTGGCTGTAGACGACTTTCTGGGTCGAGATCGTGAAGCGATGTGTTGAGTTGAAATCCACATTTGTCAGCTGCACAACTGTCAACGCGACAGAGACTATCCCCAAAATAATTTTGAGTCTCCCTTTTGGGCGTGATTGAACTACAACGCGACCGAGTGCGTACCGCCTCCAACTGCTTTTTTCCGCAATCACTCTTCCACACCCATTCTCATTTTGCACCCGTTACTTATCGTTGCTGGATCAGAACGACCTCGCATGGGATTGTAATCTGCAATTGTTAACAGATTGTTTAGTCGATGATCTATCTTTCAAAGGGCCTTACTCCTTGGACCTTAGGACTTACGGGAGGATAACGGATGGTTTCAGTCATTTGAATATCGGTGTGATGCCAGCAATCAACTTTTACTACTGAATCGTGTTGTATTGCAAACGCTAAATGAACGACAATTGGGCCGGACTTTTGAAATGCGCAAAAATCGCAGGGAGTGAAGGGGGAGTTAAACGAAGAAGCGACCTAATAGGTCGCTTCTTCGTTTCCATACCTGAGTTAATCTCAGATCGTGCTTCCGCTGAGACTAACCTATGCGGCTGGAGCCTTTAGGCCAGGATGATCGGCAAGGCGATCGAGAGCAGCAGCTTCGAGGCGGCGCGCACGTCGCGGACCGATTCCTAATTGTTTGGCAGTCGCTTCGAGAGAGGCTGGACGGTTGCCGTCGAGGCCGAAGCGCAAGATCACAACCGCACGTTCGAGAGGATCTAGCTCCTCGAGAGCTTTTCGGAGCTGATCACGAGTCAGAGCTTCGTCGACTTCGTCCTCGAAGGTGTTTTCGCTTCCGACAACGAGATCCCCAAGACTCGTCTCTCCTTCTGGTCCAACCGCTTGGTCGAGGCTAGCAACCACACGGGCAGCATGGCGTACGTCGGCGAGTTGTGCCAAAGACAGATTTGCACTCTTTGCGATCTCGGTCTCCGTTGGATTCCTTTGATTTTCGTTCTGCAACTCGCGCGTTACGTTGTCAACCCTACGTGACCGCTCAGCTGCCTCCATTGGAAGGCGAATAGCTTGACCATGGTTGTGTACGGCTCGTTGGAGACTTTGACGCACCCACCAAGTCGCGTACGTTGAGAATTTGAATCCACGACGCCAGTCAAACTTCTCGACTGCTCGAATTAGCCCGAAGGTTCCCTCTTGGATCAGATCAGAGAGTTCGACACCTCGATCTTGATAGCGTCTTGCCCAGTGAACGACGAGCCTGAGGTTGGCTGCAACCATCTCCGATTTAGCGCTTTCGTCGCCCGCACGCACCCTTTTTGCGAGCTCAACTTGCTCAGCCGGAGACGGTAGCGGGTGACGTGCTAGATCATCAAGGAATAGACGAACGGCGTCTGCGCCTTGCCCTGAAATATTAAATATCGCCTCTACGGTTGCCGCATCGGACTTACTTCTACGCTTGCGAGGAGCCTTGGCCGGCTCGACCTTAGCCTTTTCAACTTTTTTTCTTCCCGTTACGGTACTTTTCGTCATCTGGCTTTACCCTACAAGTGTTAAATGAACCTATATAATATATTGCGCTGCTCGGACTTTTGGTCCGAAATGCCTAAAAATCAACTTTGATCACGATCTTTTCATCGAGTTGTCGGGCTAGCACCGTGGAGTGAATCGTCCTAAAAGCCCTCTAACTAAAAACTGAACTCTTGGCGCCAAGCTGATTTTCCCAGCTAGGACCCAAGATATACTCGTTTTTTATTGAGAACTAGCGTAGAATCAGACGCACTGATGGGAGTTTTCACTTCATTCGTCTAGCTAACTATGCCGTAGCCACTTTTTCAAAATTTCTTGACCTCTTATTACTTGCACCTTTTGTCACTGCAGTTCCGCTAAAAGCTTGCTCAAGTGATCGATCTGACTGCCCGATGACGCTTTTCGCCTAATAAATTTGAATTTTCGTTCCTGAGGAACTTCATCAACTTGTCGGCTATTTCAATGCGCCTGAAACAATGCAATCGAATGTTAGGTGCCTACTCCTCACTATTTCGTGGTCTCTCTGAGAATCCAAATGTTCTAAATTTATGGCGAATATATTGCGCCCTTGGCACTCCGTTGCTCCAAGTGCAGGTTGGCCACCTGGCCGTACCGCGCGCAGGTAACTACCTGACCGTTGTACACCCACAAAATTGCCGTGCTTATATTTTGGCAGGTAACGTGGGGAATTGCAAGTAAAAGTCAATATGACGCTTTGAAATTGAGTTGGATTTGTTTTTTGCACGATCGATTATCAACGACTTCATAGATTGTGCTCTAATTTGCTCCATGACCAGGAGAGACATTTTTCCTTGTGTATCGGGTATTTTCACCATAACCAAGGCAGCATGTATAGTAGAAGCTGTGGTTAGTGTAACAATTGCTACAGCGCCGAGTCGCCTATTTTTAAAGTAGAGAGGTAATCGCAGAAGCGCACTGAGAGTGTCTCTCCGGCTTGATTGATTCCTGCCTCCAAGATGAGGGTGAGCTGAGAAGTTCATGGGAGTCTTTGAAGTGATGGAGATAATACTCCGATGAGGAGTAGATTCAGGTTTATTGCGTTGTACATAAATGACAGTTGCCAGCGATTGAGATTTTTAGATTTCTACTCACTGAGGTTTTGAGAGGTTTAGTATGAAAAGTTCCTATATGAAGAGGTTGGTGCTCCCGATCGCGCTCGTCGGAGGATCCATTGCCACAGCTTCGATCTATCCATCTTTGGCGTCAGCACAAGTTCCCAATCTTCCGTCGATCTCGGCGACGACCCTTCTTACGAAGGTTCTCGGAGCAAATACTCCGATCTACTCTGGAACAATTCAAGTGGTCTCCAACACTGGGATACCATCTGCCGCGCTCACGGCAGCTATCCCGAGTTCTTCGAGTTCGCTCTCGTCGCTCGCAATCAGTGCATTAACTGGTACGACTTCGTACAACTACTGGTTGGACGGATCGTCTCATGCCAGAGTGCAAGTTCCCCTTTCAAATGGTGAGGTGAATCTCTACACATCGCCAAGTGGAGCATGGATCTATGATTCCACGACCAATGTAGCGACCGAAATTCAGGCGCCTAGTGGTTCGTCGTCTACGGGTGCTCCGCCGAACTATAGCTCTTCCCCTAAGGTGACGCCTGCTACGGTTGTGTCGACCTTCTTGAATAAGCTCCCGTCGGGAACCACCGTATCCGTTTCCTCAAACGCATACGTAGGAGGCGAGGCTACCTACACTTTGGTAATCTCACCTAATGACCCGAAGTCGCTCATTACTTCGATAACGTTGTCCGTAGATGCAAATAACTTTGATCCTCTAGGTGCCGCAATCAACACCACTTCTGGCCAGGCTCTGGCCATTAGCTATAGCCAATTGTCATTTACCAAGCCAGCGGCTTCCGTCTTTTCATTCGTACCTACCTCGTCGATGATTCAAAAGCCAATCGCGCTAAAGAGTCAATCGTCGACTGCTACTACGCCGATGACCCCAACTTCAACTGGAACGAAGGCTTCAGTTACCCACGTAGGCCAAGGCTTCTCCTCGATAGTGGTGCACGCCTCGACGACAGCACCGTCGGCCAACTTGCAAAAGGAGTTGTCGATGCTCTCCAAGTTCGGTACAGCCGCTACGACTTCTCTTGGTAAAGGGTATGTGGTTAGTCTCTCATTCGGATCGATCTTCATCGGGGCAAACGGCTCATACGCCGCCGGTGCAGTCGCTCCATCGACGCTGCTAAGCGCTATTGCCTAGTGAGTGCAGTTCCAAAGAGCGCGACTAGCCTCGCGAAAGTGATCTAGAAAGATAATGATGCTGCGAGCTCACTTTACAGTGAGCTCGCAGTGATTTAGGGCGATTTGAACGGTGGCGAAGAGTTGAACTTAATTGAGTGTCGGGGCCTCACAAAGAGCTATGGTGGCAGCAAAGTCGTGAATGGAATTGACCTTGAGGTTCCAGAGGGGTCCATCTTTGGCTTCCTTGGTCCGAATGGTTCTGGTAAAACCACGACTATTCGCATGATCCTTGGTCTAATTTCGCCAACGTCTGGAGAGATCCGAGTCTTCGGTGAAGAAATTCCAAAGAAGATCGAGTCTGTTCTGCCCAAAGTAGGAGCCGTCGTGGAAGGGCCAGGATTGTATCCTTCGCTCTCTCCTCGTCGCTATCTCGAGCGAATGGCGAATCACTCCAGGTACTCGCGTCCCAAGGATCAACGCAACCCAGATATCTCTGCTGCTCTTGCTAGAGTTGGACTAGATAAGGTTGCAGATCGACGTTCCAAAGCATTGTCGCTTGGTATGAAGCAGAGACTTTCGTTAGCGAATGCGCTCCTCTTTCCGCGTCAATTGCTGATACTTGACGAACCAACAAATGGTATGGATCCCCAAGGTATCGTTGAGATGCGTGAGCTGATAACTGAACTCGCAAGCGAAGGCTCCACCATCTTCATCTCATCTCACATTCTCTTCGAGATCGAGCAGCTTTGCAGTCACGTGGCTGTAGTTCAGCACGGCAACCTCCTCTTCCAAGGAGAACTCGACTCGCTCCGAGCACAAATGCCTACTCGTGTCAGCGTGAAGACTTCTGACAATGCCAGGGTGGCTTTGTTATTGAGTGAGCAATTCGGTGCAGTTGTTGCCTCGAATTCATCGACTGGCGAATCGGATGCAATCCAAGTTGACCCCTCAGTCGTCGCCCCTGAGGTTGTTGCCAAAGCGGTTATAGGTGCCGGCTTTGAACTTTATGAGCTTCACCAAGAACGTCCGACCTTAGAGGAAGCGTTCGTTTCACTGACAGGAGCTCGCAGCGATGTATATTGAAGAACTTCGTTTTATCTTCTTCCGTCGTAGGACCGCCATCAGCTTTTTTGTTCTAGGCGCGATTGCGCTTCTACTCGGGATCGTTGTTGCTACGTTTGGTAACGGGCGAGGCGGAGGAGGGGGCAACCCCTTTTTGGATCAGATCTCACATAATGGGGTTTTTCTTGGCGTGTCGGCGATAACGACTGCTCAGATTGTTATCATTCCATTAGTAATTTCAGTCGCAGCTGGTGAGGCCTTCGCTCAAGAGGCAGCTTATGGAACTCTTCGATACCTATTGATATCACCAATATCGCGGCTTCGCCTTCTTGTGGTTAAGGCGCTAGCCCTATCTACGTACGCATTCGCTGCGATTATCTTTATGGCGACGGTCGGGTTGATTGTGGGAGCGATCCTATTTCCAGTCGGTAACGTCACTACTTTGTCAGGAACCACGGTCTCCTATATCGATGGGGTCGCTCGTCTTTATGGGGTGGCACTGGTTGAGATTCTGTCGGTGATGTCAATCGTTGGACTAGGAATAATGGCGTCTACCTTGACAGACTCTGCAATTGGTGCAGCATCGATCTCATTCGGCATCGTCGTAATCTTGGAGATTCTGAATAACATCCCTCAGCTCGTGCACTTTGCACCTCTAATGCTTTCCAACTACTTCTCTGCTAGCAATGACATCTTTCGTAGTCCTATCGTCTATTCAAATGTATTGAAGGATCTATATGAGCAGCTTGGATGGATGGCGGTTACCTATCTCGTCTCCTGGGCTCGACTATCGACCAAAGATATTACGAGCTAGATAAAGCGTAAGCAGGCAGGTAAAACCGTATTTTTGTGACCTTGAGGCTGATGTCAAGGCCAAGGGTGCTTGAATCTCAAATTGTACAGTATTTACCCAGTTGGCAGTTTTATTGTAGACTAACACTAATTTGAAGGTGTCGTCAATTGAGGACATCCTTGATTGACATGCTCTTTCTTTATTAAACTGGTAAGGGAAGTCGTTTTTGGAGGTTTTCATGGCCCTAGGTGAAGTAGAAGCTGTTGCTAAAGTTGGCAAGGGCCTTTTTATCGGAGGCAAATGGGTCGACGCTGCGGGAGGCAAGACCTTTTCAGTCGAAGACCCGTCCACTAGAAGCCCCCTTTGCGAGGTTGCAGACGCAACGATCGAGGATGCAATAGCGGCTCTTGATGCAGCCCATGGAGCCTTTGAAGCATGGGCTGCAACGCCACCACGGTATCGAGCAGAGATAATCCGAAGGGCATATGAGATAATCATGGCCCGAAGTGAAGAATTGGCTTTGATCATGACCCTCGAGATGGGTAAGCCTCTGGCCGAAGCTCGAGGCGAAGTAGCGTACGCCGCTGACTTTTTTCGATGGTTTGCAGAAGAGGCGGTTCGAATCGATGGACGCTTTTATGTCGCACCTGATGGAAATTCGCGCGTCCTGACGATGAAGCAGCCCGTGGGTGTGGCTTATATGATCACCCCTTGGAACTTCCCGTTGGCCATGGCGACCAGAAAGATGGGACCAGCCCTAGCTGCTGGGGCGACAGTCGTACTCAAGCCCGCCGAGCAAACTCCACTTTGTTCTTTGGCGCTAGCGTCGATCCTTGAAGAGGCTGGACTGCCAGCCGGTGTTGTAAATATCATCACAACGAGCGACCCCGCTGGCGTCTCTGAAGCACTAATGAACGATGATCGCCTACGTAAGGTATCGTTTACCGGCTCTACCGAAGTTGGAAAGATCCTTGCTGAGAGGGCGGGGAGAAGGCTACTTCGCGTATCAATGGAGCTCGGAGGTAACGCGCCCTTTATCGTCTTCGACGACGCTGATATTGACTTAGCCGTTGGCCAGGCGATGATTGCAAAGATGCGCAATATGGGCGAAGCCTGCACCTCAGCTAATCGCTTCCTGGTCGATTCAAAGATTGCAAGCGAATTTTCTGAGAAATTAGCTGACAGAATGTCACACCTCAACGTAGGCCGCGGAACCGAGGCTGATACTAACGTTGGACCGTTGATCGATCAAGCTGCGATCGATAAAGTAACCTCCCTTGTCTCTGATGCTGTGGCAAATGGAGCTGCCATCTTGACGGGTGGGCGAGCGAATCTCGATGATGGCTACTTCTTTGAACCAACGGTGATAGTTGGAACTTCGTCAAATAGCTCCATCTCGAAGAATGAAATATTTGGACCTGTTGCGTCGGTAGTCACCTTCAACGATGAAGCCGAGGCTATTGACCTTGCCAACGGAACCGAATATGGCCTTGTAGCATACGTCTTCACCAACAATCTGTCGCGCGGGTTACGCGTGATTGAGGCGCTAAAGACCGGAATGGTTGGCCTCAATCAAGGCCTAGTTTCGAATGCTGCGGCCCCATTTGGTGGAGTAAAGGACTCTGGTTTTGGTCGCGAGGGTGGATTTGAAGGCATCGAAGAGTACCTCGACTTGAAGTACGTCGCCATCAATCATCGAGCGTAGTGATCAAGGGTACTAGAGCGATGTTGTCGATTGAATCGGGCTCATTCCTCGGGAGATCTTATTTGTCTTTAGATATGGGAGGGTAGGAGAGAAGTTTCTCCTACGCTCCGTTTATCTTTATCTTTAGCTGTGCTCACTCGTTCTCATATCTCTGGCATATGGTTTTTAGGGGAATGCAAAGATGAGGGGCGAAATTAAAAAGGCGATCGAGCATCTTTATTTTTCATGCAACCATTGTTCACTCTGTCGAAAAATGATGGAGTGCATATGCATCGATGTAACTTTCCAGCCCTCAGGAAAGAATAAATTCCGGCTTTTGAATTTTGTGCGTAGTATCGCAGTAGATTTCTTAACGATCTCGTAGAAATTCGGGATTTGATTAAATATGGTGGAATTTCGGCGATGATTTCTCCGGCGAAGAAGCTGTACTTAACCGGAAACTAAACCCGGTAATTGGATCTAGTAAATTGTTATCATATTCACTGATACAACTTTCAATGTCGTTAGGTGCTTAGAAGCATTGCTAAATCCTATTTTGACGCGCTCAGTTCTGCAGGTCAGAAGAGTTGTCTGGCTATGTTTTCCTCTAGAGTTGACAACGGAGCTATTTGTAATGATCAGCCGCATTTAGATTTAATAATCCTTCCAAATGTATTATTTTGTTGTAATTGGTTCACTAAATTTTTTGAGTTCCGCTTTGTTCATTTCCGTACGCTGATTCAGAGCATATATTTATTTATTCTCGTAACCTCTTTTCGCTATAATAATTGGACGTAGAGAAAATTTTTGTATAACCTAGCACTTGTGCCACTGCAGGCGATTTATTGATGGAAACGTTACTCGGTCTCGGCCACAAGATCGATTTCGAACTTCATTGACAATCATCGGAACGACGCGCTGTAGCCATTTCCAGACTTGCTATCCCGTATGACGTCCACTTTCTCTTGGAACTTTTGGTCGGTCTCTACCTTGAGTCGGTATTACTAGGTCGTTGTAGGTCGAACTTTCACGGATCAAGATATCAAAGCTGTAACCATGTTTGGCTTAGTTTCGAGATTTGAGTTAATTCAAGACGAGCGGGAGTTCCAGGGTTGTTGTTCGGTGTTGTGCCGCTAGGGAGGTTCCGTACCTTCTATATGTAACGTGACGCTCGTCCCCAAAAATCTTTTTGAAGATGATTTGGATTTTCTTGAGAATTCAATGGGAGCCTTTCAATTATCATGACTATAACTAGTTGCGTTGCAATTTGCCTCGTAGATTTGTTCTTTCTAACCTCTTAGGGCCTTCTTTTACATCTCCAATGATTAGGGAAAATTTTAATTTGTTGAAAAAAAGTTGGCTAAGTGGCTTGAATTACATTTACTCGCGAAATAGAGTGTTAACTTGTGGAAGCGCTTCCACGGAGTGAACGCCGCGAGGTGTGTGGTGCGGATGGGGGAACGTCCAGCCAATTGCTCGAAGGCGCATTTGAAGCAAAGCTTCGCCACAGGGTTTTAAAAAGAGGGGGGTGCTCATGGCAGGTAACCAACGCGTCAATATCTTTGACGTTGCAAATCAAGCGGGAGTCGCCCCTTCTACGGTATCGCGCGTTCTAAATGGTTCGTCGAAGGTATCGGATTCGACTAGGGCTCGTGTTCAGCTAGCGATCGAACTTCTTGACTTTCGACCCTCTCGCATCGCAAGTGGACTTTCGAAGGGAAGGGTTGCGAACGTTGCAATAGTCGCTCCCTATCTAACTCGACCGAGCGTCATTGCCCGTGTCGACGGAGCACTCGAAGTCTTCGATAAGCGGGGCTACCAGACTGTTCTCTACTCAGCTGGTACTCCGGCGCAAGCGTCTGAGTACATCGAAAGGCTTATGGATAGGCACGAAGCGCTTGGAGTCCTTGTGATCTCTTTGCCATTGACTGAGCCTCAGCTACTCGGATTCCGTAAGTCAGGCGTGGAACTTTCGTTAGTTGACTCGTATGCCAGCGGGGTGGTAAACGTCCATATTGATAATGTCCGGGGTGGTTGGTTGGCGGCGGACCATTTGATCAAGGTCGGCCACCGCAGGATAGGCATCGTCGGGGATATTGATAATAACTTCCATAAGTTTCGTTCGTCCCAGGAGCGCATCTATGGCTTCACGAAGAGGCTTCTTGAAGAGGGGATCTCACTCGACTCTTCTTTGATTCGGATTGGAAAGCATTCGCCGATCGAAGGGAGGCGGATGGCGGAGGAGTTGTTGGTTCGGAAGTCTCCTCCAACTGCACTCTTTGCGACTTCAGACACCCATGCGATTGGGATACTAGCTGCGCTAGAGGGGCTTGGTTTTTCGGCTCCTGATGACTGTGCGGTAGTTGGTTTTGACGATCTAGAGGTAGCTCGTCTTTTGGATCTTTCAACTGTTCGCCAACCGCTGGTAACTTCTGGCACCGTGGGTGCTGAGCGGTTGTGCGATCTTTTGGAGGGAAAGAGCCCAGAGCCAAAGGGGCTCAAGTTAGATCTTGAACTCGTGGCGCGGGCAAGCACGATGGGGAAAGTGGGGGTAGTTCTTGGTTCGAAGTAGTTAATTATTTGTTTTTATGAAAGTTAATAAAAGTAGCTGCACGAAAAAGCCTTCCGGTAATTGAGGTTTGGGTTCCTAAAGACGGGAAGACTCGTTCGCAGCGAAGCACAAAAAAATGCAATCGCATAATAAGGAGTTTAGATGAATAGTGATCGGGTAGAGCCAAAGGCTCGCACATGGCGTCGCCGTAGTGGCAAGTACGCAGTAGCATTGGCAACATCATCTTTCATTCTTGCAGCTTGCGGCTCTTCTGCTTCAAGCTCGTCATCATCGTCGGGAACGACGGCAGCATCTAGCGGTCCACAGACTATCACGTGGTGGTCTAGCCCTCTTGGAGCAGGCGCCGCTGACATAAGAGCAAAGCTGATTTCTACCTTCGAAAAGGCTTATCCGAATATCACGGTGAAGCTCGTTTCGGCACCGACGAATACTGACACAAATAGAGCACAGCTGACGACCCAGATCTCTGGAGGATCAGCTTCTCCAGACGTCTTCATGGGTGATGTGATCTGGCCGGCACAGTTCGGGGCCCATGGTTTAGCCTTGCCGCTGTCGAAGTACCTTCCATCTAGCTACTGGTCACAATTTGCTCCAGGTCTAGTTCAGGGTGCGACCTACAAGGGCCAAATCTACGGATCTCCAATGTTCGAAGATCAAGGCTTTCTTTTCTATCGCAAGGATCTACTTCAAGCAGCTAACTTACCGGTTCCAACTACCTGGCAACAGCTTGAGCAAGAGGCAGTTCAGCTGGTAAAGGCCGGATCTGTACAGAATGGTTTCGTATGGGAGGGCAACTCATATGAAGGTTTGACCTGTAACTTCATGGAGTATCTCGGATCCGCGGGCGGAAATGTGGTCAACTCGGGATATACCCAGTCGACGATCAATTCAGCGGCTGGTCAGAAGGCGCTCACCTTTATGCGCTCATTGATTACCTCTGGCGCAAGCCCAGCGTCGGTAACGACGATGCAAGAGCCACAGGCTGAGTCAACCTTTGTCGCAGGAAATGCGGCCTTCCTACGCAATTGGTCATACGCGTGGTCCGACTCTCAGACCACGGCTGGTTCGGCGGTAGTAGGAAAAGTCGGCGTTACGGCTCTTCCAACGTTTGCTGGACAAAGCGGAACTGGTTACGCTAACATCGGTGGGTGGAACCTCTATGTGAATCCACACTCTGCCCATGTGAGTGCTGACCTGACCTTTATCAAGTGGATGGCTGGTACTACGGCACAGACGATGCTTGCGAATGCCTCGTTCATTCCTACCCTCCAGTCGGTACGCCAGCAATTTGCTAACTCGACCACTGCTCCGCCTCCGTTGCAGATCGCCGCTAAGGAGAACTTGATACCAAGGCCATCGGGTTCGCCCAACTACGCCGCGGTCTCTCAGGCAATCTATACAAACGTGAACTCCGCCCTAACCGGTTCGTCATCTGTCTCTGCTGCCTTGACGTCTGCAGCTAGCCAGATGAACTCCGCTCTCGGCGGCGGCCTCTAAAGACCCCTATGAGCGTCCTTCCTCTCCTTGTTTTAGGAAACTAGACAGGGACCCTCACCCCAGGTTTGGGAGGGCGCTAAATTACCCCCACCTCATGCGTCGTATTTCTCTTAAGAATTGGTGGTTCAATGGCAGTAGTTGAAGTCGCTGACGAGGCAAAGGTTGATCCTTCAGCCAAGCAGAAGCCAAAGGTAAATAAGCAATTTCGGGATCGCAATCAGATCATGCTTGCGAGGTTAGGATGGCGCTTTACCACTCCAGCCCTCGTAATTGTCGGTGCTATCACGATCTTTCCCGTCGTATTTTCGATAGTCCTAAGTCTCTCAAACGTCAATATAACCGGGAATGGCTTTCAGTTGCAAGGCTTTACCTTCAGCAACTACTCCCTTCTCATTCACTCTTCGGAGTGGAGGTACTCCCTCGGATTTACAGTCTTTTACACATTCGTATCCGTCTTCATTGAAGTTGTCCTCGGAACTGCATTCGCAGTTTTGATGGAGCGACTGTCTAAAGGAAGGGGCCCAATGATGGCCCTACTCCTTTTGCCATGGTCGATCATCACAGTTATCTCTGCTGAACTTTGGCAGTATGTCTATCAAGGAACCTATGGCGTTCTGCAGTATCTGATCAACTCAGTAGGTTTTGGAAAGCCGGTAATTCTAGGGACTCCGACGCCAGCGATCATAGCGATGATGGCTGCTGACATCTGGAAGACTACGCCATTCGTTTCAGTTATTGTACTCGCCGGTCTGGTGATGCTCCCAAGCGACGTCTTTGAGGCGGCGTCAGTCGACGGATGCACCCCTTGGCAGTCCTTTTGGAAGATTACCTTCCCATTACTCCGACCAACGTTATCGATCGCGGTGCTCTTTAGGATACTCCAAGCATTCGGAGTCTTCGACCTACCCTTCGTCCTTACAAGTGGCGGGCCAGGCACATCGACGACGTCGCTTGCGATCCTCGGCTACAAAGTGATGTTCGATAACCTTCAGTTTGGTCCAGGTTCTGCAGTAGCTGTGAGTGCAACTCTCCTAGTTCTTATCGGTTGCTTGGCTTTCCTTAGGGCATTTCGCACCCAGGTAAATGGAGGAGACCTATGAGGGTAGCTCGTGTTGGTTGGAGAAGGTATCTAAACGGCGTCAACTTCGGTGTCGTTGTAGTCATTCTCTTCGTAATGCTTCCTATCTATTGGCTGGTGATATCGTCACTCAAGCAACCTGCTGCACTTGGAGCGACGCCGCCACAGTTCTTCCCAAATCCGCTTTCGCTGACGAACTATAGAGACGCCTTTTCGACCTATGGATTTGGCGTCTACTTTAGAAATTCAGTCGTCGTGACGATCGCTACAACGATCTTGGTTCTCTTCTTTGGCTCGTTAGCTGGATATGGTTTGGGTCGGCTACCGATGAGGGGCAAGAGTACTATCTTGATCACTCTTCTGATCATTTCACTCTTTCCTGGAATTGCAGTAGTTCCTCCGCTCTACCTCCTCGAGCGAACAGTTGGGATTCTAAATAGCTACCAAGCCCTGATAATTCCGTATACTGCCTTCAATCTTCCATTTGCGATATGGATCCTTCGCAATTACTTCCAAGGAATTCCTAAAGAGATGGAAGAGACTGGCAGGATCGATGGTGCATCTCCCTGGAGGATCTATTGGTCCATCGTTATGCCTCAGGCTTTACCTGGTCTATTTACTGCAGGGGTTTTCACCTTTACGGCTGCATGGACTGAGTTTTTGATGGCGCTAACCTTCAATAATTCAAATAGTTTCCGCACTATTCCGGTGGGTATTGCCCTATTTGGAACTCCATTCAATATCCCCTATGGCACCATCTTCGCTGCCTCTGTAGTAGCTGTTATCCCGATTGGAATATTGGTGTTCGTCTTTCGAAAGTCGGTTGTTTCCGGCCTTACGTCTGGCTCTGTCAAGGGCTAGTTGGATGGTTGAGGATCGAATCAACGACAAGGACTCATATTGGTGGAGTGGAGGGGTAATCTACCACATCTACCTCCGGTCCTTTGCTGATGGGAATAGTGATGGCCTTGGAGATTTGATCGGCGCGAAGAGTAAGCTTGCATACCTCAAAGAACTCGGTGTCGACGGCGTCTGGCTTTCGCCATCGATGCCCTCGCCGGATCGCGATTGGGGCTACGACGTCTCTGATTACCTCGACACATCCTCGTCCTTGGGTGGTATGGAGGCGATGGATGCCTTTTTGGAGGAGGCGAGACGCCTCGATGTAAAGGTGCTTCTTGATCTTGTGCCTAACAACACCAGCGATCAGCATTCTAGGTTCAAAGAGGCAATAGCTGGTAAGTCTTCTAAATATCGGGACTACTACCTCTTTGCTAAAGGCAGGGAGGGCGGTGCGCCACCTAATAATTGGCTCGATAACACCGGACAGAGCGCATGGAGCAAGGTAGACGATGACGACGAGTATTACATGCACAATTATCTTCCTAGCCAACCGGACCTCAATTGGTGGAACGAAGATGTGCACTTGGAGTTCGAAGAGGTCTTGAAGTTCTGGTTTGACAGAGGCATTGCGGGCTTTCGTATCGACGTAGCTCACGGCCTCTATAAGGACCGAGAGCTACGAGACAATCCAGAACTTGATCGATCAAACGAGAAGTTTGGTTTGGGCTTCGGCTACGAGCAGCGATACAATAAAAACCAACCTGAGGTGCATGGCATCTATCGGAGGTGGCGCGAGATATCCTCCTCGTATATCCAGGAGAGACTTCTCCTCGGCGAGACTTGGGTCTCTTCATTCGACAGGTTGAGGAGTTTTTATGGGAGCGAAGCTGAAGGTTTGGAGCTTCATCTGCCGTTCAACTTTCGCTTTACCTACTGCGACTTTTCACCACTCGCCATTGCAGAGGTGATAGCTGAGACGATCGCGATGTTACCCGATGGCCAAGAGGTTGCATGGACAGGCTCCAACCACGATATCTCTCGCTTTCCTACCCGGTGGTGCAAGGGGGATCCGAAGAAGGTTCGTATGGCCATGGCACTTTTGATGGTGCTTCCAGGGACGACCGTTCTCTACTACGGCGATGAGCTAGGCCTACAGGATGGAGATCTAGACGTTGAAGTGATGCAGGATGAGATGACCGCAAGGGTGGATGGTGCTCGGTTCCAGCGCGACAGGGCACGACTACCTATGCCTTGGAGTTCTAAGGCGGGGGCGGGTTTTACTAAGGAAGGGGTTATTCCATGGCTTCCTTTCTATGGAGACGATGAATTTGACGTTGAGACACAAATGGGCGACAAATCATCTAACCTTTTGTTTATGCGTAAGTTGATCGAAGTACGAAGATCATCGCCCTCCTTTGCGGGTAGTGACCTCTCTGTCGCCTCGGTCGACTCCAATCATCTTCTACTCCGAAGCGGACTGAGCTATTCGCTCTTCAACTTTGGAGATAGTGAAATCGTCGCCGAAGTGACTGGGGCTGGAAATGTGCTCTCTTCGCTAACCGGCGATACCGCTGACGTCTCGGGTGGGGAGACGTTCTACCTACAACCAAGTGAAACGCTCATCTTTTCAGATGGCGTTTCTCCGAAATTACGGGGGCATGCGTGAGGGACGACGAAATTTAACTTCAGTGAAGTCGATCTTAATCTGTGCGCTCGTGCAATTGAAAATTAGGGGGAATTGTGGCAACAATTGAAATGTCGAATATGAAGAAGCGCTATCCAAATGGTGCAGACGTTATCCGTGACGTCTCGCTCTCGATCGCAGAAGGGGAGTTCATGGTCCTAGTAGGGCCATCCGGTTGTGGAAAGACGACGCTCCTTCGAATGATCGCAGGACTTGAAGATATCACGGGCGGTGATTTGATGATCGGTGATCGTCGCGTAAACGATGTGAGCCCCAAGGATCGCGACATCGCTATGGTCTTCCAAAACTATGCTCTCTATCCGCACATGTCGGTTAGGGATAATATCGGTTTTGCCTTGAAACTTCGAAAGACCGATGACGGCGAGATCAAGCGGAAGGTCGAAGAGGCTGCTGAGCTTTTGGGGCTTACTCCATATCTCGACACCAAGCCCCGTCAACTCTCGGGAGGCCAAAGGCAGCGCGTTGCAATGGGCCGCGCAATTGTCCGCGAACCATCAGTCTTCTTGATGGACGAGCCGCTCTCAAACCTCGATGCGAAGTTGCGTGTAAAAATGCGTTCTGAGATCTTGAAGATTCAGAGGAGGCTCGGCGTTGCGACTGTTTACGTTACCCACGATCAGACCGAAGCGATGACGATGGGTGATCGTGTGGCTGTGTTAAGCAAGGGGGATATTTTGCAGTGCGATACCCCCCAAAACCTCTATGACCACCCAGTTGACCAATTCGTCGCTTCGTTTATTGGGTCCCCGTCGATTAACATGTACTCCGCTCAGTTGTCCGAGGGAGCTAAGTTCCTAAATATTGGTGGCGAGTCTGTTGAGCTAACAGATGTGGCACACATCTCCCATCCGAGCCTTGCCTCTTATGCCAACAGTCGCATAACTGTAGGCATTCGCCCCGAAGACCTGGAATTGGTCGACAAAGGAACTCCAAATTCGATCACCGCTACTGTTGAACTCGTTGAGGCACTTGGTTCTGAACTTTTGGTCCACTTCAATACTGATGCTAAGGCAGTAGTAGTTGAAGGGGTAAAAGACGAGGAAGAGACCATTCTTGAGGCGAGTGGCGCGGGCGTTGCTCGAATTGAGCCCCGCGCTTCGGTAAAGGCCGGAGACATTATTGGCCTTCGTCCAAACCCAGCAGTAATGCACTTCTTTGACGTGAATACCGAACTAGCAATCTACTAGAGCGTTTAATTGCCCTAGTAGCGGCGTGTTTATCTAGGTCGTCGAATGGTTAGCGCAGAGATCTTGTGATCGCGCTCGCCATCGGCGACCAGTCATTTAAGAGGATCTCACACTCGGATAGGTACGAACCGTTGGGTGTAGAGATTACGGTTGCGCAGAGATTTACGATTTCAAAGTTATCTTCTATGAGTTGGCTCACCCTCGATAACAGATCGACCAGGGAGGTGACGTCGTGGATCGTTCTTTCATAATCTCCCATAATGAGGCCGATAGCAGGTACGTCATCGATGAACTTTTCAACTTCGCCCTCATAGAAGGGGAGTGTAATGTGGTTGCTTGAATCAAGATAAGCCGAAATCTCACCCTGGACGGCCATCGACATTACTGGTCCAAAGAGGCGATCGTGTACGACCTTTAGGTCGAAGGGTACCGCTAGTTCGTAGCTTAGGTACCCGGAAGTCTCCACGTGGGCGCGAGTTTCGATTTGATAGGCGCCAAGGGTTGCTGCGGTGTCACTTTCAGATAGCCACGTCGCCTTCACCGAGCCTTCTGGCGGCGAAGGGAGTGCTTCAAGGGTACTTCTAATAAGGCGATTTGCCCGCTCGTTGTCTACATCAGTAACCGCAATGGCCTTGGTTTTGAGGTCGTTTTTCCATCGGTAGTGCTCGGCCATGCGCGCTAGAACCGTCGCAGCCATTTCAGGAAAGTTATAGTTAGGTACCTCTGCTCCATTGGCAGTTAATTCAAACTTCAACCCGGGAATTGCCAGAAAATTTGCCAAGACTGTCTTCTTTTCATCGCCCTGGAACTTAGCGGCGGTAGTTGAGATCGATCGTGCGACCGCTTTGGCGACCGCGATTGCGGGTGGGTCTTCCTCTGGGTGATTTCGAGACTGTTCTTCACTGTAGCGTTGAGTAACTGTCGGTACATATACGACGATTACAGCGTCAACGCTTTCGTCCTTTAGAAGGATTTCAAGTGCTTCACCATAGGTCTCAGGAGGAACCTCCGCGCCAAACTCTATCGGGTTAGAGAGTCTCGAAGTCGCTGACCTCTCTTCAATCAGGGCTTGTGTCTCTGGAGATAGCTTTGCCATGTGAAGGCCGTTGGCTACGCAAGAGTCTTGAGCCAGCGGGGCGGGGCCTCCGCTGTTAGAGAGGATTGCTACAGACCGCCCTTTAGGGAGAGGTTGGCTAACAAGGCCTCTACCAACCTCGAAAAGTTGTTCCAAGGAGTCGACTCGTATGACTCCGGTGTGTTCTAGGAGAGCCTCAACTGCGATCTCGTCTTCGACGATCTGAGGGTGACGTCCTTTGGGAGATGGAAGTTCTACCTCGATCTCGTCGATCTTAGGAAGACTCCGAGCCACCATTACTCCGGTGTGGCCATATCGCCTGGCCTTTACCGCGACGATTGGTTTGGTTGCTGCAACCTTCCTGGCAATTCGGGCGAAGGAGCGAGGGTTGCCAAAGGTTTCGAGGTACAAAAGGATCACATCGGTCGTATCGTCGCTCTCCCAATACTGAAGTAGATCGTTAGCTGAGACATCTGCGCGATTTCCAGTTGACACGAAGCTCGATAAGCCGAGACCTCTCCTTCGTGCCTCCTCGACAATCGCAAGTCCTAGGGCACCGGAATGGGCGACGAGTGCGGCTCGGCCTTGACTTATGCCAAACGGGGCGACCGTTGCATTCATGCTCACTAGGGGGTGGGTGTTTGCGACTCCCATCGAGGACGGACCAACTACTCGCATTCCGTTTCGGCGTGCAAGGCGTACAATCTCGCGTTCGTGGTAAGCCCCCGGATTTGAGGCGTCTGAAAAGCCCGAAGAGATAATAACAATTCCGCCCACCCCCATCTCCGCTGCTTCGGAGATGAATGCCTTTATATCTGGAGCTGGAATCGCAACGATAGCAAGATCGATCTCATCGTCTATCTCGGTTATCGACTTATAGGAGCGCACTGCGGATACGTAGTTTGTATGCGAATTGACTGGATATACCGGTCCGGCAAAGGAGGATTCGAGGAGATTGCGAAAGATGACGTTTCCCACTGACTGCGGATCCCGCGAAGCTCCAATTACAGCTATTGCTTTGGGGGCTAGAATTCTTCGCATCGACCGAGCCACTGCTCGTTGCTCCCTAGCGTGCATTCTGTTGATCGATTCGACAGTGGGATTGATGTCAAACCGCACCCTTATCACACCATCTTGAAATGAGCGAGAGTCTTCGAAACCTGCATCGCGGAAGACCCGTAGCATTCTCATGTTCTCAGGTAAGGTATCGGCGATGAACGTCGAAATACCGGCTTCCCGGGCAGCTTCGACTAAGAATTCGAGCATGATCGTCGCAATCCCTCGCCCTTGGTGCGCATCGTCAACTAGGAAAGCAACTTCGGCACTCGAACTACCCGGTAGGCGATCGTAGCGAGCAACGGCGATGATGGAGTCGCCCAAGAGTGCCACGAGTGCCATGCGATCGTCGTAGTCAACATTTACAAAGCGAGAGAGCATTGGTGGGGAGAGTTTTGGAAGGGGAGTAAAGAAGCGAAAGTAGATAGTCTCGGGTGATAGGCGGGAGTGCAACGCCTCGATTCGGGGCGCATCACTTGGTTTTATCGGCCGAATCGCAACTGTATGACCATCTGAGAGAACCGTATCAGACTCCCACTTGCTTGGGTAGATGATCAGGGGCGTATCTTTTGTTTGGCCATCTTCTAACTGCGTCATCGAACGCCCTCTCTCCGTGGATACGAAAGTCCAACGCTGAAATCAACTACTCATATCCCATCTAAGACGATTTTGCCAAAGATCGGTAGGGGAGAAAGTGATTTTCGCCCAATCTCTTCATGGCGCCGGAGCCAGAGGTGGCTGAAAAGGGAACCTACCTGGAGTCTTAAGCCTTTAGTGCAAGGGTTTTAGTAGGCCGGTCTGCGTCCCTTTGAATCCAGTACCTAATCGTGCCGGAGCTGTAACTGCAAAATTGGAACCTTTTGCAGCCTCAATGAGCTCGGCCGTCAAGACCTGAGTTACAAAGCGGTTTCTGGGACTAAGCCTGGAGATGGTGGGGTCTTTAGTTTTGGTGATGCCACCTTTGAGGTTGCACCGTCGAGCCTCGTCCTCAATCGACCTGCAACTTCGATCAAGGCAAACCACCTTATCGTCCAAATTTCGATCTCAATTAATTGGCTGGATTGATAGTATGTCAGTGCTGTTTACGATAGTTCGCATGCAGCGACTTTGTAAGCGTCGTGGCGTGCAACGGGGATAATAGTTTGATTCCTTGGGCGAGATTAAGCAGATGCTGCGGCGTCGGTTCTAATTAATGGTGCGCCTGCTCATTGAAGAACGACGGTGTACTCTCAGAAAATTACAGTCCTGAAGCTGCAGTGAACACGGGTTTAGCCTTTGATCTTATGGCTGGATCGATGTACAAGACCTTGATTAGGGTCGCGTGCGCGTCTTGGCCTTAGATTCCCCAGGCGTGGTCGTCGTTTGGAATGGTGATATCATATCGTTCGCCTCGGGCCCTCTTTACCATCGATGCCAAGGTGAAGGTGTCGAGATGGTGACGCATGTGAGCGCCAACTTCATTCCATACTTCGAGGAGAACGCACTGACCCTCGTGTTCGCATGAACCGTTTTCGTGAGGTAAGCCAAAGTCACCGGCTTGGATTGGTCCATCAACTGCGCTGACGATTTGCCCTAAGGTGATGCGCTCGGGCGCGCGTGCGAGGATGTAACCGCCGCCAACTCCACGCTTTGACTTTACTATTCCTGCACCTTTGAGAGCGAGGAGAATTTGTTCGAGGTAGGGCTGAGGCAGCCCTGTCCTCTTTGCGACCTCTTGCACTGATGTTGGACCCGGCTCGTCGGCGTGCAACGCAAGTGAAAGTAGCGCCCTCGATGCATAGTCTCCGCGTGTTGATACTCTCACGTAAGCCAATCTAGTTGGTTAATTAAGTCATGACATATCGGAAGTGAATTGAATGTCCTAAAAACTGATCATTTAAGTTATCTTTATTGCCAAGTGCTTCAGGTTTCACTCTCAACCATTACAAACGTTCTCCTGCGCAGTGCACGAATGGCGATTGGAGGTTGTCGAGCAGGCAAGCCAAAACTGTCAGTGGTAGCGCAAGCCCAAAGGGAGTTGCGAAATAGGTCACAGCTCACAGTAAATAACTTCCTCTGGAATGTCGATGGATATGTTGGACCGTTTCGTTATGGTATCTTGTAGAAGTTGGCTATTCGAACGCAACGGCGCGTTTAGGGAAGGTAACAGACTTTTAGTATGATAACCCCTAAGCCAGACTACGAAAGTGGCTGTATCTCCAATGTCATTGCAGCTACCTCATTGGCGCTCGCAAAGAATAGAGGCGGATACGATTGGCCCACAAGTGACAATCTTGAAGAGACGATTGCAGGCAGCAACTCCACTTACTCATTCGACTGCTCAAGTTGGTTACCACGAAGTACAGTCGAATCAAATCAAGTTGTAGTACTTGTGGTAGATGGGCTAGGTGCCCTACAACTAGATCAGCATTTGGGTCACTTGCCTAATATTTCCAAGCTGCGAGGCGGAGTCATTGACTCGGTAGCACCTACAACTACCGCGACGGCTCTCACCTCGATTGCTACAGGCAAGGCTCCGATTAACCACGGAATCATCGGTTACCGAATAAACCTATCCGATAACCACATTATGAACACTCTCACGTGGCGTTGCGATGGACTCGATGGTGCGTGGGGCCCTGAACCTTCGAGTATTGCCTTATCGCGGAGCTTTTTCGATCTAGAGGTAGCTGTCATCTCAAAGATTGTCTTCAAAGACACCTACTTCTCAAGGGCCTATCTTGGCGAGCGAAATTTTCGCTTCTTTCGCACTATCTCGTCCATGGTTGGTGAGATCAAGACCTCTCTTGCTGCCGGTTCTCCTTTGGTCTACAGCTACTACGAGGGCGTTGACAATGTCGCGCACGAATTTGGACTTGGAGATCACTACTTCATGGAATTGGAGTTTTTGGACTTCTACGTCGGGGAGATATTAAAGGTTCTTCCAAAAGGAGCGTCGCTCCTTGTTACGGCGGACCATGGTCAAGTCGAGATCTTGGATAAGCCAATTCGAATGGATGACTTCATACTTGATCGCACAACGCGTATGAGTGGCGAGGGCCGATTTCGTTGGCTTCACTGCGATCCTTCGCAAGTTGGGGCAATTTACGAGTGTGCAGACGAACTCTACAGAGACGTTGGGTGGGTTATTACCAAAGAAGAAGCGCTCGAGGGCGGGCTATTTGGTCAAGGTGCGAAGAAGAATCGTGATGTTGTTGCCTCTCGCCTTGGTGACGTTGCAGTCATCGCGCGAAGCGAGGTAGCCTTCTATGATCCCCTCGAAACTGGGCCGATGGAGTTGATCTGTCGTCACGGTTCGCTGACCGATGCTGAATTGAAAGTCCCGCTTATTGGATATTTGGCCGATTGACATCGATAGGCCAAATCCTTTGCGCGCCTTATAAGGTCGCAATTGGGGTCTTTGACTTCTAGATTGTATGACGATATGAGTGATGAACTGAATCCAAAGCTAATTCCAATTTCTGCGCCCGAGGGCATCATTGGAGATGAACCAACTGCCATAAGCGATGACTCTGGCGAGGGCATCTCCTCTCCAGCTAAAGTTCTAAGAGTCGGAACGATGGCGAAGACTCTGCTTGAAGAGTTGCGCACTTTGAACCTTGATGACCCCGCTCGAGCCCGTCTAAAGGAGATCTATTCGAGTTCGGTCCTTGAATTAAAGAGTGCGCTCGATAAGGGCCTTGCCGATGAACTCGATAGGATTTCGCTTCCATTCGTTACTGCAGACGACCTGACCGGGGCTGAGTTGATCATCGCGCACGCCCAATTGGTGGGGTGGCTCGAAGGTCTCTTCCATGGAATCCAAGCGATGCTCTTCGCTCAGCAGGCCCAAGCCCGTAGCCAGATAGAAGAGTTGCGCCGTCGTGGTCTGCCAAGTGCTCCAGGCGAAGAAGGCGCGAGGCCAGGTACCTATCTCTAGGAGATAGTGGAGATTGCGCCATGGGAATGGGCCCTTGTGGGTAGAGTTTTTCAGAAGTGTTGGGAGCTGTAGATGAAGATCGCGATAGGGTCAGACCACGCAGGATTTGAACTAAAGGGTGCGATCATTGATCATCTCAAGGCGGGCGGCCTTGAGGTGATCGACCATGGAACTTTCACCCCAGAGCCGATTGACTATCCAGATATATGTGCCTCGGTGGCGCGAAGCGTTCGGGATGGTGCCTGCGACTTTGGAGTTGTCCTTGGTGGATCTGGCCAAGGAGAGCAGCTAGCTGCCAATAAGGTAATTGGAGCCCGAGCGGCTCTCTGCCCCGATGAATTTACTGCACGCCTTGCTCGGGCGCACAATAACGCCAACATTATCTCGATGGGAGCACGCATCGTAGCTGAGGCGTACGCCATCGCAATCTTAGATGTCTTTCTAAATACACCCTTCGAAGGCGGTCGCCACGAAGCGCGACTGGCGAAGCTGCATCAGATTGAGGTCGATGAAGCTCGCTCCTTCACAGGTGGTGCTGGGGGAGAGTAGATAGATAGTGGCATCTCAGTCTTCGCGTGAACGTATTTCGCCGCCACGGGGTTTACCACCGCGTCGCCATCGTCTGATTAGGTCAGCGCTGATCTTTTTTGCGATAGTGATCGTTGGCATAATTGCGATCGTCTCCCTGTCTCCCTCTCCGACGGTCACAACGACTATCTCCGGTGGATCAAGCACTACTACGGTGACTACCGCGGTACCTGCTACCACCTCTACGACTTTGGCGTTACCGGGAACGGTCCAGGGGGCTAACCTATACGGAGTTCAAAACGACACCATGTCGATCTCGGAGGCCAATACGAACCTTTGCGTTCCGAATGGACAGGGCGGAACTATCTGCGGCCCTCGAACGATCACTGTTGGTGTCTATTATCCTTACATCGCAAATGCTGCGAACCAAACGCCGTACCGAGTAAGCGACCGACTACCACTCGTCCTCTTTGCGCCGGGGTATAAAGAACCCTATACAACCTATCTTCCGTTGATCAATTCTCTTGTTAGCGATGGATTCGTCGTCGCTGGAATCAACTTCCCACTAAATACCCCCTCCTCTCCTGGGGGTCCTAATGAGGCCGATATCGTGAATCAACCAGGCGATATGACATATGCCCTGACCCAACTCATCAACGATGAACAGAGTCCAACTTCGGCCCTCTATGGCCTCTTTGATCCTTCAAAGGTGGTTGCTAGCGGTCAAAGCGACGGCGGCGACACTGTACTAGCACTCGCCGATAACTCCTGTTGTCGTGACAAGCGAATTGCTGCCGTAATCGTCTTTTCGGGAGCTGAATTGGGAACCTATAACGGTACCTACTTCGCTGGAACTACCATTCCAATCTTGATAATTCAGGGGACTAACGATACAATCAATATCCCTTCTGACTCTGATCAGATCTATAGCGGTGCCAATACTCCGAAGTACTACCTTCATCTAGTTGGTGCAGATCATCTCACGCCCTATACCTCGAACGACCAGTACTTTCAGGTAGTCAACAGCGTCTCGGCTGACTTTATAGATGGATATCTTCTCGGGCAAAGTAGTGCTATCGCCAAGATGCTCACTGACGGAAACGTCTCTGGCGTCGCATCCATTGACCATAACCCCTAGACCTAACTATTGGAAGAGATCCAACTCACCTCAAACCCGGCCCTTATCATCCGGGATCCTACGCTGTAGAAATCTACTGAGTGAGGTAGCCAAGAGCGGTATTCACGTTTTAGCCTCTCGTCCTGTGGGGTGAGTCAAAGCCCCAACTCTCTTAGGGGGCATATTTCTCTCCTGCTTTAGTCGTATTTACTGAGTTGCAAAATGTTTCACCTCTCTTGCTGGTTGAGTGCGGGGAATCCGACAGTGACATCAGTGATAGAGTCTGCCTAGGAAGAGGGTGAATTATGAGTGACGAATTCAATTGGAGAATAGGGGAGGATCTCTCAACCAAGAGAAGCGGTGGAGTAAGCGACCCCAGAGTTGTAATAAAAGACATTCTCGATCTTGAAGGGTGTGTCACGACTGTGGGCTCCCGTCTGATAGCTAGTCGAAATGTAATGGCAACTTCGGATGCTGCCTCGCTCGAAATGATGGTCGATCGTGGCGTAACGATCGTAGGGAAGTCAAATCTGGTTGAGTTGGCCTTTGGAACTCAGGGAATCAATCCGTGGTTCGGAACCCCAAGTAATCCGATTGATCCAACGTTGATTCCGGGAGGATCCTCCTCCGGATCGGCGGTAGCAGCTGCTATTGGAGCCTGTGACTTCGCAATTGGTACCGACACAGGTGGATCTATAAGGATTCCAGCTGCGTGCTGTGGTATCTACGGACTCAAGACTACTTGGGGCCGAATTTCCACCAAGGGCTGTTATCCCCTTGCCCCGAGTCTTGATTCAGTAGGGCCGCTGGCGGCGTCGATTGATCTTTTGGAGTCGGCTTTTTCTTACTTGGCTGGCGAAGTCGTCGACGTTTCTCTTGATGAGTCGCAGATTAAGCTCTGCGTTCTTGGAGACTTTCTAACCCCTGTCTCTGCGATTATGTTAACTGCGGTCTTGGATAGTGCCGGAGTAAAGTACGAGATTGTTCAAGGTGGAGATCGAAGTAGCGTACATCGCTCCGCTTCTGATCTACTCGCCGCCGAGGCGCTTTCTATAAACGAAGGTCTCCTCAAGGAGGCCCATCGCCTTGACCCAGCGGTTCGTCGTAGGCTTATCGACGTTCTCGACCATGAGAGTTCGATCTCTGACGCCCTTGAGGTGCGCCATCACTTTAGCCACTTCTTAGATTCGATCTTTGATGAATTTAACTTCATTGTCGTTCCAACCTTAAATGATCGTGTGCCAACCATCAAAAGGGCCTATGACAAGCCGCTCAACCTAAATACCTTGCCATTCAACTTTGCAATGTTGCCCGCAATCAGTGTTCCAGTATCACGCGAGGTTGATGACAAAATCTGGAGTGAGATCAATAGGGCCACCGATGATAATGAGATTAACTTCGAGCAGTTAGGAGGGCGCGAGAGATGGGAGACGCCATTCTCGATGCAGATAGTTGCGCCGCTCGGCAAAGAGGAGGCACTTATCGCTTATGCCAAAGCTCTAGCAAGTCACGATATTTTGAAGTAGTTACCCTTCTATCGGGCTGAGAGATTTCAGTTGATGTGGAGCGAGGATCCTTAGCTACGCCCTCGACATGCCGCCGTCGACAACTACCTCTGCCGCGATCATCGCTGGATTTTCGTGTAAGGCCATGATGGCCATTGCGATCTCGTCAGCCTCGATGATCCGCTTTGAAAGGTGATGGGTGGCGAATTCGTCGCTCGATGAAAGGTGGTAGAGGTCGCGAGATGCGTCAAGCATCGCTCCCCGGGTGGATCCAGGCGCAACGATGTTGAGGCGCACCTGCATATCACTCAATTCAACGGCTGCGACCATTAGGTAGGATCTAACTCCTCCTTTAGCCGCCGAATACGAGGCCAAGCCTCGAAGTGGCTTTATCGAGGCCACGGATGTAAGGGCTACTATCGACCTCGTATGTGGTTTCGTCCATGAGGTCGGTGCTAGATGTGGGACAAATGCCTTGATGCAGTTGTGAACAGAGATCACGTTCTTGGTTACGGCGTCGATTATCCCTAAGTCGTCCAATTCGAGGAAGCTTCCGCCTCCATCGATCGCGCCAGCCGTTATAGTAAGCGTGTCGACCTTGCCGAATGTATTGACCACCTCTTCGGCGCACCTCTTTGTTGCGTCCATATCTCTAAGATCCACACCAAGGGCGTGGTGATTAGTACCTTCGATAGATCCACTTTCGTAAATGCCAAAGTCGATGGGTTTAGGAAAGTCGAGGACTATCACTTCGTGCTCTAATTTGGCCAAAAACTGCGCCACGCTAGCTCCAATGCCGCGCCCACCACCAGCAACGACCGATACCTTCTTATCCCTTGGTTTATTCGTCAATCTTTCTTCTTGCCTATCTGGCTAAAGGGTTGGCCATGCAACCGGGGCGTGAATTACGGTTGCGTAAAAGTTGTCAAAGCGCGCCACCAAAGAGTCGCTGAATGCCCCTAGGATGGCAGCCCCCTCCTCTTGGTTGGATCCGGCAGGATCTCCAATTACTCCATTGTCGGAGACTGCTTTTACTCCGTAGTTAATCATGTGGGGTACGATCTGTTCAAGGTCCTTCATCCCGCCAGACTCTGCTCTCTCTAGGTGTACCATATCTGGGGCGAGTGCCATCATCGCTGAAGTTTCGGTACGTCCAGCGTGAAGGTCGGGGTGCTCTAATCCACGCGCTTGGTCAGGTCCGGTCCACCTAAGCGCAGCTTCTCGAAGCACCTCTTGCGTGGGCCACCACGCGTTTACTCGCTGTTTCTCACCTCTGAGAATCTCGATTGCCTTAGCAATAGCGATGACATTACCACCATGTGCCGTAATAAAAAGGGTCCCCGCAAAGCGGGATGCAGTTCTGCCTAGTTCTACGACCATCGCAGTCAAGACTTCGTTTCCAATCGAGAGAGTCCCTGGAAAGTGGAGGTGTTCGTGTGAGGCACCCACAGTTATGGGAGGAGCCAAAATTGACCTATCGGGGCGACGCTGAGCTAGGACTTCGGCGAGTGCGTTTGTGATGATTGAGTCGGTGAGGACAGGGAGGTGGGGGCCATGTTGTTCGGTCGATCCGATGGGGATAATGAGAACCGAAGACTTCTCCACAGCCTCTACTTCGGGGTAAGTCATCGACGTCAAAAGGCGCATGATCTACCTCCTCACCTCATTTAGCTTCTCCAAAATAAGGCTAGCACCATCTTTGGGGTCGATAGCAGTTGCGATCTTTGATCTCTTTGGAGGACCTTCCATCAATTGGTCTCTGCGCAAAGATGCTTTGGCGGCCTCTGGTGCACTACGAATTGATGGTTTTACAAACCTTTCGGCTCGTCCGACTTCAAGAGGTTCTCGATGGGTGGCGTTGTTTTGTGCATTCAAGGCGGTTACCTCTAACGCTCTCGCAGCGATCTCGGAAGATACCTTCGGCCTTTGTTCTCTAGCGGTGGGGACCATTGCAGCAACAATGGGCCTTTCGCTTACGAAAGTGATTTCAGAGGAAGGAAGCGATTGTGAGATACGAATTTGACTTTCATCGATCGAAAGATTTGAAACGTTTGCAATGTACTCGTACTCTAGAAGTGAGCTTGCGACAGGGGAAGGGTCTATGACATTGATCCCTTGCGGATACTGAGGAACTAGAACGATTTGCGCTGCCACATGATTGATTGCTGTGACTAATTCGGCAACTCCCCAAGGCAAGTTAGATTCGCCTTTATTTTCCGTAGCGACAAAGATTGCCTCAGAGAGGCCAAAGGCCCGACAGTAAGCTATAAGTTCGCGATCGACCTCATCGGCGATAAGAATAACTGTTGCACTTTGACCCCTCTGCCCTTTGGCGATCTCGGCACCTAGCAGGAGGCAGTGAAGTTCACTCGGCAACAAACGGGAAAGTTCGCTTTTGGATTTCCCACTCTCTCGCCTTCGAAAGAGCACGGCTGCTAGGTTCATTTGAGCTCCTCGTAATTGTCCTACTTATTTCCTAACTTACTTGATTGAATTGCCATGGACGGCAAACTCTAGTTAAAACCTCTAGCTCAAACGTGCGAATAAAATCACTCACAACTGGGAAGAATCTATGGCGATCGCCATAGAAGTTAGATTCTGCACTTTTAATGCAGCGTAAATAGAGGCCCTCTGAACTGTCGTAAGAGCTCGATTGTGAGCCAATCAAATGTTGGGTTTTGGTGTTGGATTTGAATGGATCGGATCTTTGGTCCATACCTAGTAGAAGGTGCATCGGCAACGATGGCGCGGCGAATCTTTGTATATCTTCTCCCTTCCCATGGTCCATAGGAGTTGATCGAGTTCGCGCGGTGATATTGAGATTGCGTGTACTTCGTTTAGAGCACCCACTATCGATTCGCAGGCCACCACTGTTGCGCTGCGAAGTTCGACCTCTTCGCTGCTCCCTCCTTCCAATATTTCACTATCCGCAATCATTCGAGTAAGTTCGTTGCTGTATTTGAGAACTCCTTCGACGCGAAGGAGATTGGGAAGTACGTTATCTGCAAAAATAGTCAGGCGATTTAGATCATCAAAGGGTCTAAGGTCTTCACTTGCGACGAGTGCGATGTCGCTCGCTGTTATCTGTGCACGCTTGTAGAAGTACGTCGTCTGTGTTCCTTCTATAGTTTTGTCGTCGAAAAATGGCATTTTGATAAGGTTGCTGATCAGCGTTGCGGCGCTTCGATCCGCCTCCTCGATTAGGTGGATCGCCCGACCGTCGTAGCCATCTAAGAGGAAATGGCCAAGTTGGAAAAGTGCGATGCGGTAAAGGTCCATCAATTCTCTAGCTTCGCCATTTGTCTCCTGACCAACGATCTCCGCGACCTTGTCAGTAGTAAGCGATGTGAGTGCTGCTGGCCCGGGGATTCCAAATTCTCTGCAGTACTTCGATAGAGCGATTGCAATGGAGACCGCGCCGGATTTGTCACCGATCTTTCTAAGGTGCGGAAACCACCCTGAGCCAAAGTTGATGGTATCGGCGATTAGAACGTAATAGATCTTTTTGTCAAGATCTTCTGATCCAAGAAACATGTCGTTGTCGACTGTGCCAATGACGCTCAGGTCGACTCTGGCAATCTTGTTTGCAAAGGCGCTGATGGCTCGTTCGTCGATGGAAAGGTGTTTGAGATCCCTAGTTCGCTCAAGGCAACTCATCCGGACGTGCTCGTATGGTGGTATGTTTCTAACTTCGAGTGGTGTAGTCATCGATGCCTTCCAACGCAAGTTTTATTTGCAAATTTCAACCTAACCTTAGGCCAAGATCGGTGAACTTAACGTACGGGAAATTGCTTGCCAAACACAACACGAAACTCTGATGTGCTTTGAGGCTTGCAACGCAATCAACGATTCGAAGAGTAATTCGGAATGCCACCAAGGCGGATGCGCCTTCTTCTACGTGGATGCCATTGGGTCCATGCGAAGATCTTGGCTCTCGCCTCCTTTTTAATGAAGAGAATGGACCTGATAGACGAGCTTTCACCGCACTTTCCAAAAGTGAGCCATTCGCTCATTTCAAAACTGAGCCACCCTCGAAAGTTGGAAAATGATTGAAATTGCAAAACCGGACAATCAAGCAGAGCTTTCATTTTACTGTTGGAGAAATACGGATATCAATAGCGAAGGGACTTGGTATGTCAGGCAAAACCGTCTCGAAGATTCTCATTTCATGCGAACCACCAAATTACGAGTTTGCTTGCTCTCCTGATGAAGGCGGCGATTCCCGGAAACGATATCTCAGATTATTCGTACGCTATAATCTCGTACCTAGGTTATTTGGCGTTATCACTGGCGGATCTGGATCTTAGGTGACTTCCGTAGTGGTTGGTTTTTGAGATCTCCATAACCGATATTGGGTCATTTTTGATTGCACGGCTCAAACCTTCTACGTGACTTTTCTTCCCTTGGATTTGATTTACATTCCACTACCTTTTCTCTTTGAGTTAGGTGGGTCGGTGTCACTTACCATGGGTAAGTTCAGTTGCGCTTTACCCAAATTGAAATGCGCAAAGGTGGGCACTTGCCAGAAGTTATGATCAGAAGAATCACCCTCCATGAAGGTGGGGTTCGCTCGTTCGCAATTCGGTGTCTAGGGTTAAAGGTTGAAATTGTTTTATTTGACACTTGGCTCTATCTGTAAAAGATCAACAATGAGAAATGCAGATGGAACTACGGTCGGAAGGTTATATTTTGGAAAAACTTGGTGGTAGGTTCAATATTGGTGGTTCGCTCGAGGTCAATCGACTCGGGTTTGGAGCTATGAGAATTACGGGAGCTGGAGTTTGGGGCGAACCCAAGGATAGAGCAGGCGCGATTTCGGTACTTCGCAAGGTGGTCGAGCTTGGAATGGATTTCATCGATACCGCAGATAGTTACGGACCCTACGTCAGTGAAGAACTAATCAAAGAGGCACTTCATCCATATGGCTCAGGAGTGAAGATAGCTACCAAGGCAGGCTTAGTTCGAACGGGACCGAATGAGTGGCACCCCGTTGGTCGTCCAGAGTACCTACGGCAAGAGCTTGAGATGAGTCTAAGGCGCTTGGGTGTTGAGCGAATTGACCTGTTTCAACTTCACCGCATCGACCCAAAGGTTGACCTCGCTGATCAGATAGGCCTTCTCAGTGATCTGCAACGGGAAGGAAAGGTAGATCGTATCGGTCTTTCTGAAGTGAGCGTTGGAGATATCTTAGAAGCCTCTAAGTTTGCCAAGATTGACACGGTGCAGAATCTCTACAACTTGGTGAACCGGTCGTCCGAGGCAGTACTTGAGTACTGTGATGCGAATGGGATTGGATTCATCCCGTGGTTCCCAATTCAGATGGGTTCGCTAGCTGGAGACTCTGGAGTTGTTGGTGACATTGCTAAGGAGTTAGATGCTACGCCGGCGCAGGTATCCTTGGCTTGGTTGCTTCAGCGATCTAAAGTTATGCTTCCAATTCCTGGAACATCTTCGGTTGAGCACCTTATTGAAAACGCCGCCGCGGATAAAGTGACTCTTTCGGATGAGCAGTTCAAGCGTCTATTCGAAATCGGTAATAAATAATCTAGAGGGACAGAATTTTGAATCTGAGATAACATTCGAAAACTGTATCCACTCTAAATTATTGATTTCAGATCATTTGTGAAATCGAAAAAGTTTAATGGTGGGAGATCCCTGCGGGTAGCAGCTCCCACTATTGCTTTACAACCCCATTCGCGATAATTTGCAACTCGGTAATTTTGCAATTCTTTCGATTCGGCTCTTGGAATTAAGGCGTCGTCTGAATTGAATCGAGTTTCTCGGGGAGCATAGTCCTGTTGTGGTGCGAACCTTTGTGGGTTGTACCCTCTTACTTGACAGTCAAAGGGGCTAATGCCGCTATTCAGATTCGGATTCTTTTGCAATCTTTAAGAACTTTTGCGTAGGTTCATCAAGTTCAAACTCGTTGATCCAAAGGGCGCGAATTTCTCGCGATAGTGACAGTCCTGCGATTTCGACTTCCACCATCCTTTCACGTTCGATGTCCTCACGAACGGCTAACCAGCTAATTACCGCAGGTCCTAGTCGTCCTTCAATTGCGGATTTGATAGCAGTAGTGGACGAGAGTTCAGCAACGGGGGTTACCAGTTTTCCAAAGGGCTTGATCGATCGTTCTAGGACTTCACGGGTTCCTGAGCCTCTTTCTCGGAGTACAAGGGGAGTCTTTGCAAGTTGATCTATGGAGACAGTCCGATTCCCGACCGTCCAGGGGTGATTCGGAGCAACAACGACTACGAGTCGGTCGTGATATACGACCTGCGAGGCGAGTTCTTTGGGGTATTCAATCCCTTCAACGAAGGCTAGATTTACCTTTCCGGCTGTTACGAGACGTATTACATCAGAAGAGTTACCCATAGTGATGGCAACAGTGAATGTTGGGTCATGGTCGTGCAGCTTTACGATCCATTTTGGTACAAGGTATTCGGCGACGGTCATGCTTGCACCAACTTTCAGGTGCGAGCTCTTTCCGTTTCTAAGTGCGCTGGAACCGATTTGAAGGTTAGAAATAGCCACCAAGACTGCTTCTGCCCACTCTAATACTGCTATTCCGTTTGGAGTTAGGTGGGCTCGACCGCTGGTGCGATCGATTAATGTTAGCCCTAGTACTCTCTCGAGCTCCTTAAGTCTCATGCTCGCAGCTGGTTGGCTGATCCTGTGAAAAATGGCAGCTTCAGTAATTGATCCAAGGAGAGAAACGCTCCTAAGTAGATCAAGCGAAAGGGCATCGGGAATTGGTTCGTTCAATGGCATAAGCAATTCTTATAATACCATAACTAATGGGGTCATAAAGGCTCTGTGTGAGTGCGTATCTTGTTTTACATCGACCCTAATGTAATTTCCTCGGGTACAAGTGAGCCGAAAAATAATGTTGAAAGGAGTCGTTACTCGCCAACTCGCATTGCATCAACTTGAAATGCAATTCGGGGTTAAGTAAAAGCTTCAGAAGATTCTTCCTCTAACTTTTCCGACACGACTCACCATTGGCGCTGCGGTAACCGGTGTTGATTTTATTAAAGAATTCTGGGGTTTAGGAAGAGCCAGAACTCCTCCTGGTATGTTCTAGACAAAATGGGCCATCGCGTCGAGAGCAATTACAACGTTACATGTAACTTGACATCGGTGAAGTTACATGTAACAATTGGTCCATGCCTACGGAGAAAACGCCACCTACGAAGCTCCGAGTTGAAGCCCACCGGGCTCGTCTTCGCGCCCAGGGTCTACGCCCTATTCAGATCTGGGTACCCGACGTGCGATCGCAGCAGTTCGTTAGCCAGGCGCATCTCCAGTCCCTCGCCGTGGCCCAATCGACCCACGCCGCTGACGACCAGTTCTACATTGACTCAATCTCTGACGACCTTTAGTGAGGCGCGGCGAGATTTGGACCGTAGCTGGCGGAGCCGGTTATCTCTCTAAACCACGACCGGTGGTGATAGTTCAGGACGACCATTTTGACGCCACAGACTCCTTGACGGTGTGCGCATTCACGACGGATCCTACCGAGGCGCCGCTATTTCGACTCCCGATCGAGACTTCGGAGACCAACGGCTCAAGCGAGCAGTGCAATCTCATGGTTGACAAGATCACGACAGTCCGACGGTCGAATCTTGGCCGGAAGATTGGGGAACTATCGCGGCTGGATCAGGTTCAACTAGACCGCGCGATGATTGTATTCCTCGGGCTTGGTGGGTGAATCCGTATTACTCATCCTTCGCCGGCCGCGCGACAACATTCGACGGTTTATGTCGAATTAGCGCGCCACCGCGATGACGTTAAAATCATCTCGGATGACGCCGAGCACGGCGTCGTAACGTTGGTCAATCTAGCTCGTCGCCCACAGGATGGGCCACCTTCTCAACTTGAAGTCAAGGCCTGCCGAAGTTGTGCATTAGCGTAACGTTAGGGTCTGCACATGATTCCCTCCTCCACCGATTTCAATTTCATATTCGCCCCCTAGACCGGTCATAACAAAATGCTGGTCGACCCGATCGATCCCCTCTGCTCGAAATGGGTTTACTTCGATGCAACGGACGAATCCCCACCGATTCCCTATGAAGTAGGGCACATACATTACATGTACGTTGCTCTACATACCTGGAGGTGACCCCTCTGAGGGCTTCACGCTTCGATTCTATGAACCGGCCACATCGACGTGGCGCATTTGGTGGAGTTCAACTCGGTCTCTTGGAATCTTGGAGATACCACTGGTCGGGCAAATGACCGATGGCAACGGCGTCTTTGAATGTGATGAAGTGCTCGCCGGCAAACCAGCGAAGGTCAGGTTCGGGTGGTTGAGCGACCCTGTGACGCCGCGGTGGCAGCGGGCGTTTGCATTTGACGCGGGAGTTACGTGGCGACCTGAACTGACGATGGCTTTCTAGCGAGTTACCTCGTAGGCGGGAACGAAACTTCTAAGTTCAGATTTGGTTGGCGGGTTCAAGGGGTCATCGCAACGATGCGAACGTTTGCCCCGAATCTGACAGTCCAATTGTCTTTTTTGTGACGGTGGCCATCGAACCTGTCGACTGACCGAGGTCTTCGACTTTGTTCGCCTATGACATTGGCTGACCGTTTCGGGTCCTTTTGTTCAATCTCTATCGAGACGGTTGCGCTAGCAAATCAACCAACGAAGAGATGCGGAGAATGTTTCCAGAACGCTCGTGGACGTCCGTCAGCGCCAGATTTGTTGGGTCCACGAAGTGTAGTGCCCAACAACGTCCGGTGACGTCCTCTCGCGTTTGAATTCGTGCCTAGACAGTCGGCTAGACCCAGGATCGTTTCGGGGTCGGGTCGCTATTTGGTTTCGAGGGGCCTACAGTGAGGTGCTTTATCGCGCGGGCTGGTCCAACGAGGAACTCGATGATTCCGGCGTCGATCTCCGACCCTCCACGCGATCCGAACGACAGGTCGGTCTGAAACGTCAACTGAGCCAGATCGTGGAGAGATGCGCCGGGATTCTCGGCCATGTGTCTGAGTGTATCCCATTGCACGAGGCTGAGTCCCAGCTCCTTAAGTCTCATGGTCGCAGCTGGTTGGCTAATCCTGTGAAAAATGGCGGCCTCGGTAATTTATCCAAGGAGTGAAACGCTCCTCAGTAAATCAAGCGAAAGGGCATCGGGTATTGGTTCATTCAAAGCCATAAGCAATCCTTATAATACCATAATGCAGGCGGGTCATAGGGGCCCCTTGTGAGTGCGTATCTTGTTTTACATGGACCCAAATGTAACTTCCTCGGATACAGATCAGCTGAATAATAATGTGGAAAAGAGCCGTTACTCTCCAACTCGCATCGCATCACTGGTTCCAGGAGTTGGTGCTGCGGCCTTAATAACTGCTGTAGCGACATATTTGGGTCACCTAGTGCCAATCGTTGGCGCACCCGTCTTCGCGATTCTCATTGGGGCCTTATCGACAGTTTTCATCAAATTGCCGTCATCGTACACCCCAGGAATTCGCTTTACTTCGCGTAGCGTTCTTCAGACTTCGGTAGTTCTCCTGGGGCTTGGCCTTTCCCTCTCTGAGGTCTTGAGAGTAGGGGCTACGTCGCTACCAGTGTTAGCTGGAACGCTCATAGCAGCTATCGGTGGTGGATTTATCGTCGGGCGCCTTTTAAAGATCGAGCCAGATATTTCGCTATTAATCTCAGTTGGAACGGGAATTTGCGGAGCTTCAGCTATCGCAGCAATGAGCGCGACGATCGAAGCAACCGAATCCGAGATCGCTTATTCAATTGCAACCATCTTCACCTTCAACGTGGCTGCTGTTTTGACATTTCCACTTTTGGGCCATCTGATTGGAATGAGTCCTCGGTCATTCGGCCTCTTCGCGGGAACTGCTGTAAATGACATGTCGTCGGTTGTAGCCGCTGCAACAGTCTTTTCCGGTGCTTCTGTTGGCTATGCGGTAATAGTAAAGTTGACCCGAACACTCGCCATAGTACCTTTAACGGTTGGAACTGCACTCATTCGCCAGCGTCGAAGCGAAGATCTAGAGACTTCATCGTTCGCACTATTCTTTCGTCAATTGCGCAAAGGGTTCCCTCCGTTTATCCTCTTCTTTCTTGTTGCCGTGGCGGTTAGCTCCGTCGGTATCGTACCAACCTTTATTCGAAGCCACGTTTCTACAGTCGCCACAGTCATGATCACAGGCGCATTGGCAGCGATTGGATTATCTACTCGATTTGACCAGATTAGGCGAGCTGGTTTTAAGCCCTTGGCGATGGGGGCAATTCTTTGGATTGCAGTAGCTGGAATTAGTTTGTCCCTCCAGACATTTCTTCACATCAAGTAGCCACTCGCGCCAATTTCGTTACCGTTTTTTGGTGACACCGCTGTTACGGAGGTTTGATCTATCGACCTCTTGAGCACCGGCTTCGGCCTCGCCAGAGACCTTAAACGGATTTATAATATTTTTCTGAACAGAAGTTGTGACGGACTTCAAATTCAACTGATGTGTGAGACTCCATTGAGATGGGCGTGTCGACATCAGGGGTTCTGAGTTGTCAAGTGCGGCGCGGATGGAGAAGTCTCAAAGAATGCGTTTATTTGCAACCTTTTTTATAGCAAATTCAGATATCAGAAGGACTAATTCGTTTTGAAACTCGAGTGACCTGTTTTCTTCTTGACATAATTCGGTGTAGATTTCCTGACGGCGAGAATGCATTTACTTCACAAGTCTTTTCAGTGCATAATCTTTGTGTCGCCGATCGCTTTGGTGATATGCGCCAGAACCGATTTTAGGCTATGTAAGGAGATGATTCACTCCGCAGGCGGTAGGTAGTAGTAACTATTCCTGATAAAGCGGTTCGTCAAATTGGGCACTTACGATACGCTTTTGTTATTTTGACGCATTCATGTTGCATAACCGTTGACTCAATTTCTTTCAATTTACTGACTTCGAAAGTTCATCGACGAACTCAGTGCAACGAGGATACTTATAGGCCGCAAGTGTCGCTATGCGAAATTCGGTAGGTCAACTTCGCTGACATGGCACCATGTTTTGAGTATTAGGTGGGCTTGGATGACTCCGTTACACTATTCGCCTTTGAGTTCTAATTACCGCGCAGCTTCGCGAAACGTGGCGTGGCTCCCCTAGAGAGGGTATTTTCGACCTCACAGGACCGGAATCAGTAATAGTTTTAAGGGCATTTGAGCGCCATTTTATGATAGGTACATACTGTTCAAAGGAGGAGGAAATCAGAGCAAAAGTGCACAAACGATGTTCTGCTATGGCGGTTATCTTCGAAGGAGAGATTTGGCTGAAGTTGCCGCCGTAAGCCTTTTTTAAATTAGCAACTCCGGTTAGTCGTAACCAACCGGAGTTGCGATGAATACGTCCGCGCTTTCAAACGTGGTTATCTCACTGTATTCGATAAGTTATGGAATTATCGTTCCACTTCCTGAGGGGCCGCCGTAGTACTTGGCGTCTCCGTATGCGTAGACTCCTCCATTTTGAGCGATCAACCAGTATCCCAATCCATCATTCGTGACGGAGATTCCAGAGATTGGGCTTACGTAGTCGCTGCTCGCTAGAGAGCCGTAGCTTGTCGCATCGCCGTAGGCGAATACCTGTCCCGTGGCACTTACCAACCAGTAGCCTTTGCCGTCCAATGTCGACGCTAGTGCGACGATGGGCGATGCTACCTTGGTTGCACCAAGCGAGCCGTAGAAGCTAGCGTCTCCGAAGGAGAAGACACCCCCATCGGCTGCTACTAGCCAGTAGCCGTTTCCGTCCGGCGTAGATTCAATTCCTACTACTTGTCCATTGAGCTTAGTGTTAGCCATGGAGCCGTAGAAGGTAGCGTCTCCGAAGGAGAAGACACCTCCATCTGTTGCGACTAGCCAGTAACCTTTGCCATCTAACGATGGGACAAGACCTTCAACTGGACCATTTAGCTTAGTGTTAGCCATAGATCCATAGAAGTTTGAACCACCGAAGGCAAAGACACCGCCATCTGATGCAACTTGCCAGTAGCCGTTACCCTGATAGTTGGCTTCGAGACCCACGATCGGTTGGTTGAGTTTGAGTTTCATAGATGCAGTCGATCCGTAGCTCGTTGCATCGCCGAAGCCGCTTACCTGACCCGATGATGTCGTGGTCCAATAACCTTTACCGGTCGCAGTACCCGCAATGCCATGGGAGGTATTAGGGGGTCCGTTTACTGTAAGGGTGTAGGTGTATACCGCGGTACCGCCACTAGGGCTAGCCGCAGTTACCTCGAAAGTGTACTTTCCGGGGGTAGTTGGATTGCCAGTAACCTGTCCGTTAGCGCTGTCGAGGGTGAGTCCCGTTGGAAGTGACCCAGTCGTTATTGAATAGGTAGTCCCAGCAGGAGCATTCTGAACAGCTACGCTTCCCGAGTAGTTCTGTGCACTTGTTCCAGTTGTTACACTTCCCTTAGGAGTGTTTGGCGCTCCCGTAACGGTAAGTGTCAGCGTCTCAGTATTGCTATTATTGGCGCTATCAGTAACCGTCGAGACGATCGTATATACCCCTGGAGTAGTGGGAATTCCACTTATTACTCCAGTTAGGGGGTCTATAAGAAGTCCACTCGGAAGGCCTGTCGCTCTCCACGATAGGGCTCCGACTCCACCAACGACTGATCCGGGCGTAAAGGTATAAGCTGATCCAGCTGGTGTGGTTTCGCTTATAGCCGATGATGATCCGGTAATTGAAATCGGCGGCGTGTATACATACGGTACGGTCGAACCCGAATACTGACCTTGCTCTTCTGCAACGACTTGAAGAGTTCCTTGCGCTAGTGCAGGCATGTACAGCGTCAAATCTTGACCTGAGAGGCTAAAACAGCTACTTGGAGTACCTGAGCCTGAGGGGCAAAGGTTCAAGGATGTTGCAGTTCCACCAGAGATTTGACTTGCCGTTCCGATCTTCACCGTTGTAGCTAAGTTCAAGTTTGTACCTGAAAGAGTCACGACGTTACCACCTGCGATAGGCCCTGATGTGGGCGATACAGCTGTGGTTGTGGGGAGCGGCGGTGGCGTTGCCGTTTGGGTTGAGGTCGACGTATACGACGGATTCGCGTCCGATGATGAAGCTACCGTAACGTTATTTGCCTGCAAAGAAGATGCAGGCAATCCCGACGTATTCGTACCATTGATATATAAAGGAGGCAAAGTTGAACCTGGTGCAAGCGGTGAAGTTGGAGTATAGGTACAGTTGACCTGCTGACCTACGGGCGAAAGACATACCCAACCATTGCCACCGCCATTAATCGGAGTGACTCCAGTTGGAAGAGTGTCTGTAACCGTGACCGGCTGACTTTCAGATGCTCCTGATGAACCCACAGAGACATTGTCGGTGTAAGTAACGGGAGATCCAGAGGTCGTAGTCGGTGCATACTCTTGCTGCGAAACTTGCAGTACGGGTACAGGGTTGAGCGATACGACGTTCACACTGTTGACTTCGTGAATCTCAGTCGATCCGCCGGTGCTCGCAACCCAACCGAAGATGAGCTGCTTTGGTACACCATTAGATCCAACCCAAGATGAAGGGACATATGAGTCAGATGGCAATGTGCCACCTAGAACCGTTTGGCTCCCACCTATTGGGGTAAAGACTACCGCGAAGTCGCCAGGAGTAACAGTTGTGCTACTCCTGGGCGATGTGAACGACGATGAAGTGGTGTTGATAATTACTTCAACGGGTACTGTAACGCCACTCCTGGATGTCGCTGAAGCATTGTGAAGGGCTAAAGGCGAGGATGAAGTTGACGTGGCAGTCGAGTAAAGGGGGCAATATCCTGTTGTACTTGTGCCGGGGCCACGCACAACAACCTGCCCTGGAACCGTACTGCTGGCGCTGATCCACGCCGGAGCAGTTCCGCATCCAGATCCATTATACGATCCGTTGGAGTAATTTCCATACACGTCGAATCCGATTCCGAGATAACCGTTCACGAGTCCATTTGATGCTGAACTGGATGAATAACCAAGAGAACCCCCAGATTGTCCCATCGCAGATGGGGGTTGAGGACTCGTTGGGTCAGCAGCCGCTAGGACAAAGGCGATACCATCTGCACCCGTTCCGTTGTATTGGTAGGTGTTGAAGTTGATATCGAGCCCTTGGGTACTCGGAACTGAGACGGTTGAAAATACCCCACCCTCCTGAGTGCCTGATGCAGGTGTGAGCTGCAAGGCACCGCTACCGTTAGAGTCGCTGGTTCCGCTGCAACTTGGAATGTTCGCAGTAGATCCCTGTACTGTCAAGCATGCCGCGTTAGCTAAACTGCCGGATGGCAACATAGGAATGAATAACGACCCTCCGGTCGAGGATAGAGAATTATCGGTGAACGTTTGAGAGAATAGAGTTGTACCAGAAGATGTGGCCGAGGTAACGGTTGAGGTTGCAAATGTGACAACTCCAACTGATGCGGTCATGAGAGAGACCGCAAGCGCGCTCCGTCTCATTACCCCTCTGCGACTGAATTCTGGTGTCACTCGATGCTTTCTAGATGAATATGCCATATGTACATTCCGATCTTCGTTCAGTTCGTCACGAATTCAAGAACTGTTATCGAAGGTGTTTCAGTTAATCTTTAAGGAATAATCTCTGAAAATTAACTTAATCTCGCAGATATTTATGGGGAAATTAGGATCAATTAGGACTTGATAATAGCGATGTGCGAAATGATTTTCATGGAAAATTCCTGATCGAAAAGGCGATGCTATCTTAAAGTTTCTATTTAATACTCGCTCATCATGAGTTTTGTGATTTACTCTAGGGCTTTAATTTCCAGATTAATCATCGATAATAGGTTGTTCTGGCGTCTTAGGTTAATTTTGGGGGTTTCTTCTAATTTTTGAGACTTCAGGTTCAAATTATCAAAATTAATTGTTGTGTAGTTCTTTCCGTGGATATGAGCCACTTTTCCGAAAATGAGATATGTCCGATCCTAAGTGAGATGCTCAGCCTGAGGATTATGCCACTAGAACCCCTGCAGGCGGTCTCGCAGGGGCGTATCGTTCTCCTCGCCTCAAGATGGGTTTTCGGATTAAGGACATAAGGAGAATTGTGTTTACAGCCATTTGTAGTTGCGACCATTTTGCATTAAGAGAAGTCATCGATGCCTCTAGGGCCTTTTAAGTCTGACCTTTACTTGCAGTGGTGTAGCGCTCTAATTCGAAGAGTTTTTGAGATTTCAATGCTTCGGAGTGTGTTTACCTTGTGCACTCAGGGCTTCTGTGTTTCCAAGAAAGCTGTCGTCACCACCAGCATATGTTACGCCCGACTGCGCTCGTGAAAGGAGTACGCGGTTGGATCATGGAGACAGATCAACCGTGTTTGAAGGATACGCCATAACCACCGGTTGGGTAAGACCAGCTTACATAAGAAGGACAAGCAATGGCACACGCCCCACACTCGAAGCATCCTTCGTAGTTGAAGAGGATCGAGCCATCGGCGGTAAGTACGAAAAGGTTCGCGGGACAGACGTATAGGCACCCTTTGCCAGAGCAACCTTCGCAGCCATCATCGACTATCTTGATGTGGGCATCTGATGAAGTTCTAAATGAGACAGCGTCGGTTAGGTCATCGAGCAGGTGGCGAAGGGAGGTCTCTTCTTTGGTAGCGATCTCGCTATCGAGTTGCCGAAAATCGCGGAGCGTTCCGCTGCCAACGGTGGTGTCATCGGGACTTCCTTGAAATCCGATCTTCAATCTTGTAGTCGAATTTTTCATCCTTTTTGATCCTTCATTTTCATCCAAAGCGTCGTTGTCATGTTTTTGGCCTCAATCTGATAGTGGCGAGGCCTATCTAAAGAGGCGAAAGCCCCGGAGTAGCTCTTTTGCCAGCTCGCCGCGGCCGACGCGAGACTCCTTCATCGAAAGCTTGAAGGCCTTGGAAAACCCCATCTTTGCCTCGGGGTCGGTAACTGTAAAGACCTTATCAGCGAATGAATTGGCAAGCCTTGGTAGCTTTTGCTGTGCGAATTGTGATGATGCGAATTCGAAGGCGCCAGCAAGGCGCCGATGGTTATCTCCAATGAACGACGATTCAACGCGCTTCTTCAGGCTTTTGAGAATCTCAAAGTCGCCCTTGATCACCGAATCGGCTACCAGATTGGCAATTTCAATTCCAGAGGCGATGGCGTAATTTACGCCTTCGAGGTAGATACCAGCCGCTAGGAGGGTCGAGGCGGCATCGCCTGCGAAAAGTACTCTTCCGATAGGGGCACCTGGAAAGTTGTGGTATCCACCTTCATTTAGGAGGTGCGCTCCATATTCAAGCCGCTTTCCACCTTTGATTAGAGGTGCAATGGAAGGGTGGTCTTTGAATTTTTCGAGCAGATCTTCGGGGCGTTGCGCCTTAGCGGCGAGGTCATCGATGTCAACTACTAGTCCGATCGAGATGGATGTTCGGTTGGTATAAAGGAAGCCGCCTCCCTTTACGTCTTGGGTGGCGCCGAGTACTTCGATGTCGACACCTCTTCCATTATCTAGTCCGAAGCGCTCATCGATAGTAGCTTCGTCGATGGCGATCGTCTCTTTTACTCCCAGCGAAAAGGCCGGGGCGACCCCCTTGTTTCCACTTATTTTTTCAAGTAGGCGCGGATTCGACCCCTCGGCCACGATCACCGACCTAGCAGAAAGAACTTCAGTGGAACCATCGCCGATCGAAACCATAACTTTTGCATTTGAACTTCGATCGCCTGGCATGACATCTGTTACTAGGGCCTCTAATACTAAAGTTGCGCCACGACCTTTGGCGATCTCAGCTAAGAAGCCGTCGAACTCTCGACGGTGAGATGTTATCGCGTTCGGTAGATCCTCTACCCAACGAGGGTTGTCTACCGAGATCGTGATCGCACGATCCCCGCTTAGCACCATGGTGTTTCTTCGGACGATCTTTCTTTCAAAGGGTATTGTGGCAATTTCGTCATCGGTTAGTAGCGTGCGCAAGATTGATAGGTAGATAACACCCCCGTAGAGGTTCTTGGCACCGACGTAGCTTCCGCGTTCGAGTATGAGAACCCTAAGTCCTCGCTTGGCTGCTGTTATCGCGGCTGCGGAACCGGCGGGGCCACAGCCAACTACGATTAGGTCAAATACCTCGGTTTCGTCAACTGTATCGTCCTTAATCGCTTGAGGGTCGACGATTCTATCGGTCATGTTCTTCCATTACTAACTCGTAGAGTCGTTCAACGACCTCTCTGGCATCTGTTATGTAGGCATTGTCGACGAAGGAGTTTATTGGTGCGCCTTTGTCTACGTTGAATGAAAACCCCTCTTCAACTGCCTCGAGACCGCCGAGGTGTTGGGGCTGACCCGATACTCCAAGGGCGATGTAGAGCTTCGGTGAGATTGTTATACCAGTTGTGCCGATTTGACGCGAGTGGTCCAACAGGCCAGCGTCACATATAACTCGCGTTGCGCCCAGTGCAACACCAAGCCGATCTGATATTGCCTTTACCTTAGCGATCATCTCTTCGTCCTTGAGGCCACCGCCAACTACAAGGACCGCCTCTGAATTTGTGAGTGAAGTTTCATTGGCCGTAGCCAAGTTAACTCTGTAATCAATGAATGAATCTGCATCTGCCATGATGTCTTTTGTGCCATCTTTGGGGGTACCGACGTCAAGATAGACCTCATTCGCGGTCTCGGCAGAACCTACATCGACCGATGGGCTTCGGCCATCGAACCTTAGTTTTGGTTCTGAATCAGGAGTGCTATCGATTACGGGATTTGCTGTGGCGGATGCTATCGGTGTTATTACGTAGCCACAAGTTCTTGGGCGTTCGTAATAGGTGGCGCCGTTATCGCTATTTGTAGTTGCGATTCGATCTGAATAGACGGAAGCAACCGAACCGACGAAGGAAAGCGATGAGAGTGTGGCTAAGCGGGCACTTATTCCAATCGCCCTGTGATCCCCCATTACGAATATCGAATCAACGTTTATGGGAGTTTTTAACGCTAACGAAGCCTCCTTGAAGGAGCTCTTGAACGAAGACTGGTGGTAGGGCGCGACGGGGGAGGTCAACGAGCAATCGGGCTTTGCCTCTTCGTTATTTTCATCGGTTTCTTCATCAAGTAGTCGAATCAACGATGAATAAATTGAGTTAGCTACGAAGCTTGGATAGAGGTTGGGAGGCGCTAGAACCGAGATCAGATTGCCTAATTCTGCTCGTCCTCGACAATTCGGACAGATGCTTGGCACATCGTTATCTACCCCACTATCGCTTGCACTGCTCTGAACCACGATTGCGATCGAATCTGGTCCAAGTTGACGACAGATAAGCGGATCGTGGCCACCCCAAAGCAAGACCATTACTGAATGACTAGTTGATCTCATCGGCCACCTCTTTGTGGCAGTGATAGGGGGCGATTCATATCGCTCCCTCTAGAGAAAGAGATGGCGAAGTGGCCTATTAGATGATGGGGTGGAATTTGGATGTAAGTTCGCAATCTTTTACCTTGTCGAATCGCTGCCTTATCTTCTATCGCTCTTTCCATAATCTTTTCTCCACCTCCCGGACAACGTCGCTTCCTTCAATGATCGCTGCGTGCGCACGCCTAGGTGAGAGGCTATCGCCAATTCGCAGCGAGGCGATTGAGAGCGCTTCTGCGACGTCGCTAAGGTGGCACTCCGGAAGGCGGGCTGTACTTAAGATGAGGTAGTCGGCGGTGATCTGGCTTTGGGCGCCGGTTATATGGTTGACGGTAGAAATCGTCTTACCTTCGATACCGGTGATGATTGTGTTTTTTACGATTTCAGCACCGCCTTTGGCCATCTTGATCCTCCACCACTCAAGATCTAGTGTGAGTGATATTCCGCTTGCCGGTGATAGCGCTGGAGTAACGTAAGTAACCTTCGCTCCTCTCTCGAGGGCGAAGAGGGCGTTAGAAGTTGCGTCATGAAAGCCAACTTCATCGAAGACTACGACCCTATCTCCCTCATTGACGAATTTAAGGCCCATAAACCCTTCGTATGAGTCGAAGATCCGAAGTTCATCTGTGGAAGGGGCTATTTGAGCGAACGGATCGCTGTAGTTCGTGACAAAGTACGGTTTTTTCTTCTGTGACCCGGTCGCAACTACCAAAATGTCGGGAGAAAGCTCCTCCAGCAAGGCGCGATCAACCGTTGTCCCGAGGTTGTAAGAGATGTTGACCTCGGATAGCTCTCGGGTTAGGTTTCTAATAAGGTCATAGAACTCTGCCCTAGATGGCCCCTTGGCTGCCGTGGTGACTGCTCCTCCGAGTTCGTCACTAGCTTCGAATGGAGCCACAAGATAGCCTTGGCTGGCTAAAGCTATCGTTGCTGCTAGGCCGGCAGGTCCACCACCTGCAATTGCAACCTTACCTTTGGTATTGGTTCGTCGGTCGAACTTCTTCAGGGATCTGATTTGATTGCTCGATCCTCTTTCAATCAGAAATTCGCGACCGGCGCTTCGGTTTTCAATGCACCCAAGCCACCTATTTACCCCCATTCGTCCAACGCACTCTTGATTGCAGGAGAGGCAGGTTCGTATAGAGTCACTGTTCTCTAGATAGAGGGCTTTACGCGCGAAGTCGGGGTCTGCAATCTGTCCTCTAACTACTCCAATAAGATCGCAGTCTCCATTTGCTAGGGCTTTTTCGCACTGCAGTGGATCTTTGAATCTCCCCACGCCAACAACTGGGATGCTCACACGTTGGCGAATCGCATTTGGTATGAAGAGACTATAGGAGGGTGGTACAGCCATCGATGCCTCGATGGCATAGAGGCTGTAGGTGGCAACTCCGATCGAGGTGTTGATGTAGTCAACCATCTTGGTATCTTCAACGATCGAGGCAACCTCGACGGTCTCATCGATGGTAATCCCGCCCTCGATGAGTTCATCACCGCAGAGTCGAACGCCTAGGGCCAACTCCGGCCCAATAGCGCCTCTAACTCCCTCGATTATTCTTATTAAGAGATGGCATCGAGCCTCGAGAGAACCACCATAGCTATCGCTCCTATGGTTCGTAGCACTCGATAGAAATGCTCTCACGATGGAGCTGTGTGAGCATTGTAGCTCTACGCCATCGAATCCTCCTGCAGCTACATTGGTCGCTACCTTTATGTAACCTTCGATGATTTCATCGATCTCGGCCTCGTCAACTTCGTGGGCTACCTCTTTGAAGAGGGGGTCGATAGTCGGCGATGGCCCCCAAACCTCTCGACCGCTGTACCTTCCTGACCCTTGCCCTCCGTTGTGATTTATTTGAGCAAAGATCTTGCAGTTAAATTCATGAACTGCATCCGTGATCTTTCGGTATCCCTCGATAACCTCGTTACGAAAACCAGCGATCAACTTCTCATAAGGCCAGTCTGTTGGATGTGTCGAGTGCTCTTCAGTGATGATGAGACCGGCGCCTCCTCGAGCACGAGCCCGATAGTAGGCGACGTGGCGATCGGATGGCATCTGCTCTTCTGCGTAATTTGTCAAGTGCGCAGCAAAGACGATGCGGTTTTTGACTTCCACTTCTCCTAATTTGATGGATGAACCAAGGAGCGGATACTTCATCTCTGTGCCCCTACCAACTTAATTTCTTTGCTTGGACCATTCGCTTCGACGATGCGGCTTCCCTCTGCTAATGCACTTCTAATAGAGCGCGGCGCTAAGCAATCTCCTATTAATAGACCGCGGCCTCCACGAAATATTTGATCGTTAGCGAAGTATCGGTTTGATTCGATGAAGTAGTCAAAGTCGATGACCCTTTGGTGTTGACTGTAGATCTCTTCAACAACACAGGATCTCTCCTCAACGGCGGTAACTCTTGCCTCAAATAAAAGTTCGGCACCACTTCTAATCAGTGTGGTATTTCCTTCCACTAAGCCATTTGATAGGGAAAGCTGGCTAAAGGCAACTGGATCGGGGCATATGTATGTAAATTGAGCGCCAAGTGCGATCAGTCGTTTGACTACCGCGCGCGAAGCCTCGTCCCCGACGATGTCATAGAAGATAAAGTTAGATCCTTCATCGATGAGCTGCTTGATAGATGATCCAAAGACGTGCATTGAATCGAGTTGTCCCTTAGCTGTTCCTCGGCTCGCACCAATGTCTACGATAGGTGGGCCCGATCGGGGGCGGTAATTCGAGCCGGTCGCAATTACAACGTCGTCAAAGCTATCGACTTCACTGTAGCTGTCTACCCTCGCCGAGAGTTCTACCTCTATCTCAGCCAAAGCCACCTCTGTCACGAGGTCTTCTAAGAGATCCGTAAGGCGGTAGTTTGGGTGAGTCGAGCAGTAGCGACGTAGTTGTCCACCTAGATGGGGACCTTCTTCAAAGAGGGTTACTCGATGTCGATTACGAGCCAGGGATAGTGCCGCGACCATCCCAGCTACTCCGCCTCCAACGACGGCGATCTTTGGTCCATCTGCGGCGAAAGGTCGCGATGACGCGGTAGGTATTCTTTCTTTGAAGCGCTTTGGCGCCTCAATATCGGGCGAGATAGAGGCATTGACTGCGCAGGAGATCGGAAAATTTCGCTGGTCTCCCACCATGCACCCTTGGTTGCACGCAATACACCTCCGTGGTCTATAAATTGCATCTAGAAAGTGGGGATCTGCGATAATAGGCCGGGTGAGATCTATCAAATCCACGTCTCGATCGGTTGCGAAGAGCTTCGCGAGGTCGGCGTCGGTGTAGATGCCACCGGAGTCGACAAGGAGTGGGCGGTCGTCGCCAAGACTCTCAGCTACTCGAGTGGCAAAGGTATCCATTGCGCCTGAGTTATAGAGAGATCCTGCGCTGTAGTCCGCCTCTGTATCTGCGGTTGAGTAGATAGAGCCCCGCTCGCAAAGTACATAGGAGACAGTACCCGGTAGTTCCTGCTCTAGGGCGATGAGATCCATGGCAGCTTGCTCTGGACCGAATCCTCCCCATGGTGCAAGTTCATCTATGGATTGACGAAGGCCGACGATACCACCCGCTGTTGACTTTGAAATCTCTCGTATCAGACTTCTTAGTAAGAGGCCTCTATCGTCTCCGTATCGATCGCTGCGCTGGTTTGTAAGAGGGGAGAGGAATGAGCGTATGAGCGAGTGTTGTCCTGCAGCTATCTCAATCCCATCAAAGCCAACTTCAAGTGCAAATTGTGCTGCCGTAGCGTAGTGCTTGATCAAATCTTCAATCTCGCTGATTGACATCTCGGCACAGATTTCACCGGATGTTACGTCGAGGTATGGAGATGGACCAGGGAGCGCACTCTGCGAAAGGGCGCTCGAGCCCTGTGGCCCACGATGGACGAGCGAGAGTAAAAACTTTGTGGCGCGAAATTCGCCCTTTAGGCGCGGTAGTTCCCTTTTGATAGAAGGTATCGCATCGGTTAGCAGGGGCTGATATTCGTATGAGAATTCATCGAGTGAGATTGCCGCACCTTCGAAGACGAAGATCGCAACTCTTTTGCTAGCGAGAACCTTACGACAGAAGTCAAAGTACGCCTTGGAGTAGTTGTCTCTGCGGTTCATGTTGGTCACAATGGGGCCAAAGTAAGATCGATTTGCAAGACTCAACCGTTGCGATGAGATCTCGACCATCACTTTTTCGACCGCCCGGCTTTTGTCTTCCATTTGACCTTTCATATCCTTTGTTTCAAGTTCAATGTGCAATCAGTCTTTCGTTGCATCGCTTCAATTGAAAAAACTCTTCCGCAATGCTACTTCACCTCTTCGCCATATCGATGGCCGATAAGCATCACCAACATCTAGTTGCCGACGAAAGGGCACTTTGTCTTCCTCGATAAAGAGCGTTGGAGTGGCACTAGAGGTGATTGACGAAGATTTGCAATCGAATAAATCGCAAGTGCCAATTTGACTATAAATCATCTCTAGCTACTTTTTCCGCGACACTAGGTTCCAAATCCGCTGCTTCCCTTGCTCCTACTTATGCCCTTAGCAGTTCATACAAGGAACTGCTCTACTTAGGCCACCTCTGACGGTGGATAAGCTAATCCGATGGTTCCATCCAAGGCACGCCCACCTCGATCGATGTTACTCAAGATCGGCTCGTTTTTATAGATAATCTGAATTGTTGTCCCCTTGTACGTTGACTTTTGCCAGGGCCTTGAGCGGTCCTGTTACCAAAGGTAGTTTTGAGATTTAGCAACGGGATTTTGCTGGGCGATCCTTCGGACAATAGGCCATTGGGTTAGGCTCTCGCCATAGAAGGTACAAAACGAACGGTCGATATGTCGCAGATTATGTAGCGGCGCAGATTCGTTGCGATTGAATTAGTAGGAGAAGGTATCAATGGATATAGCCGCGAAGAGGATATTGATTACTGGCGGTACGAGTGGCCTAGGCCTAGCAATGGCTAGAGCCCTGGTTGGGGTAGGGTGCCAAGTCGCAATTACCGGACGTTATCTAGAAAGCGTGGTCCAAGTTGCTAACTCTTTAGGTGAAGGCGCAATTGGGGTTGCGATGGACGTGCGCGATGAAGTATCAATCACCGCCGGCCTTGAACTTATCAATAGTGAATTCGGTTCGATTGACATGCTGGTAAATAATGCCGGGCTAGGGATGGTGAGTGTAAATCCAAAGTTCATGAGCAATCCAGAGCCCTTCTACCGAGTCTCGAAGGATGGTTTTGAGGGGGTATTTGACACTAAGGTTCTAGGGACATTCCTTGTTTCGAAGGCAGTCGTCCCTCAGATGCTCAACGGCTCCGGTGGAAGGGTAGTTATCATCTCTATGAATACCCAAACGATGGAGCGTAAGGGTTTTATCCCCTATGGCCCATCTGGAGCAGCAGTCGAGGCCATGGGTAGGGTAATGGCTGCCGATTTAGCTGGTAGTGGAGTCACCGTCAATCTTCTACTGCCAGGTGGAGCATCTGCTACTTCGATGATACCTCCAGATGTTCCGGATGCGATTAGGAGCCAACTCCTATCCCCAGAGGTAATGGCCGATCCGATCGTATTTCTCGCCTCATATGAGGCGAGCGACCTTCACGACCAACGGATAGTCGCGACTTCATTTGAAGAGTGGTTGACGAACTTTAGAAAAAGTCGAGACCAACAGAATCTTTAGAAATCTTGTTGGCCTACTTGGTTCAACTCTTTAGGGTGAGTTCGCGCCTCCGCGGACTTCTATTGATCGAAATCAAAGTCGCCTCGGATCTTAAATTAACTGAGTTGGCTCCGTGGCCCTTAGCGCAATCGGGATCTGGGTCGTCGAGCGAGAGGCCGGTGAAGTATTTGGTTGCCATGCACCCGCCGTTGCAAGACGCAAAGGCACTGCAACTTGTGCAAGAGGTCGGCCCTTCACTCTCACGAAAAGATTGGAATAGAGGCGACTCTTGCCATATGGTTTCGAAGTCTTGACCCCTGATGTTTCCCGCCTTGAAGTTCTCGTCGATCGTAAACGGGCAGGCATATACGTCACCGACCGGGTCGATGAGGCAGACCACGCGACCTGCGCCGCAGATATTCAATCCGTCTAGTGGCTCTCCTAGTGGTGAGAGGTGAAAGAATGAGTCGCCGGTTAGGACGTCACTTCTCCCCGAAAGCCATTCGTATAGGCCAAGTTGCTGACTTTGAGTTGGATTTAGGTAGCTATAGGAGTCGATACCTCGCCCGGAGGGGCGAAGACGGGTGATTCGAAGTTGAGCCCCATACTCATTTGCGATCGCATCTAGTTCATCGAGGTGTTCAACTGACTCCCTAGTTGCCACTACCGAGATCTTGGGTGTGGCAAAGCCAGCCTCTTTTAGGTTTGAAAGGGCAGTGATAGCCATGTCAAAGGCGCCGTCGCCCCTTATTGCGTCGTTTGAAGCTCGGTCGTAGCCGTCAATCGAGATCTGTACGTCGAGATAGTCCATAGATGCGATGCGGCGAGCAGCCTCTTTATCGATTCTGGATCCGTTGGTTGAAAATTTCACTCCGACACGATTTGACGTAGCGTATTCGATGATTTCAAAGAAGTCTCGACGGATCATTGGCTCACCGCCGCCGATGTTGACGTAAAAGATCGACATTTCTCGGAAGCGATCGATCAGCGCCTTGCACTCTTCGGTTGTAAGTTCGTCAGGGCGTCGCCTTCCCGAACTCGAGAGACAGTGAACGCACGCTAGGTTGCACCCATAGGTGATCTCCCAGGTCAAGCAGATGGGCGAAGCTAACCCTTTGCGCATCTGCTCTCTAAGCTCACCATTCATTAAATCTTCTCCTCGCTAGCCTCAAATACTAAAGGCACATCGTTGTCGTAGGTTAGGATTCCCTTTTCGATCAGTTGATCTAGAGCGGCTTGAATCGATTGCGGGGTAAAGTCATCGAGCGCTTGATCTTCCACGATCTCATCTTTACTCCATTGACCACTCGCGACTTTATCCATAAGCTTTACTGTTATCTTGGACTTTGCCAAGAGGAGCTGTCGAGTGTTGAAGTTGTAAAAGAGGCCGCCAAACTCCTCTTTGCGGTACGAAAACTCTTTGGAGATTGCGATATTCATATTGTCTCCTTCTTAGAAGCAGCCGTGCGATATCGACTCAGTGCTGCTTTTTTTAGCGTGGTCTTACGCTCTTAGTGGATGTTCCATTGTGGAACGTCGCCTTTATTTTTGTATTCAGTGATATCGATACATCGGATGCTGCGACTTTCTCCAGCCGCTTAACTTCAGGTAGAAACCATCGAAACTTAGCTGGACGGTTGTAATTCTACATATGGCGTCGACTGGTTGTCTAGTTGAAACTGTAAAGCAGCGCTCGTCGGTTTCAACCTAGGCACTCCAACAAAACACTTACCGTCCCTTGCATCAAGGCTACGAACCCCGAATCTCATCCGTGAGGTTATCGATACACCCGCGATGTAGCGATCTTTTGACTTTGGAGGAGTGCTTGGACGGAGGACCAAATCGTCCTTGCATCTCGTCCTTCTAGTAGACGCCGCACATGGAATCTATCGAGATCTCTTCAAGGATCAAAACTTCGGTAACCTTTGCACCCTCAGCGTTTGGCTCAACTTCAGCCTCTTTGGTTGCGGCGTCAACTTTGTTCTCGTCCATTTCATATCTCCTTGCATTCAATTATGTTGGGCGACTTTTCGCTTTATCTTTTTGGACGTAGCGCTCTTTTATCGGGTTACGTTTACAGCTCGTCGTGAAGCCCTGCATTTATAAATCTATCAAAGGTTGACGTGCGAAGTTGTACATCAATAACTTTGCGAGCCAATTGCGAGTCACTTTGATAGGCAAGCCTTGCAATAAGCAAAAGGCGAGAGGTGGTGATCGTATAACTTCTGAGTCGAGATCGGGATATAGTCTTGACCCTCCACATGGAGGTCAACTCAGGCTCAGGAGGACCTTTCCAATACTTTTTCGAGAGGTGATTAAGTCATGGGCGTCACGGACATTATCAATCTTTACAACTTCGCCAATCTCGAGGGAAACCTTGCCACTCGTGAGATAGGCGAGTGCCCTCTCCATGAGCGGCGCAACCTCGGTTGGACGGTTCCTACGGAGATTGCCGAAGGAGTATCCGATTACTGCCCGAGAAGTTGGGTGAAGGAGGTTAGAGGCTGCAGTTCCTGGACGCCCGCTTGCCATGCCAAAGACTACCACTCTTCCGAATGCGTTGGTCACTTTTAGATCTTCGCCGAGGGTTTCACCGCCAATCGAATTCAGGGCTAGGTCGATCCCTCCTCCGATTGCGTCACGGACCCTTTGAGAGTAGTCATTGGAATCGCCATACAGTAGGCCAGTTGCCCCTCTCTCTTCCACGACTTTGATCTTTTCCTCCCGCGAAACCAGTGCAGCGATATTTGTTGCGCCATCTGCTTTTGCCATCGAAATGAGGGTGGTACCGACGCCGCCCGCACCAGCGTGAACCAAGATTGAGTCACTCGTTTGTAGGGAAGTCGCACTATGGAGGAGGCCATAGGCAGTGCCTAGCAAGAGAGGGGAGGCAGCTGCCTGGAGTTCGTCGGTTCCTGCGGCAACCTCAAAGAATTGGCCAAGCGTTGCGAGGCAGAATTCAGAGTATCCACCTTCGTCGACGAACGCGATAACCCTCTTGCCCACATAATTAGGGTCTACCTCGGAACCGACCTCCACAATCGTTCCATAGGCGTCGATTCCGGGTGTAAAAGGTGGAGTGCCAACTGCATAGTTTCCAGCAACTGCCATAATGTCGGCAAAGTTTACCGACGCGTACTTGGTCTCGATGAGGACTTGACGGCTGTTAGGTGTTGGTTTGGGGATATCGGCGATCTCCATCTTCGATGAGTCGCCGTGTTCGTGAACTACAACTGCTTTCATTTAGCTCTTACCAATCTTTGTCTTTGTGCCTTCTATATCCGTGAGCACCGTGGCAACTATCGCTCATGACAACACTGCTTTGGTGGTTGTCGATGACCTTCGTGCGTCTAGTTCCATAGCCAGGTTGCTACTGCTATCTCTAAAGATTATCGGTCGGCGGCTTTTAGTGCATCTACGAATGCATTTCCAAGGCGCTCGATCTCATCTTCAGTTACGCTAAGGGGTGGTGAGACCGCGATTGATGATACGAGAGGTCGAACTAAGAAGCCGCGACTCCTCATCTCCATCTGAACCTTTGCCATTATTGATGGATCGCTTTGGCGTCGATCAGTGTCAAATTCGAGTGCTCCCAAGAGTCCGAGGCCTCCTCTAACCTCTTCGATGAGGGGTGAGTCAGACGATGCATCTAGGGCCTCTTTGAGCTTTCCTTCCAGCTCCTGACCTTTTGCGATGAGTCCTTCGTTCTCTAAAAATTGGCAGTTTGCTATCCCAGCAGCAGCAGCCAATGGGTGGCCGGCATAGGTTGGACCGTGGCGGAAGGTGGCACCTTTATTGAAGAATGGGTCTGCTATCTCTCCTGACACAACCACACCTCCGAGGGGTACATATCCAGAGGTGATGCCCTTCGCGAATGTGATCATGTCAGGAACTACGCCAAAGCGTTCTGGACCAAACCAGTAGCCGAGACGGCCAAAGCCACAGATCACCGAGTCGACGATCATGAGGGCGCCAATCTCCTTGGTGATCTCGCGGATGCGCTCGAGGTAGCCTTCGGTAGGAAGGTGGACTCCACCGGCACCGATCACCGGTTCGACAAAGATCGCGGCGATCTTATCGGAGCCAACTGAATTTGCTAAGTGGACTAGATCCTCGGGATCGTCGCGATCGACGAGCGCTACGCCAGAGATTAGATCTCCCCAGCCGACGCGGTTCGGTGCAATTCCAGCGAGGGACGTTCCAAACCCATGCGTTCCGTGGTACGAGTCTTTACGGCTGACTATGAGGGTTCGATCGCCCTGGCCAAGCTCATGGAAGTACTTCCGAGCTAGCTTGGCAGCGGTCTCGATGGCGTCGCCTCCACCTGAGACGAAGAAGACTTTGGAGTTCTCCATCGGAGATCTTTGCGCGACAAAGTCGGCCAACTCCTCTGCGGGTTCATTGGTGATATCACCGAAGGTGGAGTAGCAGGCGAGCAGTTCTGCCTGGTTCTTTATGGCATCGATGATCTCTCGACGCCCATAACCGGCATTTGCGTACCAAAGCGACGCCGTCGCATCGAAGTAGGCACGGTCCTCTTTGTCGTAGACGTAGTTGCCCTCTCCTCGTACTACGGTAAAGCTCTTGTCCTTTACGTCGGACATATTTGCAAATGGGTGCCAGAATGAAGTTGCCAAAGTAGTGCCCCCCTATTTGGTGGAATCGATTAGATTCCTACGATACACCCATGTCCCTAGGTCAATCGATTCAAATTTGAGCTAAAAATTCGATATTTTCACAAATTTCCGTGGGGAATCTAGTATCGGCGATGGCGCTTCAAAGCTAGGTAGACGTCAACCAACTCTTCAAAGTCGTCGAGGTCGATACCTAGGCTCTCGCGTACTTTATTTAGACGATAACGCATTGAATTGGGGTGAATGGCCAGCCGTTTAGCTGCTTCGGTGATGTCGAGATTGCACTCTAGGTAGGCGATTAATGTTGCAACCGTGTGTTTTTCAATCTCTAGCTGTTCTACTTTGGTCTTCTGCTTTGCTGCAAGTGCTACTGGTTCGACTTGAGCCAGTAGCCAAGTGGCCATCTTGACGTCTTCAAATCGGATCAAGTGTTGCCAATTGAGATTTGATGTTTTACGGTTACTCGCCTCGAGTTCGGAGAGCGATGAAAGGGCTTCGCGGTATCCAAGAACTAGGCCATTTGGCCCATCGATTGCTCGTGAGAGACCGATAAAGGTTGCTGGATAATTTGGATCCGATTGATTTATTAGAGTTTCAATTAAAGTTTTGTCGCATTGTATAAGGGCAATTAGGCGGTCATCGTGGACGTCGTCTATCTCGATTGCGCCAGATTCTTCGGCTCGTCTTCTAAAGTCTCCCTGGTATCGCTTGATATCCTCAGAGGAAGATACTGCAACGTATACCGGTTGCGAAAAGTCAATTCCAACTGCAATGAGTCGCTCAAGGGATCCACGACCCCCGCGAATGGAAGATGCACGCGTCGGTTTTATTGCTAATGATTCAATGAGGAGAGCGCGCTCTAGCGCACGCTTCTCGCTCGCTCGCTCATTTCTAGTCTGAAGGGCTATCGAAAGAATGTGGCCTGCAGATCTAATCAACGGTAGCGATAGGTGAAATCCTACCTCTCCCGGAATGGCGGTAGTTTGAACTAGCGTTAGCCACGAGGGGTCTTTATCTCCATCGAGAACGGCTAGGGCAAGCCCTGGTCCAAAGTCGGTTTCGAACTCAAAGATCTGAGTCAACGCGATAACACTTTGGCTCTCGCTTGCCCCTTTGCCTCTGTTTCCGCCTCGTGCCTTTGCATTTGCCTTTTCGGTTTCGACGTGGCGCGAAACTTCGATAAGGATCGAATTAAGAACTTCACGACGGAGGCTGTCAGATGTAAAGCCAACAGCGATCTCTCGTGTAATAAAGGCGACCTCAGATGAGACTAATGGAGCGAGTCGTTCGATTAACGAGCGAATTGGCGACGGAGATAAGAGTGCATCAAGTAGGTAGTCCTGAACCGAGACGAAACGTCGCAGTGCTCCCACATTTGGCGAAAGGAGGCTTTGATTGATAAAGGCGATGATCTCGGCGAATCCCGTTGCGAAAGGCACCGTGAAGAGCGGAAGGTCGAACTCCTTGGCTGCTTCAATCAAGGCAGTGGGTACCTGCTTAAAGTTGACGTCTAGAGCGAAGCCAAGGGCACATATGTTTGCATTTGCAAGCTCTTCTACGAGTAGACGCTGCTCCTCGGGCTTGCCCTTGAGACGAAGTCCAGTAGTCAGTGCTATCCAATGCGACGAGAACCACCTCGTTGGATGTGAAATCTCGAATGAGTGTGCTCCTGTTACTGGCCGCAATCTATAGCGGTCTTCGCCGCTAATAAGCGTTAGGCCCAGCGATGGTTGTGACAGAATCTCACCCAAGGTGAGTTGACTTCCCGTTGCCGGCTTTTCGAGCGGCATTCTATCGTTACCCCCTACAGCGAAGAATCTTCTCAACTGCGTACCGTTGGGCACCGCTGATAGCCTTCGATGCCAACTCTACGAGTCGGTTTGACAGGTGCACCCCATTGTGACCCTGCACAGATTGACATTCGCAATTTGTTGTTTCTACAAACTAGTTAGGCTTTACCGTCAATCTGACTATTGCTAATTACGAATTAACGGAATTTGAATAATTTAGGAAATTGTACGTAAAACCCCTGTTCAGATAGGCGAAACTATCTTCATTGTTT